>USAX01000019.1 GCA_900552705.1 uncultured Collinsella sp. | reverse complement strand
GCGAGACCAATGCCGCCAAGCGCGAGCGCGCCATCGAGGTGTGTGAGCGCCTCAACCGTCGCTATGGCCCGGTCGAGTGCTTTTTGGACCACGAGAATCCCTTCCGCCTGCTGATCGCGGTGCTGCTTTCGGCGCAAACGACCGATGCGCAGGTCAACAAAGTGACGCCGCGGCTGTTTGCCCAGTGGCCCACGCCCGAGGCCATGGCCGGGGCGAGCGTAGCTGACGTGGCGGACACCATCAAGTCGCTCGGCTTCTACAAGAGCAAAGCCAAGCATGCCGTCGAGGCCGCGCAGATGATCGTCGCCGACTATGACGGCGAGGTGCCGGCCGACATGAAGGAACTCGTGAAGCTGCCGGGCGTGGGACGCAAGACGGCGAACATCGTGCTCAACGTGGGGTATGGCATCGTGGAGGGTATTGCGGTGGACACGCACGTCAACCGCATTGCGCACCGCCTGATGCTGAGTCCCAAGACGCATGCCAAGGAACCGCTCAAGACCGAGCAGGATCTGCTCAAGATTTTGCCGCACGAGTATTGGGAGTCGGTCAACCATCAGTGGATCACCTTTGGTCGCGAGATCTGCGACGCCCGCAAACCCAAGTGTGACGAGTGTCCGCTGGCAGATTTGTGCCCCAGCGTGCGCGTGGCGGGGTAGGGCGGAACGCATCTTCGTCTGGCGTTTTTTGCGGGGCTGGGTTTGCCCTTGAGCCGGAGTCCGCCCCATGCGTTACCATGACAATCAATAGTTTTGATGTACGACCCGCCGAGCCTGCCCCGGCGGGCTTTTGGCGTTGCGATGCCGGAGGACCACATGCTCATTCACCGTATAGCCGCGCAGCTCTACACTGCCGAGGCGCTGCAGACCGTCGAGGCCGGACTCGATGCCGGCGAGGACGTGACGCTGGCCGTGTCGCAGTCGGGCCGCACGCTCATGGCGGCAGCCCAGTTTGCGCGCCGCCCGCGTCCCACGGTCTATATCGTGAGCGGCGAGGACGCGGCCGATCGCGCCGCGCGCAGCCTGGCCGCCTATGTGGGTCTGGCGCATGTGTGCCGCTTTCCCGAGCGCAAAGACTATCCATGGCGTGAGCAGGCGCCCGACGACGCCGTGGTGGCCCAACGCTGCGAGGCTTTAGGGCGCATCGTGCGCGGCGATAACTGCATCATGGTCGCCTCGGCCCGTGCACTGCTGCGCTGCGTGCCGCCGGTCGAGAGTCGCTACTGGGAGTCCACTACTTTTGCGGTGGGCGAGGAGATTCCCTTTGACGAGGTGCCGCAGCGTCTGGTGGGCATGGGCTACACCAATGCCGGCGCCGCCGACGCGCCCGGCCTGTTCCGTGTGCACGGCGACACCGTCGAGGTGTTTCCCGCGCAGGAAAAGGCGCCCGTGCGCATTGAATTTTTCGGCGACGAGATCGACCGCATCCGCCGCATGGTGAGTTCAACGGGCCAGACCATCGGCAACGAGGACAGTATCGAGATCTTCCCGTGCCGCGAGTTGGCGCTCACCGACGAGGCGGTCCATAACATGCATGTGGCGCTCTATCGCGCCAGCCAGAGCGATAGCAAGCTGGCGGCGCTGCTCGAGATGGTGGATGCGCGCATCGTCACGCCCGAGCTCGACCGCTTTTTGCCGGTGATGTACGGCCAGACCGTGAGCCCGTTGGCGCACGTGAGCGGCAAGGCGCTTGTGGTCCTGTCCGAGCCGCGCTCGCTGTTCGATGACTGCCTGCGCGCCTACGAGGATATCGAGGCCCGTGCCGGCGAGGCGGGGATTGACCGTCTGGAGGGTCTGTATGTGCGCGCCCAACAGCTCGACTTTGGTGCTCAGCAGCGCCTGAACTACGTGAGCCTGATTCGTGCCGGCGGTGCGGTTACGGCAGAGCTCAAGATTGAGCAGCCGGCCATTGCGGGCTCGGACAATCGATTTATGACGCGCATTCAGGAAGTCGTGGGCAAGCGCTATGCCTGCGTGTTTGCCATTCCCGACCGCGGTGCGCGCGAGTCGATGGAGCTCACCTTTGGCGACGAGGGCATTACCTTTGAGGAGTCGTTGACGGCCGCGCCCGAAAACGCCGGCGTTATTGGCGAGCGCGTACGCGTGGCAACGGCGGATTCTGCCGACCGTGCCGCACGCCAGGAGGCCCATGCTTCCATTCACGAGCGTAAGGCCGACGCGCTCAACGCCCGCTCGCTCGAGGCGGGCGCGGCCCAGGCTGCCGCCGGTGCCGCCGTGCCCACCATCTCGCGCGGACGCGTGACCTTTGTGGATGCCGCCCTGCCGCAGGGCGTGGTGGTCCCCGACGCCAATTTGGCCGTGTTCTCGATCGCCGACCTCAACGCTCGCATGGACGCCAACCGCGCCCGCAGCCGCCGCAAGGTCGATATTACGCAGATCACCTTCCCCTTTAAGCCAGGCGACTACGTAGTGCATGCAACGCATGGCATCGCGCTCTTTAGCGAGATCGCGCGCCAGGAAGTGGGCGGCAAGGAGCGCGACTACTTTTTGCTGGAATATGCCGACGGCGACAAGCTCTACGTGCCGCTGGAGCAGGTTGACCGCATTACGCGCTACGTTGGTCCCGACGGCGACAAGCCGCGCCTGACCAGGCTCAACACCGCCGACTGGACGCGTGCCACCAACAAGGCGCGCAAGAACGCCAAAAAGCTGGCGTTTGACCTGGTCGATCTGTATACGCGCCGCTCTTCGATTGCCGGTATCGCTTGCCCGCCCGACACGCCCGAGCAGATCGAGATGGAGCAGAGCTTCCCCTACGACGAGACGCGCGATCAGCTGGAGGCCATCGCCGATATTAAGGCCGATATGGAGGCGCCCAAGCCCATGGACCGCCTGCTGTGCGGAGACGTGGGCTTTGGCAAGACCGAGGTCGCCCTGCGCGCGGCGTTTAAGTGCGTGGACTCCGGTCGCCAGGTCATGGTGCTCTGCCCCACGACCATTCTGGCCCAGCAGCACTACGAGACGTTCTTTGAACGCTTTGCCCCGTTTGGCCTTGAGGTCGAGGTGCTCAGCCGCTTTCGCACGCCGGCGCAGCAAAAGCGCGCACTCAAGGCGTTTGCCGAGGGCACGATTGATGTGCTCATCGGCACGCATCGCCTGCTTTCGGCCGATGTGAACCCCAAGAACCTGGGCCTGGTGATCATCGACGAGGAGCAGCGCTTTGGCGTGCAGCACAAGGAGCAGCTCAAGAACCTGCGCGAGCAGATCGACGTGCTCACGCTTTCGGCCACGCCCATCCCGCGTACCATGCAGATGGCCACGAGCGGCGTGCGCGATATGAGCCTGATTACCACGCCGCCGACTGGGCGCCGCCCCGTGATCGTGCACGTGGGGGAGTACGACCCCGACGTGGTGAGCGCGGCGATTCGCCTGGAGGTGGGTCGCGGCGGACAGGTGTACTACGTGTCCAACCGCGTCAAGACCATCGATGACGCTGTGGCACGCGTGCACGAGGCCGCGCCCGAGGCGCGCGTGGGCGTGGCGCACGGCAAGATGAGCCCGCGCGAGGTCGAGGACGTGATGATCGAGTTCGCGACCAAAAAGATCGATGTGCTCATCGCCACGACCATCGTGGAGAGCGGCATCGACAACGCGACCGCCAACACGCTCATCATCGAGGACTCGCAGCGCCTGGGTCTGGCACAGCTCTACCAGCTCAAGGGCCGTGTGGGTCGCTCGGCCACGCAGGCCTACGCGTACTTTATGTTCCCGGGCGAGCTGCCGCTCACCGAGGAGGCCACGGCGCGCCTGACTGCACTTTCCGAGTTCCAGGACCTGGGCAGCGGCATGCGTATCGCCATGCGCGACCTGGAGATTCGCGGCGCCGGTTCGCTGATGGGCGCTGAGCAGCACGGCAACCTGTCGAGCGTGGGCTTTGACCTGTTTACGCAGATGTTGGGCCAGGCCGTGGCCGAGGCGCGCGGCGATGACGATGCCGGCGTGGAGGCGGCGAGCGTGGGCATCAACCTGCCGGCCGACTACTTCTTGTCCGAGGAGTACATGCCGGCGGTGGACCAGCGCGTGCTCGTGTACCGCAAGCTCGCGGCGGCTGAGGACCTGGAGAGTGTCGACGAGGTGCAGGAGGAGACCGAGGCCGCGCATGGTGAGCTGCCGCTGGCGGGACTCAACCTGTTCAACCGCGCGCGTATCCGTATCCGCGGCGAGCGCCTGGGGCTCGAGAGCGTCACGCTCAGCGGCGGACGCATCACGTTTTTGGGCGTCGACGTGCCCAAGAAGGTGGCCTTTGAGTTTAAGAATCGGTACGGCGCGGTGAACTTCCCCAAGAGCCGCAAGCTGTCGGTGCCCTATAAGGCGGGCGCCGGTGCGGGCAGCGGCCTGGGTCGCGGTCTCGATGCCAACGACGGCACCGGCCCCGTGGCAGCCGCCCTCATGCTGCTGCAGCAGCTGGGCGCTACTGACGATGACTAACAAGTAAGTCGGTGGGACAAAGTTATCAGTAGTTTTGTCCCAGGTGCGATAGTCGCATCGAGCCTGTCAACGCAAGCGACCCTGGGACAAAACTACTGATAACTTTGTCCCACCACGTTGCGGGTCGACCCTTCGCCCGATGGAAAGGAAAGCATGTTCGGGTACATCTACAAGAAAGACGCCGCTGCCATTGCGGTTGTCCTGTGCCTTTGTCTGGGCGTGGGCAGTTTCTTCGATTATCAGATCTCGAGCGCGCTCTTCAATATCGGCAGCATGTACGGTCGCTTTATCGAGGCCGCTGGCGAGCTGCCGTTCGAGCTGACGGCGAGTATCGCGGGCGTCATGCTCGTGCGCGCGGTGCGTCCCGACTCCAGGGGGAGCAAATGGCTCGCCGTGCTCGGCATCCTCGTCAACGTTGGCCTGGCCGGCTACGAGATCGTCTCGTCCCTGAAGGTTGGCGGCAAACTCATCGCGGTTCAGCTGGTTCTGACGTTTGCATTGGTCATCGCGGCCAACCTCATCGCCTATCGCCTCACGCGCGACACCGACTCCGACGAGCTCACACGCTGGGCGCTGATGGTGCTTGCCGTGTGGGTCGCTCAGGCCATCATCCTCAACGTGATCGTCAAGCCGCTGTGGTCGCGCCCGCGCATGCGCGTGATCGAGGTCACGCCGGGGCTCAATTTTCAGCCGTGGTGGGTGATTGGCAATCCCGACAAGTGGAGCTATATCGCCGCCGGCGTGATCAAGGACGGCTTTAAGTCGTTTGCGAGCGGACACACGGCGCACGCGGCGATCGGCCTTATGCTCGCCGGGCTTCCCGCGGCGGCCTTTACGGAAAAGCCGTCGCGACGCCGCGTGGTCTTTTGGGTCGCTGCCGTGGTCGCGGCGCTCGTCGCCTTTGGCCGTATCGTGATCGGTGCACACTTTTTGACTGACGTGAGCTGCGGCTTTGCCCTGGTGTTGGCACTTGAGTGCCTTGCCGCGCGCATTGCCTATCCTCACGGCGTACAATAGCCCCACCTGAATCATCTGGCCGATACCTGGTAAGAGAGGATTGCCATGCTCGCGTTCAACAACGACTATTCCCACGGCGCACATCCGGCGGTGCTGCAGGCGCTCGTCGACACCAACATGGAGCCGCAGCCTGGCTACGGCACCGATGCGCACACCGAGCGTGCCAAGCAGCTTATTCGCGAGGCCTGTCAGGCTCCCGATGCCGACGTATTTTTGCTGGTGGGAGGCACGCAGACCAACGCGACGGTGATTGACATGCTGCTCGCGCCGTACGAGGGCGTGGTTGCCGCCGAGACCGGCCACGTTGCCTGCCACGAGGCGGGCGCCATCGAGTTTGGCGGCCACAAGGTGCTCACCATCCCCGGCTACGAGGGCAAGATGCACGCCGAGGATCTCGAAAACTATATCCAAGTGTTCTACGAAAACGAGAGCTGTGAGCACATGGTGTTTCCGGGCGCCGTGTATGTGAGCCTGTCGACCGAGTACGGCACGCTGTACTCCAAGGCTGAGCTCGCGGCAATCCATGCGGTGTGCCAGAAGCGCGAGATTCCGCTGTTTGTGGATGGCGCCCGCCTGGCCTATGCGCTGGCGGCCGATGAGTGCGACATTACCCTGCCCGAGCTGGCGCAGCTGTGCGACGTATTCTACATTGGCGGCACCAAGTGCGGCGCGCTCTGCGGCGAGGCTGTGGTGTTCTGCGGCATGCACGCTCCGGCGCATCCCATTCCGCGCATTAAGCAGCACGGCGCGCTGCTGGCCAAGGGCCGCCTGACGGGCGTGCAGTTTGAGGCGCTCTTTACCAATGGCCTGTATTTTGAGATCGGTCGCCAGGCGATTGAGACGGCTCAGGCGCTGCGCCGCGTGCTGCATGAGCGCGGCTACGAGTTCTTCTTGGAGACGACTACGAACCAACAGTTCGTGATTCTGCCCAACGAGGATATGGCCCGCATTCGCGAGCACGCCTCGATCGAGTACTGGGAAAAGTACGACGAGACCCGCACCGTGGTGCGTTTTTGCACCAGCTGGGCCACGACGCAGGAGGACATCGACGCGCTGGCTGCCGTCCTGTAAGTTGATGCAATGACGAGGGCCGCCTTGCGCTTGGGTTTGGCGCAGGGCGGCCTTTGCTTTTGGGAGAAGGGTTGTATGACCGAGATGTCCGAGCCGACGATTCGCCTGGCGACGCCCGATGACGCGCCGGCGTTGCTTGCCATCTATGAGCCGTATGTGCGCCAGACGGCGATTACCTGCGAATACGAGGTGCCGAGCGTTGAGGAGTTCGCCGGGCGCATCGAGCGTACGCTCAAGCGCTATCCGTATCTGGTGATGGAGCTGGACGGGCGCCCGGTAGGCTATGCCTATGTGAGTCCGCTCAACAGCCGCGAGGCGTACGACTGGTCGGTCGAGACATCGATCTACCTGGCGCGCGACGTGCGCCACGGCGGACTGGGTCGCAGGTTGCACGACGCGCTCAAGCAGTGCCTGGTCGCGATGGGCATCACCAACATGTGCGCCCTCATCGCCGTGCCGCACGACAAGGACGACGAGTATCTAACGCACAACAGTCAGGATTTCCATGCCCATATGGGGTATCGCCTGGTGGGTGCCTTCGACCGCTGCGCTCAAAAGTTCGGTCGCTGGTACGACATGTGTTGGATGGAGTTGGTCCTGGCCGAGCGCACGCCCAACCAGCCCAAACCAACCTGGTTCCCCGACCTCCTCGCCTAAAACCACCACGAAGGTGCCTGTCCCCTTTGTGGTGGTTAGCCGATGGGCTCGGTGTATTTGGCGCGGTCGGTGCGTTGGATGCGCTTGGAGACATGGAGCGGGCGGCCGTCGGTGTCGTAGACGTAGTCGGTGATCAAGATCAGCGCCTGCTCACGCTCAACGTTGAGCAAAAACGCCTCGTTTTGCGAGGCATAGCACACCTCAAAGGTCTTGTGCCCCTGTGCCGGCGCGCGATGGAATTCCTGGCGCAGCGTGGCGTAGAGCGAACCGTTGATATCGCGATCGATGAGCGACCCAAAGCTTGGCGGCAGATACGTGGTCTCCAGACACAGCGGCGCATCGTCCAGGTAGCGCAGGCGGACAAGTTTGACGAGCTTGCTGCCCACGGTAGCGTCAAAGAACTTGGCCACGCTGCCCGTTGCCTTGGTAAAGCCCGAGTCCACCGTGCGCGTGGTGGGCTTCATTCCCTGACCCTGGACCTGTGCCGTGTAGCTCGAAAACACCAGGTTGTTCTCATGCAGTGCCGGCGTGTCGGCCACAAAGGTGCCACGTCCGCGCTCGGTGCGCACCAGGCCCTCGTCAACTAACACCTTAAGCGCGTGGCGCACGGTGCTGCGCGACAGCGCCGATTCGTCCATGAGCTCCATCTCGGACGGCAGCTTGTCTCCGCGTGCGTAGGTGCCGGCGGCGATGCGGTCACGCAGCGTACCCGCCAGACGCTCGTATTGGGCCAAGTTCTTTTTTGACGAAGTGCTCATGCGAACAACCTGTATCTAACTTGTATGCTTGGCTAATCAAGCATGTATCCAATACAACAATAAAATCGCTGGTAACGAGTTATCGAAAACCGCATCAGCAAAATTTCTAAGACAAATATAGCATACAACTAGTCGACATCGTTAAAACATGTATGTAACTTGTATGCCATCGACAGCATCAAACGAGAAGAAAGGCTGATGCACGATGACTACTCAGGAACAGGTTAAGGACGTCGTCTCCCAGGTTTTGGCTGACAAGGCAGACAAGGGCGGCATCAAGCGCGTCGTGTGGATCGGCGCCGGCGGATCCAACGGCGGCAACTATCCTGCCCAGTACTTTATGGAGCACGAGGCCACGCAGGTCGTGAGCTCCAGCTACACCAGCAACGAGTTCGTGCACGCCACGCCTGCCTACGTCAACGAGAACACCCTGGCCGTCGTCGTGTCCATGCGCGGCACCAAGGAGACCATCGTCGCCGCCCAGGTCGCCAAGGACCACGGCGCCAGCACCATCGCCATCTATGTTGACGAGTCCGGCCTCACCGAGGTCTGCGACTACAAGATCCAGTACGACAGCCTGGCCGTCGACGAGTCCTGCATGGGCCGCACCAACTCTGCCGTCGTGACCATGATCGCCATGGAGCTTACGCAGCAGACCGAGGGCTATGCCGAGTACGAGACCGCTATGGCCGCCTTCGACTTGGTCGACCCCATCTATCGCAAGGCCGTCGAGTACACCCGTCCGCTCGCAGCCAAGTGGGCCGAGCAGAACGCCGACAAGCCCTGCATCAACGTGATGGCTCAGGGTCCGCTCTTTGGTGCCGCCTACGTCTTTAGCATCTGCAACGTGCAGGAGATGCTGCAGATCGACTCCTGCACCATCAACACCTGCGACTTCTTCCACGGTCCCTTCGAGATCCTGGACAAGCGTACCTCGCTGTTCCAGCTCATCAGCGTCGGCCGCAGCCGCTGCAACGACGAGCGCGGCATTCGCTTTGTCAACCAGTACGGTGGTGAGCGCGTCTACCAGCTCGACGCCAAGGAGCTCGGCCTCAACGACATCAAGGACAGCGTGAGCGAGTACTTCAACCACCTGATCTTTGCCCCGATCCTCAACAACGTCTACATGCGTGCGCTCTCCGCCGTCACCCACAAGGACTACATGACGCGCCGCTACATGTGGAAGCTGGATTACTAAGGGATATTGGTTCCGCCGTTCTACCGAACGGCGGACCGGCCGACGCTGCGCACCCGGCATTTGGCCAATCTGCCGTTCAATTTCAAAGGCGCGACCAGAAGGTCAGCGCCTTTTCATTTCACGGCACCTTGGCTCAAATGACGGGCGCTCGCTGACATTGCCAAAACGTCGGCGTTGCCGTGGTTGGCACTTGGGGACGTTTCTTTTGTGCTGGCACTTGGGGACACTCCTGGGAATCATTTCCTCGTTCGCCGATTTGTGTCTTGAAAAATGTATATAACGACTATAACGTAGTGTGAAACATATTGGAAACAATACCGAGGAGGCTGCGTTGAAGAGGAGCAATCTGGGCTATGTGCTGGTGCTGATCGCCGCGCTTATGTGGGGCAGCATCGGAATCTTTGTAAACGGCATCTCAGCCATGGGCGTTTCGTCCCAGAGCATGGCTGCCTTTCGCCTGTTGTCGGGTGCCGTCTTGATGGCTCCGGTCTTGGCATTTATGGGTTGCCAGGGAGGTGCTCGTGAGGGAAAAGCCTCGGGTCCCATGACGCTGTTCAAGGCAAGCCCTAAAGAGCTCGTTCCCTGCGCGCTTGTCGGTATCGTCGGTTTAGCCGTCGCCAACACCTGCTATTACGAGTGTATGGGCGAGGTGGGCATGTCCACGGCCTCGGTGCTGCTCTACACCTCGCCGGTGTTTGGCGTCATGTTCGGCCGCGTGCTTTATCGCGAGGACGTGACCCTCAACAAGCTCGTCGCCATTGTCTTTAACATCGTTGGCTGTGTGCTTGCGGTGACCAATGGCGACCTTTCCGGTTTTCATTTTTCGGTTTGGGGCGTCACGTCGGGCGTGATTGCAGGCCTTTGTGGTGCGTCGCTCGCGGTGTTTAGCCGGATAGCAACCAAGACGGTCCACCCGCTGGCTGTCACGTTTTGGGGCTTTGTTTTTGGCGGTGCGGTTATGGCAGCTATCGCGGCTCCGTGGCCGGATGTCGCCGCGGCAATGTCGCCACAGCTGCTGCTGCTGTTCCTTGGCTTTGGACTCATCCCCACAGCCGTGGCTTACATCTTATATATGCAGGGTCTGTCCATGGGGCTCGAGACGTCGAAAGTTCCCGTCGTAATGTCATTCGAGACAGTCGTCACCGTACTGCTGGGCATTGGTGTCTACGCCGAGCCCGCCGGCGCGATCAAAGTTCTGGGCATCGTTTTGGTGCTCGCGTCCATCGTGATTATGAACACCGACTTTTCCAAGCTGCGCAACAGTGTGTTTGTCGGTCATGTCGTTGAGAGCATGACCTTTAAGCCCAACGCGTGGTGGACGGAGAAATCGCAGGACATGGATCTGTTCCGCGAGCGCACGGGCATTGCGCTGGAGCCCACCGTGCAGGAAAGCCCCTGGTACTTCGTGCGATAGGGGGTTGCGCGCGGCGTCCGACCTGGGGTTATCCAGCCAGCGCCGGCCTACCCAAGACCATCGTTTCGATTGCGTTAAACCCGCCAACGGTCGTTTTTCACCCGCGAACGGTTTATATACTAATTATCAATATCCGCAACGTATAAGACGTTATAATGACCATAACGAAAAGGAGGAGGCAAGATGAATCAGATCATTCTCGCATCTCATGGCGGCCTGGCCGCAGGCGCCAAAGACACGCTCGAGATGGTTCTCGGCGACGTGTCGAACGTCCACGTCGTGTCGCTTGCTCGTGACGACAAGGAGCCCATCACCAATAAGGTGGACGCCATGATCGCCACGTTTAACGCGGACGACACCGTCTATGTGCTGACCGATATGCTCGGCAGCTCGGTCAACAACAACATGGTCGAGCTTTCCAAGAACGGCACGAAGTTCACGGTTGTTAGCGGTTTCAACATCCCGCTGGCGCTCACGCTCGCTATGAGCCCCGTCCCCGTCAAGGGTGCCGAGCTCGCGGCCCTCATCAACGAGGCCCGCACCGGTCTGACCAACCCCAACGCACCGGTCGAGGCCGCCGCGGCTCCCGCCAAGAAGGCCAAGGCGTCCCGTCACAGCTCCGGTCCCGCCAAGATCGTCCTCGCACGTCTTGACTACCGTCTGCTGCACGGCCAGGTCGTCTTTACCTGGACCACCAAGGTTCAGGCCGAGCGCATCATCGTCGTCGACAACGCTGCCGCCAACGATGACATCAAGAAGGGCGCTCTTAAGCTGGCCAAGCCCCAGGGCGTGCGCCTGAACGTCTTCACCGTCGAGCGTGCCCTCGCCAAGATGGACAAGCTCAACACCCTCGGCGAGCGCGTCATGTTCGTCTTTGGCAACACGGCCGAGATGCTGCAGTTCTGCCAGGGCTACAAGCTCGACGCCATCAACCTGGGCGCCACCGCCAACCACGACGGTGCCGATCAGGTCGGCGGCAAGGACAGCTCCGTCTTCCTCGACGCCACCCAGAAGGCCGACGTCAACCAGCTGCTCGACATGGGCATCAAGCTCTACGTCCAGCAGACCCCTACGTATCAGAGCGTCGACATCGACGCCAAGCTGTAATCAACCAGGCTTTTGCCTGACTGAAAGGAGAAGGGTATGAATACGTTCATCAGTGCGGTGCTCGTCGGCCTCGTCGGCGTGTTCTGCATGTGGGACTCCCGCCTGCTCGGTCGTCTTAACTTCGAGCAGCCTCTCGTTGGCGCTACGCTCGTCGGTCTGCTGCTGGGCGATGTGCCCACCGGCCTTGCCGTCGGTGCCGCCGTCGAGCTCGTGTCCATGGGCCTGGTGCAGGTCGGCGCCGCCGTTCCGCCCGATATGGTCCTGGGCGGCATCGTGGCCGCTGCCTTTGCGTGCCTGACCGATGCTTCCGCCGAGACCGCCATGACGATCGCCATCCCGGTCGCCGTCCTGGGTCAGCTCCTCGGCATCGTGTTCCGTTCCATCATCGCCGCCCTCACCCATGTGGCAGATAGCGCGATCGATAACGGAAAGTTCAAGACCGCCTACCGCATGCACATCTGCGCCGGCTCCGGTCTGTACGCCGTCATGTACTTCCTGCCGATCTTCCTCGCCGTCTTTGTTGGCACCGACCTGGTTCAGGCCATCGTCAACATGGTTCCCGAGTGGCTGTCCACTGGTCTTAACGTTTCGACCAAGATCATGACCGCCTACGGCTTGGCCCTGCTGCTCACCATGATGATCAAGAAGGGTATGACTCCGTTCCTGTTCATCGGTTTCCTGCTCGCCGCTTACCTCAACCTGTCCGTTATCGCGGTCGCTCTGATCGGTGTGTGCCTGGCTGTCGTCTTCATGGGCTTCAAGTTCAACGGTTCCCATGCAGCCGCCGGTGTCGATTCCGACTACGATCCGCTCGAAGACGACGAAGACTAAGGAGGAACACACTATGGCAACCGCAACCAAGGACGTGTCCCTGAACAAGAAGGTCAGCCAGTTCTTCTGGCGCTCCTGGGCCATCCAGGCCTCTTGGAACTACGAGCGTCAGATGAACATGGGCTTCCTCTACGGCATGGTTCCCACGCTCGATCGCCTCTATCCGGATGAGTCCGACCCCAAGCAGCTCGAGGCCAAGAAAGAGGCTTACCACCGTCACATGGCGTTCTACAACTGCACCCCGCAGACGAGCGCTTTTGTCCTGGGCCTCGCCGCCTCCATGGAGGAGGAGTACGCCAAGGATCCCGAGAACTTCGATCCCGATTCGATCAACGCGGTCAAGACCTCCCTCATGGGTCCGCTTTCCGGCATCGGTGACTCCTTCTTCCAGGGCACCATCCGCGTTATCGCCTTTGGCCTGGGTGTTCAGCTGGCTCAGCAGGGCTCCATCATGGGCCCGATCCTGGCCATGCTCATCTCCATCGTGCCCTCCGTGCTGATCACTTGGTTCGCAGCCAAGATCGGCTACCAGGGTGGCCACGAGTACCTGAGCAAGCTCCAGGGCGGCGACCTCATGGAGAAGCTCATGTATGTCTGCGGCATCGTGGGTCTTATGTCCGTGGGCGGCATGATCGCTACGCTGATCGGCGCCACCACCCCGCTGCAGTTCGCTGAGGGCACCGTCGTGATTCAGGACATCCTGGACGGCATGATGCCCCAGATGATCTCCCTCGGCCTCACCGGCCTTATGTACTGGCTCATCAAGAAGAACGTCAACACCGGTTGGCTTCTCGTGATCGCCATTGTGGGCGGCATCGCCCTCTCCGCGGCCGGCATCCTGGCCTAGTCGCGACCCAGCGCTTTCCCCCGGGGGCCTGCCTGGCATCCCATACCCCAGGCAGGTTCCCATTCTCAAAATGTGACAAAGGGACTGTCCCTTTGTCACATCCTCAACGGGCCGGCGACTCGGTCCTAACCACGGTAACCCTGCGAGCGTCCGGCAATGTGACGCCGCAACAAATCGAAAGGAATGTGTCAGATGTACGAGATCGACCTTAACCTCCCTAAGCAGATCGTCGCTGACGTCCTGTCCAACCACGAGATCCGCAGCGTCGCCTTCGTCGGCTGCGGCGCTTCCATGTCCGACCTTTACCCCGCCAAGTACTTCCTGGCCAACAACACGGACAATCTGAACGTTCAGATCTTCACCGCTAACGAGTTCAACTACGACACGCCTTCCTGGGTCAACGAGCACACCTTCGTGATCACCTGCTCCCTCGGTGGCTCCACGCCCGAGACCGTCGAGGCCAACAAGACCGCCAAGAAGCACAACTGCCCGGTCGTCTCCCTCACCAACAAGGCTGGCTCCGCTCTGACCGTCGACGCCGACCACGTCATCGTCCACGGCTTCCACGCCAACTACGCTGCCAAGTGCGAGAAGCCCGGCTATGCCATCGCTCTTGCTCTCGAGATCCTTCAGCAGACCGAGGGCTATGACCACTACGAGGACATGATCACTGGCCTCACCAACGTTTTCGATCTCTGCGAGAACGCCGCTCAGCACTGCAAGAAGCTCGCCAAGAAGTTCGCCGAGGACTTCAAGGACGACAAGATGATCTACTTCATGGCCTCCGGTGCCTCCGAGAAGATGGCTTATTCTCACGCCGCCTTCCTGTTCACCGAGATGCAGTGGATCGACGCCGCCGCCTACAACACCGGCGAGTACTTCCACGGCCCGTTCGAGGTTTCCACCGAGGGTAAGCCCTACGTCTTCTTCATGTCCGATGGTGCTACCCGTCCGATGGACGCTCGCGCCCTCACCTTCCTTGAGCGCATGGGCGCCAAGGTCGCTCTGATCGACTCCAAGGACTACGGCCTGGCTGACGCCGTGCCCGCGAGCGTCGTCACCTACTTCAACCCGCTGCTGCACCTCGCCGTTATGCGCGAGTACGGCAACCAGATCGCCGAGGCCCGTCAGCACCCGCTGACCATGCGTCGCTACATGTGGAAGCTTTCCTACTAATCACAAGTAAGTAGACCTTACGGGTTGATTGAGAGGGGATGGGGTTTGCGCCCCGTCCCCTTTTTGCTTTGGGGGCGTGTCTGTCGCGTCGCAAAACACCAGATAAAACCTACCAAAATAAACCTGTCCCTTTTTGGCAGGTGGGAGGAGATGCGTATGATCAAGGCAGTGCTGTTTGATATGGACGGCGTGCTGGTCGATACCGAGTGGTTCTACAACCGTCGCCGCGTGGCGTTTATGGAGGAAAAGGGGTTCCACTTTGACGAGATCCCCGATCTTTCGGGGTCTAACGAGCCTGCCATCTGGAAGTCGCTGGTGCCCGACGATGTTGAGCTGCGCGAGCACTTGCGCGTTGAGTACAAGCAGGTCTACAGCCCGGTTCACCCTGTTCCGTATGCCGAGCTGCTCAACGAGCAGACGGAGCCGGTGATGCGCGAGCTGCACGAGCGCGGCGTCAAGTGTGCCATCGCGAGCTCGTCCTATCGCGAGCTCATTGACGAGCTGGTGGAGATTGCCGGTATCACCGACGTACTGGACTACACCATCAGCGGTCACGAGTGCAGTGCATTTAAGCCCGACCCCGAGATCTACCTGCGTGCCATGGAGGCGCTGGGTGTGGAGCCTACCGAGTGCCTGGTTATCGAGGACTCGCCTTTGGGCATCGAGGCCGGCAAGCGCTCCGGCGCGCGCGTCCTGGCACTGCGTCCGCACGAGGGCGTCAACCTCGATCAATCGCGAGCCGATGCCGTTATCGATAATCTGACCGACATTCTGGCCGCTTTGTAGCGTCAATCCGCCGCGAGAAGTGCCGATTCGCGCATTTATCGCGGCGGATTGGCCCATTTTGGCTTCAATTTGGATCAGTTTGGCTTCGACTCAGACTAAGTGAGTAGACTTTTTGGCGCATGCCGAGCACAAAGCGTTTCTGCCTTAGTAAAACCGCAGGTCACAGAGGTGGCTGTTATTGGCTGTGCTCGGCAGGTTGCGAAAAGTCTACTCACTTAGAATTTGGGCCTTTGGTTGTGGGGTTACCGGCCCCGTTTTGGTTGTCGAGAGAGGGTGAATTGAGGCGCCCTCTGTCGCTCCATGCTACAATCGCCGACATGCCCCACAACTACATCTGCCTTCGAAGGGAGCCTACGTGGCGAATGCCATCGATCAGCTCACGGACCGCGTGCTCGTGCTCGGCCGCCTTACCATCGTCCGCCGCGCCATTACCGCCGTGGCGGTCACCATTTCCGCCGTTCTCCAGACATTCCTGATCCAGGCGTTCATTCGGCCCGCCGACCTGCTTCCGAGCGGTCTTACCGGCGTCGCGGTCCTGCTCGATCGCGTTACCTCGCTCGGCGGCGTTCACATCGACATCTCGCTCGGTATGCTCGCGCTCAACATCCCCGTGGCGCTCCTATGCTGGAGCGGCATTAGCAAGCGCTTCGTCATCTTCTCTATGATGCAAGTTGTGCTCTCATCGCTGTTCCTCAACATCTTTCATTTCGCCCCGTTTTTGGGCGACAAGATCATGCTCATCATTTTTGGTGGCGTGGTCTCGGGTCTGGGCGCTGCCATCGCGCTCAAGTCCGGCGCATCTACCGGCGGCACCGACTTTATCGCGCTGTGGGTCTCCAACCACACGGGCAAGACCATCTGGGGCGTTATCTTTGGTTTCAACTGCTTTATCTTGGCGATCTTTGGCTTTATGTTTGGCTGGGACAATGCGGCGTACTCCATCGTGTTCCAGTTTATTTCGACCAAGACCATCGACAGTTTCTATCGTCGCTACGACCGCGTGACGCTGCAGATCACGACGCGCAAGGCAGACGAGGTCATGACTGCCTATGTTGACCATTTTCAGCACGGCATTAGCTGTGCCGAGGTCATCGGCGGATACAGCCGCGAAAAGATGTACCTGCTGCACGCCGTTGTCTCGACCTACGAGAGTCAGGACATTATCAAGCTGGTGTGCGACATTGATCCCGGCGCCGTGATCAATGTGTTCCACACGCTCAACTTTGTGGGCGGCTGGTGGGGCGGTCATGTTGACGAGCCCATGCCCACGGCCGTACCCGATCCCGACAAGCCCGCGCGCATGGCCAGCAGGCAGGCGCGCCTCAGCGAGCAGGACAGCCTGCAGCAGGATGACGGCAAGTAGGGTTTTGGCTTTTTGCCGGTCAAGCGCAGCCCATTCGAATGAGCCCCCCGAAAGCCCCGTTGCTTTCGAGGGGCTCTCGTTTGACCAGATAAAACCTACCAAAATGAAGCTGTCGCTTTTTGGTAGGTGGGGTGTATCGTTTTATCAATATGAGGTAACATGAAACTAGACGTTATATACGTATTAGTTATTTCGATATTTCGATAAGAGTGATTAGATATGCCTGCACCCAAAAATGCACCGCTTTACCAGCAGATTTATGACGAAATCAAAGATGCGATCGAGAAAGGTGTTTATGCACCCAAGGAGCGTATTCCGTCCGAGCTCGAGCTTGCCGAGCAGTACGACGTTAGCCGCATTACGGTGCGTCGCGCCGTCGAGGAGTTGTGCTCCGATGGCTACCTGGTTAAGCAACAGGGCCGCGGCACCTTTGTTTCCACACCGCACATCAATCGTCAGTTCCATGCCTCGACGCTGCAGACGTTTACCGCGCTGTGTGCCGGCAACGGCATGAAGGCCGGTGCGCACGTGGTCGATCGCCAGATCGTTCCGGCGCGCCAAAACGAGATGGAGTTCTTTGGTCTGCAGAAGGATGCGCTGCTACTGCATATCAAGCGCGTGCGTACGGCCGACGGCGAGCCCATCTTTGAGGAGAACATCTTTGTGCCGTTTGACGCCTACCGTGAGCTGTTGACGGCCGATCTTGAGGACAAGTCGATTTTTGCCGAGGTCGAGCGTGTTGGCGGAACGCCGATTGTCTCGGTTGGCTACCGTACGGTCGAGGCCGTTCGAGCTAATGCCGAGCAGGCGGCCGAGCTGGGCATTGCCCCGCATGATCCGCTGCTCAATCTACGCGCTGGCTTTACCGGCCCCAATGGCGAGCCGGTCCTGATGGGTAAGCAGTACTACGTGGGCAGCCGCTACGTCATGGTGATGTAGGTTTTGTTCCGCCGTTCTACCGAACGGCGGACCGGGCCGACGCTGCGCGCCGCCCAGGGCGACAATTTGTCATTCAAAAGGCAGGGCATGACCAGAAGGTCTATGCCTTGCCTTTTTCATGCCAACTTGTTCGCCCTGGACGTCGCTCGCTGTCCGTCCTCTACCTGCGGTATTGTCTTGCTCCAGGTGGTCATTGGGGACAGACTTAAATGAGTAGTCGTTGGGGGCACTCATTTAAGTCTGTCCCCAATGAGTGCACGCTCGTCTGACTAGTCGTTTAAGAACGTCCCCAATGACTACCCTTTTGATCGCGCTGCCCGTGGCTGGCAGCCATGCGACACCGGTCCGCGTGGCGGCGTATAATCGGCGGCAGATGACTTGGACGTTAGGAAACTATGACCGATAGCATGCAGCAGATGGCGCTCGACACACTCGGCGCCTATTTTGGCTACACCTCGTTTCGCCCGGGACAGGACCGCATGGTCGATGCGATCCTTGCCGGTCGCGATGCGCTGGGCGTTATGCCCACGGGTGCCGGCAAGTCCATTTGCTACCAGGTGCCCGCGCTTATGCTGCCCGGCATCACCTTTGTGGTGAGTCCGCTGCTGTCGCTCATGGAGGACCAGACCCGCGCGTTGCTCGCAGCGGGTGCGCGCCCCAGCTATCTCAACTCTAGCCTTACCCCGGCCCAGCAAAATACCGTGCTCAAGCGGGCGCGCGAGGGCCGCTACCGGCTTATGTACGTGGCGCCCGAGCGTCTGCTCGAGCCGCGTTTTTTGGCCTTTGCGCAGGGGGCCGCGGCGGACGGCGGCATTGGCGTGCCGCTCGTGGCCATTGACGAGGCCCACTGCGTGAGTCAATGGGGTCAGGATTTTCGCCCCGCTTACCTGCAGATTCGCGAGTTCATCGATTCCCTGCCGCAGCGACCCATCGTAGCGGCCTTTACCGCCACGGCGACCGAGCGCGTGCGTGCGGACATTCAGCAGATGCTCGGCCTGCAAAATCCCGCGACCGTGGTGACGGGCTTCGATCGCAAGAACCTCTACTTTGGCTGCGAGGAGATGGGCGACAAGGCCAAGGCCGCGTGGGTGCGCGACTACGTAATCGCGCATTCGAGCGAGAGCGGCATCGTGTACTGCTCGACCCGCAAGACCGTCGATGCGCTGGCAGGTGAGCTTGCCGAGGCGCTGGGTCCCAGTGGCATTCATGTTGGCCGCTATCATGCCGGCATGGGCAACGAGGCCCGCCGCCAAAGCCAGCGCGCCTTTATCGACGACGATATTCAGGTGATGGTTGCCACCAACGCCTTTGGCATGGGTATCGACAAGCCCAACGTGCGCTACGTGATCCACAACAACGTGCCCGAGAGCATCGAGGCCTACTACCAGGAGGCGGGCCGCGCCGGCCGCGACGGCGACCCGGCCAGCTGCCATTTGCTGTGGAACGGCAACGATTTTCGCATGCGTCGTTTTTTGATCGACTGCGGCGACGCTGCCGACGAGGCGCTCGACGACGAGCAACGCGCGTGGGCGCTCCAGAACCGCTACCGCCTGCTCAGCCAGATGGAAGGCTACTGCAACACCACCGGCTGCCTGCGCGAATACATGCTGCGCTACTTTGGCGACGAGGCCGCGGCCGAGCATGCGGCCGTGGGCGGCGCTGCTACGGACGACGCCGAGGGCTGCGGCAACTGCAGCAACTGCCTCACGCAGTTCGAGGTCGAGGACGTCACCGATATGGCCCGCGCTGCCGTGCGCTATGTGGCCACGCGACCCATGCGCTTTGGCAAGTCACTCATTGCCGATGTGCTTCACGGCGGCAACACCGAGCGCATTCGCCAGATGCATCTGGACGAGGACCGCGGCTATGGTGAGCTGTCGAGCGAATCGGTCGGGCGCATCAAGGACATCATCGGCCAGCTGTGCGGCCGCGGTTATTTGGCCACCTCGCAGGGGCAATACCCGGTCGTGGGTCTGGGACCGCGTGCCGGCGAGGTCGAGGACGAGGCGCTTGCCTTTACCGTTAAGCGCCGCGCGTCCAAGCGCAAGGCCTCGGCACGCGCCCGCCGTGCGGTGGATCTGCTGCGCGAGGAGGCCGAGCTGGATCAGCGCCCGCGCGTTGGCGACGATGCCGAGCTGTTCGAGCGCCTGCGCGCCCTGCGCAAGGAAATCTCGACCGAGCTCGAGATGGCGCCGTACATGGTCTTTTCCGACAAGGCCCTGCGCGGCCTGTGCCGCCTGCGCCCGCAGACGCGCGACGAGCTTATCCAGGTCAACGGCATCGGCGAGAAAAAGGCCGACGCCTTTGGCGAGCAGTTTATGGCGGCGATTGAAGAGTTTGAGTCCGAGCATGCGCGGGATGGAGCGTAACGATGGCAACCGACGATAAAACCGACCGCGCTGGCGTATCCGCCGTGCCGCTGTACCAGCAGGTCATGGACGACCTGAAGGGCGAGATCGCGCGCGGCGTGTACGCGGCCGGCTCGCGCATTCCTTCCGAGATGGAGCTCGCGAAGTCCTACGGCGTGGGGCGCATCACCGTACGCCGTGCCATCGAGGAGCTGTCGCGCGCGGGCTACCTCAACCGCCAGCAGGGGAGGGGCACCTTTGTATGCGCTCCCAAGCTCAAGCGCAAGATTCGCCAGAAGGGCGACGTCCAGAGCTTTACTGAGGGTTGTGCTGCCAACGACATGGTGCCCGGAGCGCGCCTGGTATCGCGCACGGTGGTCGCGGCGACGCACGAGGATGCGGCGTTCTTTGGCGTGGAGCCCGGCTGCGAGCTTATCGTGGTCGAGCGCGTGCGCACGGCCGACGGCATCCCCGTCATGCTCGAGAACAACGCCTTCGTGCTCGCCGACCATCCCTACCTGCAGACGCTTGCCGATAAGGACCTCACCGATAACTCAATCTTTGCGCTCGTTGCCGAGCATTCGGGTCGCGCGCCGCTCAAGTCCGACCCCTGCACCGTGGAGATTGCGCTTGCCGATGCTCAGACGGCCCCGCTGCTGGAGGTGCCGGTCGGCGAGCCGCTCTTTTATATGGAGGCGTACTTTACCGATGCGGACGAGCGGCCCCTGCTGCTCGGGCGCCAAAAGATCGTGGGCTCGCGCTACGTGTTCGACATCTAGCGTCCATAGATAGAACAACATAGAACAAATTTACTGAAATGACTTCACCAGTGACAGCCGGCGTGCTATAAATAGGACAATATAGAATGACCGCAGGTACGGGCTGTCGTCGTTCAAAGCCGCCCCACAAGGAGGAACATCAGGATGAACGCACATGATCTGATTCAGGAAATCATCGAGCGCAAAGGCAAGATCGAGAACGTCTTTTGGATAGCTTGTGGCGGTTCGATGATCGACCTGATGCCGGCCAACGAGCTGCTCAAGCGCGAGGCCACCACGTTTACCTCGACGGTCTACACGGCGCGCGAGTTTTGCCTGATGGCCCCCAAGAGCCTAGGGCCGAAGTCGCTCGTTATTGCCTGCAGCCACAGCGGCAGCACGCAGGAGGTCGTCGACGGCTGCGAGATGGCACTGGCCGCCGGCGCCGAGGTCGTCGCCCTCACCGACTGCGAGGGCTCCAAGATCGATAACGGCAAGTGGACTACCTGGGTCTACCCCTGGGGCGAGGGCGTGTCGCAGGCCGAGGTGCCGCAGGGCATCGGCGCTCTGATGGCTGCCGAGCTGCTCGACCAGCAGGAGGGTTACGGGGCACTCGCCGACATGTACGAAGGCCTTAAGCGGATGGATGCGCTGCTGCCCGCCGCGCGTGAGAAGGTCAACGCCGAGCTCGGCGCCCGTTTTGCCGAGCTCTGTCAGCAGCACGAGTTTTTCTATATCCTGGGCTCCGGCCCCAACTTTAGCCAGACCTACGCCATGGCGATCTGCTCACTCATGGAGATGCAGTGGCAGCACTGCTGCTACATCCACTCCGGCGAGTACTTCCACGGCCCGTTCGAGGCCACCGAGCCCGGCGTGTTCTACTTTGTGCAGCTCGGATCGGGCGAGTGCCGCCCCATGGAGGAGCGTGCGCTTGCGTTCCTCAACACGCACACCGATACGATTATGGTGCTCGACGCGCTTGAGTACGGCGTGGGCGAAGTGCCTGCCAGCGTCCGTTCGTTCCTGGAGCCGATCTTCTTCTACGCGATGAGCTGCGAGCTGCGCGCCGCCCGCGGTAAGGTGTTCGATCACAGCCCCGAGGTTCGTCGCTACATGGGCATCGAGCAGTACTAAGTAACGGGAAAAGCATTCACCTTCGATTCGCAAGCGTGCCGTGTGAGTCAAAAAGCGGGCCGCGCCGGGGATTTCCGGCGCGGCCCGCTTAGTATCGCGTTTAGATTCGCAAGGTTGCGGCAGCCTACGGCCTACTTTGTGTCGTAGGCCTCGGCATCCCACCAGTCGAGCTGGGCGATGTTGTCGCGGATGTGCTGGCAGCTCTTGTGGAAGCCCTCGAGCTCGTACTCGGAAAGGTCGAGCGTGTAGACCTCCTCGACGCCCTCGGCGCCGATCACGCACGGCAGGGACGTGAAAATGCCCTCCTCGCCATACTGGCCGGTCATGAGCGTGGAGGCGGAAAGCACGGCGTGCTCGTTGTGAAGCACGGCGGCGCAGACGCGCGCGGCGGAGTTGGCAACGGCGTACTCGGTGCACTGCTTGCCCTGGTAGGTCACATAGCCGCCCTTGCGCGCGAGCTCCTCGACCTCCATGTGGTCAAAGGCGTACTTGTCGGGGTTCTCGGCCTGAAGCTCGTTGAGGCTCTTGCCGGCGATGGTCGCAGCCTTAAAGGCAGCCAGCTGGCTAAAGCCGTGCTCGCCGATCATGTAGGCGTCGATGGACTTGGGGCTCACGCCGACCTTCTTGGAGATCTCGGTGCGCAGGCGGGCGGAGTCCAGGCCGCAGCCCGAGCCGATGATCTTCTTGGGATCGTAGCCGGTCAGGTGCCACAGCTCGGTGCATACGACGTCGCAGGGGTTGGAGATGCTCACGAAGATGCCGTCAAAGCCGGCGTCGACGATGCGCTTGGCAAAGGTGCGGGCGGCGTCGGTGGTAAAGAACAGCTCGCCGTCGCGGTTGCCGGCGGCCAGCGCGACCTTGCCGGCGGCGTTGACGATGACGTCGCAGCAGGCCAGCTCCTCGTAGTGGTCGTAGCAGTTGACGATCTTGGTGTTGTACGGGACAAACGAAAGGGAGTCGCGCAGGTCCTGGACCTCGGACGTCACCTTGGCCTCGTTGATATCGCACAGGTACAGCTCATCGGCAATGCCCTGCATGAGCAGGCTGTTGGCGACATGTGCTCCCACGTGGCCCTGGCCGACCACACCGATCTTACGCGTCTGGTACATATATGTATCCTTTCGGCCGAGTTTTTCGCGTCGAACCATTGTAGCGTCCTGCTGTCACTTTGCTAGGCTAAAGCGAAGTAGATTTTTGGGACATGCTTTAATCTCTACTTTTGGAGTGATTTGGGCCGCTGGCGACATCGCCGGGCGATGTGCTCGCGCGGATGGGGCCGCTCGTTGTAC
>USAX01000018.1 GCA_900552705.1 uncultured Collinsella sp. | reverse complement strand
AGGAGATCGCCGCCAAGATCGCTGTCGTGCCGATGAGCTACTTCAACGGCCACAGCAAGGGCGACGTGCTCAGCCGCATCACCAACGATGTCGACACGCTGGGTCAGTCACTCAACCAGAGCGTGACACAACTCATCACATCGGTGACGCAGATTATCGGCGTGCTCGTCATGATGCTGTCGATCAGCCTGCCGCTCACCGGCGTCACCGTGCTCACGCTGCCGGCAGCCGCGATTATCCTGACCGTAATGATCCACTTCTCGCAGCCGTACTTCCGAGAGCAACAGCAGGTCCTAGGCACCGTCAACGGCATCATCGAGGAGGACTTTGCCGGTCAGAACGTCATTCAGGTGTTCGACCGCGCCGAGGCCTCGATCGAGGAGTTCGACCGTCAAAACGACCGTCTCTTTATTAGTGGCTGGCGCTCGCAGTTCCTGTCGGGCCTGATGATGCCGCTTATGAGTCTGGTGGGCAACATGGGCTACGTGGGCGTCGTCGTGGTAGGCGCGCAGCTCGCGCTGACCGGCAATGCCACGCCCGGCGACATCCAGAGCTTTATCCAATACGTTCGCAACTTTACGCAACCCGTGCAGCAGCTGGGCAACGTGAGCAACACGATGCAGTCGATGGCCGCCGCTACCGAGCGCGTGTTTGAGTTCCTGGCCGCGCCCGAGGAGGAGCAGAAGGCCGACGCGCAGATTCCTGAGAAGCGCCCCGGCCACGTGGAGTTCGACCATGTCAAGTTTGGCTACACGCCCGATAAGACCATCATCCACGACTTTAGCTGCGAGGCGCAGCCCGGCCAAACCATTGCCATCGTGGGCCCCACCGGCGCCGGCAAGACCACGCTCATTAAGCTGCTGCAGCGCTTTTACGACGTGGACGGCGGTTCGCTGCGCGTCGAAGGCGTCGACGTGCGCGACTGGGACCGCGCGGCGCTGCGCGGCGAGTTTGCCATGGTGCTGCAGGACACCTGGCTGTTTAACGGCACCATCCGCGAGAACATCCGCTACGGACGCCCCGATGCGACCGACGCCGAGGTCGAGGCCGCCGCACGCGCCGCACGCTGCGACCACTTTATCCATACGCTCGCCGGTGGCTACGACTTTATGATCAATGAGGAGGGCACCAACCTGTCGCAGGGCCAGCGCCAACTCGTGACCATCGCCCGCGCCATTTTGGCCGACCGCCCGGCGCTGATTTTGGACGAGGCGACTTCCAACGTCGATACCCGCACCGAGGAGCTCATCCAGCGCGCCATGGATGCGCTGATGCAGGGCCGCACGAGCTTTGTCATCGCGCATCGCCTGTCCACGATCCGCAATGCCGACGTGATCTTGGTGATTCGCGACGGCGACATCGTCGAGAAGGGCACACACGACGAGCTGCTTGCCCAAGGCGGCTTCTACGCCGACCTGTACAACTCGCAATTCGACGAGGCGGCGTAAAATCTGCCGCAGGGAACGAATAACGCCCGAGAACGGGGGCGCAGAATGAACTGCGCCCCCGTTCTGTGTCCTTTGGGCCTCGGAACGCCTCCCCTGGAACCTGATTGACGCCCTCCCTCAAGGCCCCGTGGACAAAAAATGACAAATATGAGTACTGTCACCTTTTTAGTAACAGCCAAAACTGCCCCAAACGACCTCTTTGCGGCCTAGATATGCCTTCAAATTGATCAAAATGTCCGGTAGCATGCTTCTGTGTGCCAACGTTAATGAACATATTTACTGTCGTGTCTATTATCTTGTAAGATCGATATGATACTACGCTAGCAACAGTACTCATATTTGCCATTTTTTGTCCACAGGGTATGCCGCAGAAGATCCAACTTGCTCCAACGTGCCGTACGCTGGCCCTCCCCTTCCGGCGAGCGCCGACATTTCCCCAGATAAAACCGACCAAAATAAACCTGTCCCTTTTCGGCAGGTTTCGCTTGCACTTTAGCGTGCGACAGCGGATAATGCCGAGCATTCGAGAATTCGCCAATTGTTGCCGTTAATTGATAAAGGAGGCCCCATATGGCCATGGAATTCAAGCGCAGGTTGCCGATCCCCATGGAGATCCGCGAGGAAATGCCGCTTTCCGCCGAGCTTACCGCCAAAAAGCAGGCATTCGACGCCGAGGTCGCCAAGGTCTTTACCGGCGAGGACGCACGCAAAGTGCTCATCATCGGCCCGTGCTCTGCCGACCGCGAGGACTCGGTGCTTGAGTACATGAACCGACTGGCCAAGGTCGCCGAAGAGGTCAAGGACAAGCTCATCATCATTCCGCGTGTCTATACCAACAAGCCGCGCACCAAGGGCACCGGCTACAAGGGTCTGCTGCACAACCCCGACCCCGAGGCGCCCGATGACCTGCTCGAAGGCGTCAAGGCCATCCGCCACATGCACCTGCGCGTCATCGAAGAGACCGGTTTCTTTACCGCCGACGAGATGCTCTACCCGTCCAACTACCAGTACCTCGTCGACCTGCTGAGCTACGTCGCTGTGGGCGCGCGCTCGGTCGAGAACCAGGAGCATCGTCTGGTGTCGAGCGGCATTTCGGTGCCTGTGGGCATGAAGAACCCCACCGCCGGTTCCACCACCGTTATGCTCAACTCCATCTACGCCGCCCAGGCACACCAGAGCTTCATCTTCCGCAACTGGGAGGTCGAGTGCGACGGCAATCCGCTCGCGCACGCCGTTATGCGTGGCTACATCGGTCTCGACGGTCGTACCTACCCCAATTACCACTACGAACACCTGGAACGCCTGGCCGAGCGCTATACCGAGCATGCCGGCTACGCCAACCCGGCGGCGGTCATCGACTGCAACCACGACAACTCAGGTAAGCGCCCGCTGGAGCAGTACCGCATTTGCAAGGAGGTGCTCGACAGCTGCCGCCGCAATGAGTCCATCTCCAAGCTGGTCAAGGGCTTTATGATCGAGTCTTACCTTGAGGACGGCAACCAGCCGGTCGATGGCGGTGTCTTTGGTAAGTCGATTACTGACCCGTGCCTGGGCTGGGAAAAGACCGACTACCTCATCCACGAGATCGCAGAGCGGGTTTAGAGTTACGGCGTTTTGCCAAACGCCGTAACCGGCCGACGCTGCAAGCCCGCCAGAGCGGCAATCTGCCTTTCAGCTTCGGCGGCATGACCAAAAGGTCAATGCCGCCTCGCTTCAAGGCACCTTGCTCGCTCTGGCGGGCTTTCGCTGTCGTTGCCAAGACATCGGCGTTACCAAAGCTGGCACTTGGGGACGCTCCTTTTGAGGTAGTCGTGACAGTTAGGGACGTTCCTTTTCTGCCGGCAGTCTGGGACATTCCTTGGGGTAGTCGTTGGGGACGCTCTTGTTTGACTAGTCGTTTAAGAACGTCCCCAATGACTACCCAATTGCCACCTCTCCGTCCCCGAGGTATCGGCGCTCGTCTGCCGAATGGTTGATGCGGCAACGATGTCGCCATGTCACACTCATAGGTGGCCTGACCCAACCTGGAAGGAGCCTCCATGAGCCTTGACAACGTAACCCTGCGCGCCGCCACGCTCGATGACCTGGCCGGCATCGCCGCCATCTACAACCAGCTGTGGTGCAACACGCTGCGCAACCGCGGCGACGTCGAAGCTGCCGATTTCTGCGCGCGCTTTAACATCGCCATGCAGCTGCAGCGCTCCCCCATCGCACTTGTCGCCGAGACCGAGGGCCGCATTATCGCCGCCTGCTGCATCGGCATCTTCGAAGACGGCAAGCCGCGCACCAATCCCACGTGGGAGCCCTACTATAACGAGATGTTCGCCCAGGCAACCGAGATGGCAAAGACCGCCGATGCCAAGCTCGAGGGCTCGCTCTTTGGAGACAGCCGCGAAAAGGCTACAGCGGATCGCTTTGCCGCCACAGGCAACGAATATGCCCAGGGTCAACTCAACTTGATTATCATTGTGCCTGAATGGCAGGGCAAGGGACTCGGCCGCGAGCTCATCGACCTTGCGCGCGCCGAGCTCGCCAAGGCAGGCTGCACCAAGTTCTTCCTGATGAGCGACTGCAACTCCGACTGGCAGTTTTACGAACACCTCAACATGAAGCGCATCCTGGAGGACCACAGCCAAGACACCGGCGACGGCTTTATCGTCTACATGTACGGAGGCACGCTCTAAGTACCCCTTCAATCAAGGCGAGCCGGGCACCCGGCCCTTGGCCTCTACCCAGGATTAACCCAGGGGGCCGGACCGCCCGTCCCTAAACCTGCCCGACAGCGCGATATCTCGTCGCCCGAGCGCGCCCCTCTTTAACGAGTGCGCCTTCCTCAAGCAAACCGTTGATAACCCGCAGCGTCACGTCGCGCCCAGTTCCCAGAGCGTCCGAGGCATCCTGGCGCGTAAAGCCGCGGGGCCGCTCAAGGGCAAAGCGAATCAAGGTGCGAGCGTATCCACCACGTCGCTCGTCCGAGACATCCTGTAGCATCGCGGACGCCTTGCACGCAACATCAAAGCCAAGCTCCTCCACGAGCTTGGCACGCACCTCGTGGCCGCAGTCGCCATTCATCGACACGTGCCCCTCTCGCTGCGCTCGCACGGATGTAAACGCTTGCGAAACATCGGGCGGCAGCGCCCCTTCCCGCTCGAGCTGCTCATAATCGCTGTAATCCCCACGCAAGTTGGGACCGCTATTGCCACGAGGCGTCAGATGGGAATTGCGCACGGCATTGACGTTGGGCAGCGACAACCTAAACATTGCAGGGTAGGCGCAGACCTCGGGTTCCAACCCTTCCGCCTCATAGAGCGCGCGGATCCCCTTGAGGCCCGTTCCAAACGCCTCGACCATCCCCAGGCGCAAAAAGAGCAGTTGCAGCTTTGGATTCCGAGCGTCCGAGCCGCCCGCAAGCGCCTCCTCGACGCTGATGTGCTGCGGCCCTCCCGCATTGGTAAATTCAAGCGCCGTACGGCTCATCTTGATAAGAGACGCCACCGAAGATTCGTAGTCGCGATGGATAAACAGGTTCAGAATTCCCTCTCGAACAGCCTCGCGGGGATAGTCGTCCTTATCTATGCGATCAAGTCTTCCCGGCACAAAGTACATACGCGTTGCGTTCGATATATTGAGGAACCGTTCGATATCCTCTATCTGCCTAAAGATCGAGCCCTCGCCATCCTGACGGTCGATAAACTCGGTATACGCATCGTCGTTGAAGAGGCCAGCGCGGACTGCAAAGGGGTTTTGGTCAGAGACCAGCAGTGCCAAATTGGTGTAAAAGCCCAGCTCATCGATAAGGCCGAGATTCTTTTGAGAGGTTTGATCAAACGTAATCTCCGCGCGCCTAAAGACCCGCTCGGCTTCAAAAAACGTCAAACTCTGTTCATGAGAGCGCGCGGTCTCAAAATAATCGCCGTCGGTGCGCTTGATCATCGAGCGGATCTGGGCCATCTCGATGGGCACGTTGGCAGGACCCAGGCGCCGATATACCCCGGCGGGAACAAATCCCTTCGAGCACAGGCAGTACGGCTTGTGAGGACCCGCTTCCACCTCGATTTTCACCAACGCTGCGCCATCGATGTCCAATGCGGAGACCGTCGTGATTTCAGAAACGTCGGGATACACGCCATCGGTTATTGCATTAGAGCATTGAAGCATGGTGGCATCGATATCGTCCACGCCGACGATGCTGCCAAAATCGTCGATTCCGATATACAAGGTACCGCCATTCGAATTGGCAAACGCCACCACAGCTTTGAGCAGCTTAGGGGTAAATGTGCACTTGAACTCCACGGTCTCACTTTCAACAAGCTGCATGCTACCCCCTATCATCGACTATCGACGATTCTAGACCAACTATCGACGATAAGCAAGGCCCCCTGGTACCCTCGCTTAGACCCGAGCGCCCGCGTGCAATGCTGCCCGCCGCACGCAAAAGGGCCCGCCAGCGTGTGCGCCAGCGGGCCCCAGGTCATATCGACACTACCCTGTGTGCCGTGCAACCGCCTCTACTTGCAGCGCGCCTTGGGCTGCTGCTGGGTGATGCAGTGGATGTTGCCGCCACCATAGATGACCTCGCGCGTCATGATGCCGATGACCTCGCGATCCGGATAGGCGGCTTGAATATCCTTGAGTGCCTGGGCATCGTTGGGGTCGCCAAACTGTGGCACCAGCACTGCGCCGTTGACGGGCAGGAAGTTGAGGTAGCTCGGCTCGAAAGCATCCTCGGGGGTACGCGGCAGCACGCCCTCGACGGGGTCAATCGTGCTGGCCTCCTCTTCGGTCATATATACCGAGGTCGCAGGCATAATCACCTTGTGGATCTTGAGCTTGCGGCCACGAGCATCCGTCGTCTCGGAAAGCGTCTTATACGCCTCTTGGCACTCCTTGTAGAACTTATGGTTGGGATCATCGGTCCACATGCAGCAGACCTCGCCGGGCGCACTAAAGCATGCGACGTCGTCCACATGACCGTTCGTTTCGTACGGATCGATACCGTCCTTGATCCAGATAACCTTCTCGATACCGAGATACTCAGAGAGCTTCTCCTCAATCTGCTCCTTGGTGTACTGCGGGTTGCGGTCCTCGTTGAGCAGACACATCTCGGTGGTCACGACGGTGCCTTGACCATCACAGTTGAACGAGCCACCCTCGAGGATATAATCCTCGGGACGATAGCGGTTAACCTGCTCGAGCTGTGCCACCTGCAAGCCAATGGAAGCGTCCTTGTCCCACGGGAAATACAGGCCGTCAATGAAACCGCCGTAAGCATTAAAGTGGAAGTGCGAAAGAGCAACCTCACCATTGTCATTAACGAGGAACGCCGGGCCGGGGTCGCGAATCCAGCTGTCGTTGTACTCCATGTGGATAACGCGCACGTTCTCAACGCCGTCGAAGATCTCACACACCGCGGGGAAGTCTTCGGTGTTAACGCCCACATTGATGGGCTGAAAACGTGCAATGGTCTTGATGATCTCGGTGAAGACCTTCTGCGCCGGCTTGGCGCCGTAGCGCCACACGTCGGAGCGGTGCGGCCACAGAATCCAGGTACGCTCCTGTTCCTCATACTCGCCGGGCATATAGAACCCGTCCTTCTTAGGTGTGGACTCACTCTCGTAGATGGTCTTCATTTCAAGCTCCTAAATCTCGGTGCTTTTGCTTGACGAGACCATGGTGCGGTCGCACCGAGATGTTCTCAATGGTCCCTCGAGCCCCTTTCAGCGACCGACGGTATACCATTCGCTGACCTAAAGTTCTATTCAGGCCGAGAACATGACATACTGGGTTCCACAATGGAAAGGACGCCCTATGCCCCCATGCAATAAACAGCAGACTATTGAGTTGGACAGTACGACCTGGACTGCTCTCAACGAGCTCGCGCTTGCAATCCACGCATCACACGGTGTCGATAAGCTGCAAAAGGAGACCCTCGAGGGAACGACAGGGCTCGTGCCCCATCGGATCGCCATGTTCGACCTGATCGAGGCGGCGGGCAGTGATGCCCCACGCTACGTCCACCCCGCAAGCAGCGGAATGGACGACCGCGCGCTGAGCGACTACTACAACCGCTACGCCGCGATGGACTATACAACATGGAGCTTTGACCTACATAAGGTCGGCGTCTACCGCGACCTCGACCTCGTCGACGTCGAGCGACGCGATGCCACGCCCATCTATCGCAAATGGATGGAACCGCAGGGCGTCTACTTTGGCTGTACGGCCACGCTCGCGCACAACGACAGCCCGCTAGGAAGCATCACCCTGTTTCGCGAACGCACGGCCGGAGACTTCACCGACACCGAGCTCGCAATCCTGCTCGAAGTCGCTCGGCACGCGAGCCTCGCGCTCGCCAACCTCTATCCTCGGGGCATTAAGCTCACCCAGACAGAAGACGCAAACCATCTGAACGCCTTCATTACAGAACACAATATCCAACCGCGCGAAGCCGAAGTCATGCGGCTCATGCTCGACGGCAAAACGAACAAACAAATGGCAAACGAGCTATTCATAAGCGAGTCAACCGTCAAGAAGCACGTCAACGCCATCTATCGCAAGCTCGGCGTCAGCAACCGCCTGGGCCTTATGACTGCCGCGCAAAACATCCTGCGATGAAAAAGGGCGCCCTCCATGCGGAGAACGCCCTTTGATTTCGCCATTTGAATTAGTGTCGGCTCTGGCTCAAAGAGTAGACAGGTTTATTTTGGCAGGTTTTATCTGGGCAAACGCCGACCGCCGCGGAGGAGCCACTCCACCTCGCGGCGGTCTTCTAACAGAAAAAACCAAGTGAGTAGGCTTTTTGCAGGAGGTCAAGCACGCCCCAAAACGCCACAGCTCTGACCTGCGGTTTTATTGAGCATTTGTCGCGATGTGCTCGGCATATCCAAATAAGTCTACTCACTTGCATCTAAGACGCACCAGATAGGCAAAAAACCGCCGAAAAAGGGGCCGGTTCCCTTCGCGGCGGTCGTTAATACGCCGAGCTTGTTATCGTAAAAGCCAATCACGCGCCGAAACCACACTACAGTCTTTCGACTCATACGTTGAGTCCACGCGGGCCACAACATAGCGCGCATCTTTTGCAATGTCGATCTCATCGCATACAGTCTGTAGATGACGGGCGTACTTATCGTGATACGTTCTGGATGATTTTATTTCGATAGCCTTGGGACTCCCTGAGTTTGTACAGTCGAGCAAATCGATTTCACGCTTGCTGTCGTCCCTATAGAAATACAGCTCGGGATTCTCGCCCACGTTGAGATGGCTCTTCGCCGTTTCGGAAACGATGAGGTTTTCGAAAACGGCCCCCAGATAAGGGCTCTCCAATAGTTGCTCCAGTGATCCAATTTTGAGCAAGTAGCAGAGCAGCCCCGTGTCGTAAAAATAGAGCTTGGGCGTTTTAGTTAGACGCTTCTTGGCATTTGCATAATAGGGCTGCAGCGAAAACGTCAGGTAGCTCTGCTCCAGGATGGACAACCAGCTTTTAATGGTCGATACGCTCACGCCCGTATCTCGAGAAAGCGAGGATATATTGATGAGGGCACCGACGCTCTGAGCAATTATGGACAGAAACTTATGGAACTCCGCCTTATTGCGCACATCAAGCAAGCCCACAACATCGCGCTCAACATAGGTATCGATATAGCTGGGGAAATAAACCGAGGACGGCATTCCGGCGGAACGCAGGCGAGGGTATCCCCCTTCGAGCGCGAACAAATCCACTTCCAGCTGCCCCTGCTGGCCCCTCTCCGCTTCTCGAAACGATAATGGCAGCAATTTCAAGATCCCGACTCGCCCGGCAAGAGACTGCCCGATGCTTTTCATCATCAAAAAGTTTTGCGAGCCTGTAAGGATGTATTGACCGGCGTCTCCCCGCTCATCCGAAACAACCTGGATCATTGAAAACAAATCCGGGGCGTATTGCGCCTCATCGATGATGAGTCCGCCCTTTCGGTTGCGGATAAAACTCACCGGATCCTCCAAGGCCGCGCGCCTCGTTTGAGGGTCCTCAAGCGTGACGTAGGAATAGTCGGGAAAGGCATGCCGAACCAGCGTAGACTTACCGCTCTGCCTAGGCCCTGTCAACGACACAACAGGAAACCAGCCTGCCATGTGAATGAGCAACTCATGCAAATCTCTGTTAATGAACTCAGCCATATCAACGCCCCTTATTACGCTGTTACCATAATCGAATAGTTTCATTCGCCATAATCTTATAGTAGCGTTTACCACAATCTTATAGTAGCCCAGTTCAAAAGCATTATTTATAGAGCCGAAATCTCAGACCCTAAATAACAAAAGCCACCACAATGGGGGCTGTCCCCATTGTGGTGGCTTGCAGGCGAGTTAACTTGTTCGACTATCGTACGCCAGCCATGTCCGAGCCTAGAGCGTGGCAAGGCGCTTGGACTCGTGCGCGGCGAGCGCAATGGAGATGATGCCGGTAATGGCGTCGGCCACCACCAGGGCGATCCACACGCCCTCGACACCCATCATGTTGCCGAGGAGGTACATAAGCGGCACCGAGCAGATCACATAGCGAAGCAGGCCGGTAAACGTGGCGACACCAACCTTCTCGACCGCCTGGAAATACATCGACATGGTCATGGCAAGATAGCCCAGGGCAACAGCCAGGATGACAGTACGCGTGGCGTTGGCGGCAACCTCAACGAGCGCAGGATCGCTGCCGGCAAAGAAGGCGCACACCGGGGTGGCGGCAAGCCAGAGCGCGACGGTGACCAGCGCCAGCGTCACAACCTGGTACTTAAGCGTGCAGGAGAGCGTCTCCTTAAGGCGTGCCCAAGCCTTTGCGCCGGCGTTGAAGGCAGCGATGGGCTGCAGACCGTAGGAGAAGCACTGGGCAACCATCATGGTAATGTAGAGGATGTAGCCGTTGATCACGCCAAAAGCTGCGATGTAGAGCGAGCCCATGTCGCCGCCGAGCGAACCCAAAAGCGAGTTGGCAACGGTATTAAAGATAAAGGTCGCGCCCTGGACCAGGAAGAACGGGAAGCCGATCTTGAAGATCTGGCCGCAGATGGCAAAGTCGAGCTTGAGGTCGGCCGGGTTAATCTGGAGCTGGGACTTTTTGCCCCCGATGAACCAGAAGATACCGATGGCCCAGATGCCGATGGAAAGCCCGTAATACACGCCGGCGCCCATAACGCCAAACTTGAGAACAAACGTGGAAAGCGCGAGCCAGCAAATGGCGACGATAGCCGATACGGTCATGAGGTTGGCCTGGATCTGAACCTTCTCGTCCACACGCATCACAGCGGTAATCATCTGGCCAATGACCGTGAGCGGTAGCAGCACGGCGAAGGTGCGCACGCCGGCAACGGTATCGACCATGATGTCGGGCGTGGCGCCAAAAAATGCACAGATGGGCTCGGTAAACACGGCCATCACCACAGCTAGCAGCACACTCACGATCGTGGTGAGCCAAAAGCCCTGGCTAAAAGCCTTGCTTGCGCCCTTGATGTCGCCGGCACCCAAAAGGTTGCCCACCACGGCGGGTACGCCGGTGCCAAACAGGTTGCCAAAGGCCAGGTTGATGTACTCGACCGACATGATGATCGAGACACAGGCCAGGCCGTGGGCACCCAGGCCCCAACCCATCACGAGGCCCTCAAGGACCACCATGATAATCTGGGCGAGCATACCCTGGCCGGTGATGATGGTGTACTTGCGCACCAGGCCGGGAATCGGCTGCGAGGCAAGCTCACGCTCCTCCTCAACAGCGGCGGTTGCTTCTTCTGCCATTGTTCTCCCCTTTCCATGAGAGATTGATGAATGAATGGATGGGCGGGCGGCACGCACAGGCTGTGGCACCGCCCAGCGATGCAGCAGCCCCGCTAGGCCTCGTAGACCACCTTGCCGGCAATCATCGTGAGAGACGCCGTGGCCTCGAGGACCTCAGCCGGCTCGCACTTAAAGAGATTGCGGTCGAGCACGCAGATGTCGGCCTGCTTGCCGCATGCGAGCGTACCGATACGGTCATCGGCATGCATGGCAAAGGCGCCACCGTAGGTGTAGGCGCGCAGGGCATCTGCCATGGTGATGCGCTCCTGCGGGAACCAGCCCTCGGGGTTAGAGCCGTCCTCGAGCATACGGAAGACCGCGCCGTAGACCTCCTCCATGGGCTCCAGGCCCACAACGGGGAAGTCACTGCCCAGGTGCACCACGGCTCCGCTGGCAAGCAGGCTATGCAGGGGCCACGAAAGCGCGGCACGCTCGGGGCCCACGGCGTCGTCCTTGGCGAGATCGGGCATATCGAGCAGCATGTGCCACGGCTGCATGGCCGGGCATACGCCGAGCTCGGCGTAGCGGGGCATATCCTCCGGCTGCACCGTCTCGTTATGCTCGATGGAGTGGCGGCAGCCTTGCTGCCCGTAGAGCTTCTCGCCCTCTTCAAAGTTGTCGAGGATGGTGCGTACGGCGCGGTCGCCGATGGCGTGGATACGGGTATCGACACCCCACTCAAGTGCCTTGAGTATGGCAGCGCGCATGCGCTCGGGATCCTCGGCAGCCTCGCCGCAGCTCTCGGGTGCGTTGCTGTAGGGCTCGAGCATCCAAGCGGTATGGTCGGAGCACACGCCATCGATAAACTGCTTAAAGCCGTGCCACTCGACCTGCGTCCCAGGGAAGTTGTACTTGGCCTTGATTTGATCGAGCGCCATTGTCTCGTTCTCAAACAAATCGGTGTACATAAAGACGCGCAGCGGCAGCTCGCCCTTGGCGTTGAGGTCGGCAAGCACGCCAAACGGGTTCTCCATGCTTACAAAGGTGGGGTTGACCATGCCTATGGTAGTAATGCCCAGGCTGTTGGCGCGCTTGGCCGTCTTGGTAAACGAGGCGTTGACCACCTCGGGCGCTGGGTCATAGACCTCATCCATAAAGAGGGCTCCCGCGTTGTTGGAGAACACACCGGTAAGGTTACCGTCGGCGTCCTTCAAAATCTTGCCGCCCGCGGGGTCGGGGGTCTCGGTGGTAATGCCCACCTTGTTGATAGCGCAGGTGTTGGCGCTAAAGGTGTGCATATCAACCTGCTGCAAAAAGACCGGGCGGTCGGAGATGTACTCATCGATCATCGCGGCCGTGGGCATCTCGGGGACATCCCATTGGAACTGGATGATCTGACAGCCAACGATCCACTCGTTGTCAGGATGCGAATCGGCAAACGCCACGACACGTTCCATTGCCATCTCGAAACTGGTACAGTCGATGAGGTTGACGGCAAAATCGGGGTCGGTCATAAACGCACCCTGGGCAAAATGTGTGTGCGAGTCGATCAGGCCGGGCATGACGAGTTGGTCGCCAAAGTCGCGCACCTCGGTATCGGGGCCGATAAACGGTGCCAGGTGGGCATCGTCACCGCAGGCAACGATTCTTTCGCCCCGCACGGCAACGCCGCCCTTAAACGGCTCGAGCCCATCGCCGGTAAAGACGGCGTTGCTCTTGATAACTACATCAGCCTTGTCCATGTGAGCCTCCTCAGGCATCTTTGGTTGCAACGCGGACGCACCGCCCGCGTGGGCACTCGGTTGGGAGCGTAGCGCTCCCGCATCGGCGCGTGCCTACAAGCCGTGCTCGGACGTCTGTCCCACGTCCGCGGCTTCGCGCTACACCCATTGATACACAGGGGCAAATCCGTGCCAAGGCCAGGGACCGCAAACGGTCAGTTTAAGCAGGTTTACACGCTTTACCTGCAGGTTTATTGTCTGAGATTATTACCGCGTCATTACGCCCAACGGCGTGCCCGCCCACACGGCAAGACCCGCATGCGAGGAAGAATAGGACTAGGAACGCCAAAAGGCATCTATGAGGTCATCTCGGTTGGAGACACCGCTTTTAACGTAGATGCGATGCAAGTGCGCTTTGACAGTGCCAGGGCTGATGACCAACTCGCTGGCGATGTTTTGGGCGTCGTTGCCCTTCAGCACCAGCGTGAGCACCTCCTGCTCGCGCCGCGACAGCTTATGAGCATCGGCATAGATCACAACGCGTGATGCTAGATCGTCCCCAGAGCGTGCGCTCTCGGCCGCCACGTCCTCATCGGCACGCGGATGACGGGCATACACGCGCAGGATATGGCTAAACTGGCAAAAGAGTTGGACCGCGCATACCACGAGCAGCACGTTTTCGGAGATATTGCGCTCGGACAGATACCACAAAAAGAGGCTGATGACGGGGTTTTGAGAGTCGGGGCGGCAGAGCAAAATCATGTAGGTGTCCTCGGCGATAACGCAAAACGCAAGAACGAGTGCCACCTTCCAAAAGAGCCTTGAGCGGTCGAGGTCGAGTTTCTCAACACGCGTGGCCCCGTGCCGGTAATGCCAGGCGGCATAGGCAAGACATCCTACATTGCCCAGGTCACGCGTGAGCCAAAAGAGATACTGCTGCATCTCTCCGGCAGCACCGCTGCGAGGCACCAGCAGCAATTGCAAGATTGAAAACGGCACGATAGCAAGTCCGAGCATGCGCGACGTCGGCCTTTTGCGCAAGCGCGCAAACATCCATAGCACCACGCAGGCATAGATGGCAATACCGAGCACGCAGCGCAGCAAGGGGTGCTGCAGCGGCTCGCTAAAGGTAACGGCGTAGTCGTATTTGAGCCGATTGTACTCGTCAAAAAAGATGACCGACATATCGAGCATATAGAGCAAAAAGCCCGCCGCGGCCACCAGGCTGTCGCGACGACGCGTCATGAGCCAAACCACCAATGCCACGGCACTGGTCACCAGAGCCACACCCATGATAATCGTGGTGTAGATATAGAACGCGAAACTCATGCCCGCCTCCCCTGTCTAGATGCTGTGAGGATGTTGACAGATTCTTTGCCGCAAGATTAGACTCACCGATTAAACGTACTGTATCGTTTAGATAAACAAGCTGTGTCTCACCGATGAAAGGAGATGCCATGGCACCTATCGCACCGCTCAAGATGCTCATTGCTCCTGCCGCCAAGGCCATCACCCGACTCGGTTCTTCCATGACCTACGACAACGTCCCCTCCGCCGTCGAGGCGCGCGAGGATAGCTGCCCGTACCTGGGCCACGTCCCCTACTTTGCGCCCAAGCTCGCTTCCGATTCCGAGCACCGCGAGCAGTAATCCAAGATGCATCAAGCGCCGCGCAACTCGCGGCGCTACTGTTTTAGTGCAAAGTAATCTGACCCCTTTGCACCAACGCCGGGATTGTCGATACTGCGGCCGCGGCGCGATATGAGGCGCGAAACCTCGCCCAGCAACACGCCGATCACCACACCCATGAGGATCGGCAACTTTGACATCTCGGCGGGCGAGCTGTTAAGCGGCACGGTTGTCGCAACAATCGAAAGCACGAGCTCTACCACCGGCACCGCAAGCGCTACCGCAAGCACCTTGCCCTCGAAGGGCGCGCGAAACACACGCGGGCGGTCGTCGTATTTACGCAGGCGCCAAAACGCCGGGAACATCGGGATATAGCTCATGAGCAGAAAGACGACGTTCATCGAGAAGAAGACCCAAAAGACGTCGGAACCTTCACCCAGCGGAATCTGAAGTAGCAGCACCAAGCTGGCAAAACAACCGTTAATGAGTGCCGAGCCGTTGGGCATGCCGGTCTTCTTGGACACCAGCGCAAAGGGACGCGGCATGTTGCCATGGCGCGCGGCATAGCTCGCCACGTTGTTGACGCCAAAGCTCCAACAGATCATGTTGGCAAACAGCGTTACCAGAAAGGCCACGCCCACGACCATCGTCAGCGGGTGAGCGCGCCCCACCATGGCGGCAACCGCGTCCACAATGCCCGAATCGAGTGAAAGCTGCTCGGTGGGAACCGCAGCTCCAATGCCGATGCTGCAGACAATATAGATCGCCGCAATGGCAACGCCACCGGCGATAACCGCATTGGGGATGTCACGCGACGGGTTTTTCATCGTGCTGGCAAAGGTCGCGACCACCTCAAAGCCCATAAAGTTGAATAGGATGATTGAAAGATACGTCAGTGAGTTAGTGTCTCCCAGATCGGGGACAAAGGTCTTAAACGACATATCGTTGGCAAAGCCGTTATTACAGGCAAACCAGATACCGACGATCCCCACCACGGCGGTAATGAGCACCTTGATGACAGCGCCGCCGTCCATGACCCAATCGGCCTCGGCCACCGACTGCATCGCCATGACCGTAACGCCCCACACAAAGGCAAGCTCAATGACAATTCGGAGCCCGAGTGAAAACTCGAAACCCCATACCGCAGTGATGACACTGGGGAACATGCAGGCGATACTTGCCACCCACAGCGGAAAATTTACCCAATAGCACCAGGAGCAACGGGCGCCCCAACGGTCGCCCAGGCCCAGGCGGACCCAATCGTACAGGCCGCCCTCGGAATCAAACGCCGTACCCAGCTCGGCCACCACCAGGCCATAAGGCAGCAAAAACGTGATGATAAGGAAAATCCACCAGAAGAACTGCACGTTACCCATGGCAGAAGCCGGAGCTGCCGCCTCGATAGTAAACACGACGCAGATAACCGAAAGGATGACCTCAATCAGGGAAAACTTCTTACCTGCCATGGCACGTTCCCCCTACAGCAAAAAGGATGGCATCTGTACCGAAGGCGCAGCCCAAGGTAGGGTTGCAGGCCGCGTCACCGGTACAGGTGCCATCCCAAAGAGAAGAGAGGATGCAATTGTTGGACCAACGCTCGCGGAACAGGCGCGTGTAGATAACGATACGCTGGTACATAGATACTCCGATCAAAACGGTCGCGTTTGCGCCCGGAAACTTTCGGCAATTGGGTACGCGTCTGACCTGGGATATTCAAGCGAACAATTGGCCTAACCCGCAATAAATCCCAGATCAGACGCGTACTCAATCAAAGAGGCGGGCACTCCGAAGTGGAGGCAACGGAGTGCCCAAAGAAAAACCCAGCCGACCAAGACATCAAGCGACCAGACCATCAATGCCCCGAGATGGTCACGGTGCGATTCACCGACTGTCCGATTGATCGGCTGGGTTTCTGAGGTGCGGCAGATTGCCCTGAAAGAGGAGCGCCGCGTACTTTGGTACGCAAGCGACGAATGAACGGGAAGGTGCCGTGCCTCAGGAAGCCAGACAATTACGCGGACGGCTCCTGCTGCGTGATGCAGTGGATGTTGCCGCCGCCGAAGACGACCTGCTCGGACTGGACGCCGACGCACTTGTAGACGCCCTCGCCCCAGACCTCGTCGTAGATCTTCTGGAGCGTGTCGACGGCCAGCTGGTCGTTCTCGTCGCCGTACTGCGGGACGATAACGCCGTGGTTGGTCACGAGGTAGTTCATGTAGGAGGCGATTAGCGGCTCGTCGGGGACGCGCGGCTCGGCGTTCTCGTCGGCGTCGATGGTGTCGCAGGAGGCCTGATCCATGAACAGCGGGTTCACGGGCATGCAGAGCTTGTAGACCTTCATCTTGCGGCCCTTGGCGTCAACGGCGTTGGAGAGGGTCTCGTAGGCAGCGTGGCACTGCTCGTAGAACGGATACTCGGGATCGTCGGTCCAGATGCAGGCCATGACGCCCGGGGCGATGAACGTAGCAACGTCATCGATGTGGCCGTTGGTCTCCTCGGGGTCGATGCCCTCCTTGACCCAGATGACCTTCTCGACACCCAGGTAATCCTTGAGGTGCTCGTCCATATAGGCGCGAAGCTCCTCGCTCCAGGGCTCAAACTTCTTGTGGAACTTGGGCCAGATGGACTCGGGATCCTCTTCCTCCTCCAGGACCGCAGAGCAGGTGCGGCCCGGGGAAAGCAGGCACTGGTCGGTCACGACAAGGGTGCCCTCGCCGTCAACGGTGATGGAGCCGCCCTCGAGGATCATGTCGTCGGGACGATAGCGACGGCAGCCGGAGAGCTCAGCCATCTTAAGGGCGATCTGCTCGTCCTTATCCCACGGGAAATAAAGGCCATCGACGAGACCGCCATAGGCGTTGAAGTGCCAGTGGTTGGCGCGCTTCTCGCCCTTGCCGTTGATGACGTAGGTGGCGGCGGTGTCGCGGAACCAGGCGTCGTCGGTGGTCATCTCGATAACGGTGACGTTCTCGTCCTCTTCGAAGACGGCCTTGCAGTTGGCGTAGTCGGCCTGGTTGGCGCACATGGTGACCGGGGTGAACTCGGCGATGGCGCGAGCGATGGCGGCATACTGCTTCTGAGCCGGCTTGGCGCCGTGGGCCCAGGTGTCGGTGCGGTGGGGCCAGCCCATCCACACGCGATCCTGCGGGGCGAACTCGGCGGGCATAAAGAAGCCGTCGGCCTTGGGGGTGGACTCGGACTCGGTGATCGTACGCATAAGATTTCCTCCAAATCGAACGATCGCTTGCCGCGGGCGGGTTACCCGCAGCCTAAAACCAAGAGATAGTGGGCGCCCGTCCCCCGGCAAAGGTCGGGGCGCCCGGTGCCGATTTTCACGGTGCCGCACCGGCGAGCGGCGACGTAGCCAAGTGCGCGGAGACAAAACGCACGAAGGATACGGAAGAGAGATTGGGGTGGGCGGTGGTTACCGGAGCTATCGCTCACACCCACCCCGGGGAATGGTTAGCAAACCTGTCGTTTGGGCACGCCTCCGAAGAGGCTAGAGTGCCCGGAGTCGGGAGCGACAAGCCCGACGAAGCGCACGTTGGTACGCGAGGAGGGTTGGAGCTCCAGAACCGGGTGCTCTAGTTCTCCTCGGCCTCGGCGGCCTCCTCAGCGAGACGCTGAGCTGCCAGCTCGGGAGTGAGGCCCTTGTACTCGGTCTCGCGGCCCTTGGCGCTGACGACGCGGACAACCTCGCCGATGAGCAGAAGCACGATGAAGATAACGATCATCGGGAGCTTGTCGCCAATTTCAGCGGCAGAGAGCGGCACCAGCGTTGCAACGATGGCCAGGATCAGCTCGATGCAAGGGATGGCCAGCATGACCTTCATCATGGCACCCTTAAACGGGAACGTGAAGATGCGCTCGCGGTCGGGGTCGTTCTTGCGAAGGTTGAGGAACGCCGGGAACATCGGGATGTAGGTCAGCAGCAGGAAGACGACGGAGGTGCCGAAGAGCATCCAGAAGACGCCGTTGGAGATGGCGTCGATGGGAACGAGCTGCAGACACAGCACCAGGGAGGCAACGACGGCGTTGACCAGGTTGGCGCCGTTGGGCATGTCATCATCCGAAATCATCGAGGCGAAGACCTTGGGCATGTTGCCGTGCTCGGCAGCGTAGCGGGCGACGGAGTTGACGCCGAAGGACCAGGCGGCCATGTTGGCGAACAGGGTGATCAGGAAGGCGATGCAGATGACCTTGAAGATCATGGAGTCGCCCACCATGGTCTGGACTGCGACAATCATGCCATAGTCGGGGTCGATGGAATCGGCCGGCACAGCAGCGCCGATGCCAAAGCCAGCGAACAGGTAGATCACGGCGATGGACAGGCCACCGACGATGATAGCCTTGGGGATATCGCGAGCGGGATCGGCCATGTCGTCGGTCATGGTGCAGATGACCTCGAAGCCCATGAAGTTAAAGATGATGATCGACAGGTAGCCGAGAGCGTTGGTGTTGGTGAGCTCGGGCAGGAAGGTGGCAGCGGACATGTCGTTCGCAAAACCGTTCTCCATGGCATACCAAATGCCCAAAGCGCCAACGATAACGGCGACGGCGACCTTGATGATGGCGCCACCGTTAAGGACCCACTCGGAGTCGGCCGCCTTGGAGCGGCCCATGAGGTAGACGATCCACACAAAGTCAAGATCGATACCCATCTTGGCGATCAAGTTGAACTCGACGCCAAAGACCATGCCCAAAATGTCGGGGAACATGGTAGCCAGCGAGGCGATCCACAGCGGGTAGTTGACCCAGTAGTAGTACGAGATGCGGGCGCCCCATTTGTCGCCCAGGCCATCGCGTACCCAGTCGTAAATGCCGCCCTCGCCGTCATAGGTGGTACCGAGCTCGGCGACAACCATGCCGTAGGGAAGCAGGAAGGTCAGGATCAGGAAGATCCACCAGAAGAACTGCTGGTTGCCAATGGCGGCAGCAGGAGCGGCGGCCTCGCAAACGAAGACGACGCAGATGATGGTCGAAATGACCGTCAAGAAGGAAAGCTTTTTCTTTCCGTCGCTCATGATGAGCTCCTTCGCTCAGTCTTGGACAGATCCGAGGCCCTAAGGTATTAAGGCAATTGCTTGGGCCTCGGTGAGCGGGCGACAGGAGACGAGCATCCGCCGCCCGCAAACGTGCTTTTAGAAGCCTTGAGGCTTAGAGCTGCTCGAGAGCCTCGAGAGCGGCGTGGAGCTCAGCCTTGGCGGAGTACTCGACACCCTCGTCGTTGAGCGGGGTGCGCTTGCCCAGGGCGGCAAGGAGAGCACGGATGGAGTGCTTGCGGTTCTCGGCCTCGACCCAGCACAGGGAGCGCTCGGGATCGTCCATGACCTCGTCGACGACCTCCTCGTTGCGGGTGGCCGGCAGGCAGTGCATGAACTTGGAGTTGGGGCCGGCGAAGTTCATCATGTCCATGGTGACCTGATACTTGGGATAGAACACGTCCATGTAGTTCTCGCCCGAGACCTCCTCGTCGTACAGGCCATACCACACGTCGGTGTAGATGAAGTCAGCGCCCTTGATGCACTCGATGTCGTCGGAGATGACGACCGAGCCGCCAGAGACCTTGCAGTTCTCCTCGGCGATGGCCATCATCTGCTTGCCGAACTCGGCGCGCTCCTCGACGGTGCCGACGTGCAGGCCGCCGTCGGGGATCTGGTGGCCCTTAGGTCCAAACTGGACAAACTTCATGCCGACCTTGGAGGCGATGAACATGAGGGAGACGCAGACCTGGGTGGCGTCGCCGATGAAGGCCAGGGTGCAGTCCTCGATCTTCTTGCCCTCGGGGAGGTTCTCGAGCATGGTCATGAGGTCGCCCATCTCCTGCGTGGGGTGGTTGAACTCGGACATGCCGTTGATGACGGGCACAGCGGAGCCCTCGGCGAGGCCGACGACGTCCTTGTGACGGTCAACGCGAGCCATCATGATGTCGAGCAGGTCGCCCATGACGCGAGCGGTGTCGCCCAGGGACTCGTGGCCACCGAGCTGAATGGTGCCAGGGCCATAGAACTGAGCGTGGCCGCCGAGGTCGCACATAGCGGTCTCGAAGGAAAGACGGGTGCGGGTGGAGACCTGCTGGAAGATCATGCCAAGGCTCTTGTTGCGGAGCAGGTGCGGATAATAACCGTCAACCTTGATGGCCTTCTTCATTGCCAGGCCAAGATCCTCGATAGCCAGGATCTGCTCTTTGGTGAAGTCGTTGGTGTCGATGAAATCCTTAGGCAGTGCCATGTCGATTTCCTTTCCGCCGGTCTTGCCGACTATTACTATGAGGCGCTCGTACATCACGCCTCGTGTTGACAAGACCATCATTCACCCGTATGCAATTTTTACCTAGTTTATTCGGGATTAAAGACCGTTCACGGAGTTACACCCCCTCTAAACCTATATAAACCCGCAGGTCAAGAGTTTACAGGGGGTTTACCATCTAGAACCGCGAACGGTATACGGCTATGCTGTATCTCGGCGCCTAATCCGCAATGAAACGAAGGGTTGAGACGTCTATATCCCACAAGGTATACAGGGCTCGGCCATAGAATAAATGAGATGGGACGGTGACAGATGAACACCCTGATGTTCTTCTATACCCTAGCGATACTCGTGATCTGTATTGTGACGGCGGTGCTCTCGCTTGCCGCCTATGCCTCATCTCGTCGACGCTTCTTTATCTATGGCAGCGGCGTATTTATCTGCTATGCCATCGAGATGACCGAGATTTTCTTTTTTGAATACACGCTGCAAAACCAGAGTTTTCCGGCCAGCGACTATTACTCAATTACCATGCCTGTTTTGCGGACCTTTGTGGCGACCGCTTCGCAGGCTTTTATTTGGCTCATTGCCATGGATTTGCTCGACAAGCATTCAAAAAAGCAGTTTGTCATTCCCGTCGCAACGTTCTTGCTGAGCGAGCTGCTGATTATCGTCGCTGTCCCCTACGGCCCCATTCATCAATGGCTCTACTACACGATGCGTCAGGTATTCCTTGTTTTCGTGGGACTATATATCTTTTGGACGGCACGCAAGAGCACACAAGTCGAGCTGAAGGCACGCGTTAACAACCAACGAAAGCACCTGATTATCGGCGCTATTCTGGTCGGTTGCATCGTTGCCGAGGATTTCTACAACATTCTGATTGTCCCCATGAGTCTGGCGCCCTCTTGGCTGCAACTATATCTGTCCGAGCGCAACTTTAGCGAAAACGTCTTTGCCTGCTACTTTGCGATTCTGCTGATCATCTACTCCTACCACGTGCTTTCAATCCGCATGCAGGAGGCGCCCGAGGAAAAGAACGTCAGCGATCTTGATCGACACATCGAAGAGCAGATGCCCTTCTATCGCAACGCCTACAAGCTCTCCAACCGCGAGACCGAAGTTATGCGTCTGGTCGTACTGGGCAAATCGAACCAAGAGATCGCTGACGAGCTATTCCTTGCCGTGGGCACCGTCAAGACCCACATCCACAACATCCTAGTCAAAACCGAACAGCAAAACCGCACGACGCTCATCCTCCACTTTTGGAAGCGCTGAGGTTACGCGGTTTTGCCAAACCGCGTAACGGCTCGACGCTGCAAACGCCCCTAGGCGGCAATCTGACGTTCAATCGTCGGTCGCGTACCGAAGTACGCTTCCCTCCTCTTTCACGTCGCCTTGCTCGCCTAGGGGCGTTTTCGCTGACTTATGCTCAACCTGCGATAATTCTGAGCTGAACGAGTTACTCGCTGTAGCGGGTGGCGATGGCAGCTTGTACCATGCCGATGCTCATGAGATAGGTCACCAGGAAGTAGCCACCATAGGCCGCCAGGAAAATCGCGCAGGTGAGGCCCACGGTGCCGGCGATGCTCATATCGCCGAATACGCTCACCAGCTCGATGATCACCTTGAGCGCCACAAAGGAGTGCGCCAAGCCCACTGCCAGCGGGAACAGGAAGAACACCGCTTGCTGCGCCATCACCGAATGCCGGATCTGACGGTCGTCACAGCCGATCTGTGCCAGCACACGATAGCTGCGGCTGCCGTCGGCCACATTGGAGAGCTGCTGGATCGACAGAATCGCCGCACATGCAATGACCAGCACAAAGCCAATATAGATGGCTAGATAGCTAATCATGCCGTTCATCTGCGCTGCTTGCGTGTACATCTCGGAACGCGTGATGAAGACTCCCCATCCCCCCGGCTCCTTGCCGTCAACGAGCAGATTGTCGAGCATGGTGTATTTAATGCTCTCGTCTGCCTTGCTCACATCCATCCCCTGCTTGTAGTTAACGAGCAGATTACTGGAATACGGCTGCAGATTAAGCTGGGACAGCAGTTCATCGGCTACGACCACGGTACCGGGATTGCTGCCCATCGCCGAGTTGGCGATGGCCGCCGTGTCCTCGTCCGACTTATCGGTTGCGGGCTTGAGCGTATGCCCGCCCAAGGTGAGGGTATGGCCGCCGGCCATGTATTTGGTGTACAGGTCGCCCAGCTCACCGCCCATATCGCACGTGAGCAGATACTGGTCGCGGCCAATGCTCACCGGCTCCTCGCCCATCATCTGGCGCAGTTTGTTGTACTGGCTCGCCGGCGTCACATACAGACCCATCGCATCGGCGTTGCTTCCCTCGAGCG
>USAX01000017.1 GCA_900552705.1 uncultured Collinsella sp. | reverse complement strand
CACCGTAGCCACGATACGCGCCGCCGCGGTTGGTATTGGTGTAGACGGCGTCCCAGCTAAAGCGGCTCGCCTTCACATGGTTGTAAATCGGCAGGCTCTTGTGGCCCGAAAGCCCGATCGTCGTGGTAGCGTGCTCGCCGTACGCGCCGGCGTTGGACAGCGTGTGAAGATCAATGGCCGTGATGGTGCCGTCGTTCATGGCGCCCAGCTTAACGGTCATCTGCATCTGGTGGCGCGAGTTGCCCGCAGTGATGGTCTCCTCGCGGGTGTAGCAGCAGTAGCTCGGACGGCCAGTCTGCTGGGTAACGAACGCAACGAAGATCTCGCAGCAGCCCGTCTGCTTGGAGCCAAAGCCGCCGCCGATGCGCGGCTTAATAACTTGCACCTGCGACTGCGGAATGTCGAGCGACTGCGCGACCATGCGGCGCACGTGGAAAGGCACCTGCGTGGAGGTGGTCACCGAGATGCGCCCAAACGCGTCGGTCGTCGCGAAGGCGCGGAAGGTCTCCATGGGCGCGGTCTGCGTGGCCTGGCTGGTGTAGGTGCGCTCAAAGACAATGTCGCTCTGGGCGAAGGCCTCATCAAGATCGCCAAAATCGCTGGTACCGCTGCACACCAGGTTGCGAGCAACGTCGCCGCCCTGCGGGAACATAAAGGTCACGTCGCCCTCAGGGTGGACCACGATGTCGTTATCGAGCGCCTGGGTAAAGTCGAGCAGGGGCTCGAGCACCTCGTAGTCGACCTTGATGAGCTTGAGCGCCTTGTCGGCGGCCTCCTCGGTCTCGGCGGCGACGATCGCCACCTCCTCGTTTTGGTAGCGCACCAGGTTCTCGAGAATTAGGCGGTCGTAGGGACTCGGCTGCGGATAGCTCTGGCCGGCGATGGTAAAGCGGCGCTGGGGCACGTCCTCGTAGGTGTAAACGCCCACCACGCCGGGTACCTTCAGGGCGCGCGACGTATCGATGGAGCGGATCTTGGCGCGGGCATACGGGCTGCGCTTGAGCTTGACGATGAGCGCGCCGGCGGGCACCAGGTCGCCCGTGTAGACGGGACGCCCCTCGAGCAGGGCCTTCGAGTCCTTCTTGGGCTGCTTGTGGGTAATCTGCTTGTAGGAGACACCGTCGCAGCTGGTGTCGTTGACCGGTAGCTCGGGCATCTCAAAGCCCACCTGCACGCCGGACTCGTTAAGGAAGCGCACGATGGCGCGCAGCTGGCTCTCGTAGCCGCTGCAACGGCAGAGGTTGCCGGCCAGCTGGCGCGAGAGCTCCTCGCGCGTAGCGACGAGGCTCGGGTCCTCCTTGGCGGCACGAGCAAGCGCCAGCACGTTCATGATAAGGCCGGGGGCGCAAAAACCGCACTGCTCGGCGCCTTCTGCAGCCATCGCACGGGCCAGCGCTTCGGACTCGGCCTTGAGGCCCTCGAGCGTGGTGATGGAGCGGCCCTCGACGCGCGCGGCGGGAACCGAGCAGCTCAGCACCGGGTCGCCGTCGAGCCACACCGTACACAGGCCGCAGTTGGTGGTTTCGCAGGCGCAGCGCACCGACGCACAGCCCTGCTCACGCAAAAGCGAAAAGAGCATGGTATCGGGGGCAATCTGAACCTTGACCTTGCGGCCGTTGAGCGTAAAGGAAAGATCGATGAGTTTGGCAGCCATTAGCGCACCTCGCTAGAATCGACGCCGGGCACGCGGCGGCAGGAATACTCGTCCGTGGCAAACTTAGGAATCTGCACGCACTCGAGCTCGTGGGCAAGCGCGGCCGAAAGCTCGATGCCGGCGGCGCGACGCACAGCCTGAATCGCCAGCGGGGCCGAGATGCGGCGGCGGTAGTCGGCCGAGCCCCACAGGTTGGTGCCATAGCCCAGCGCGCGTACGGACGCGGCCAGGGCGCGCAGCTCGTCCTCGGAAGGCTGGTCGCCGGTAAGGCCACACGCCTCGCCCTGCAGCAGGGTCGCGCGCAGCGGGCGGGCGCCCACGGTGACGTGCCAGGAGCCGTCCCACCAGGCGGCGGTGACGTTTAAGGAGGGGAAGTCGGTCGCGGCCTTGCGCACGGCCTCATAGCTTGCGCGATAGTCGTGCTTAACGACCACGACGTGCTCGATCACGTCGCGCACGTAGCCCATGTCCACGAACTCGGCGAGCGGAACGCGGCCGGCACCCGTCAGCTCAACATACGAATCGAGCGCCAAAAAGGCCGAGAGCACGTCCGAAAAACCAAAGCGGCCGTAGATACTGCCGCCCACCGTGGCGGTGTTGCGCAGCTGAACGCCCACGATGTTGTGGACGGCAAACTCAAAGACATGGTTGACAAGCGCGTTGAGCCCGGCATGGCGCTCGAGCTGGCGCAGGGTGCACATGGCACCGATGCGAAACTCGGTCTCGGTCTCCTCGATCTGATCGAGTCCGCAGGCCGAAAGGTCAATCGCCGTCGCCACGCGACGCGAACCCAGGCGCATCCAGATGCCGCCGCCCACAATCTTGTTGTTGCGGTTCTTCTGTAAGAGCTCATAGGCTTCGGCCGCGTTTCCAACACGGACGTAGGTACCGAACTTGAGCACGTTCTCCCCCATCTCTTCACTTGTCCAGTACCTCTAAGTGTACCAAAGGAGGGCGCACAGCCCTCGCCACCATAGAAAAAGGCTCCCATCCGGAATGGCTGGGAGCCTCATCACATGCTATGTCGAGCGAAGATTTAGCAGACGCCCTGGGCGAGCATGGCGTCAGCGACCTTCAGGAAGCCGGCAATGTTGGCGCCCATGACAAAGTTGCCCTCCTGGCCATACTCCTTGGCGGTGTCGTCCACGTTGTGGAACATGCCGCGCATGAGCTGCTCGAGCTTGCCGTCGACCTCCTCGAAGGTCCAGGACAGGTGCTCGGCGTTCTGGCTCATCTCCAGGCCGGACACGAGCACGCCGCCGGCGTTGGCAGCCTTGCCGGGCATAAAGGCGACGCCGTTCTCCTGGAAGTAAGTCGTGGCCTCGATGGTCGTGGGCATGTTCGCGCCCTCGCCGACCACCTTGCAGCCGTTGGCGACGAGCGCCTGGGCATCCTCGAGCAGCAGCGTGTTCTCGCGAGCGCAGGGCAGCGCGATGTCGCAGGGCAGCTGCCACACGCCGCGGCCGTCGCCCTCGTGCCACACGGCGTTGGGCTTCTCATCAACGTACATAGCGAGCGTAACGCCCTTGTCGTGGCCGGAGCGCTTCTTGTTGTAGACGTGCTCGAGCACGGTGTAGTCGATGCCGTCGGGATCCTCGACCCAGCCGTGAGTATCGGAGCAGGCCAGCACCTTGCCGCCGAGCTGGGCGACCTTCTGGACCGCATAGATGGCGACGTTGCCGGAGCCGTGAACGACGACGTTCTTGCCCTCGAAGGAGTCGCCGCGGCTCTTGAGGTACTCGTCCACAAAGTAGACCAGACCGTAGCCGGTGGCCTCGGTACGGGCGAGCGAGCCGCCAAAGGAGAGACCCTTGCCGGTAAGGACACCGGTCCACTCGTTGGTCAGGCGCTTGTACTGACCGAACATGTAGGCAACCTCACGGCCGCCAACGCCCAGGTCGCCAGCGGGAACGTCGGTGTTGGGGCCGATGTGGCGATAGAGTTCGGTCATGAAGGACTGGCAGAAGTGCATGATCTCGTTGTTGGACTTGCCCTTGGGGTCAAAGTCGGAGCCGCCCTTGCCGCCGCCCATGGGGAGGGTAGTCAGGCTGTTCTTGAGGATCTGCTCCAGACCCAGGAACTTAAGCATGCCCAGAGTGACCGTCGGGTTAAAGCGCAGGCCGCCCTTGTAGGGTCCAATAGCAGAGTTGAACTCGACGCGATAGCCGCGGTTGACCTGAACCTTGCCCTGGTCGTCGACCCAGGGAACACGGAACATGACGATGCGCTCGGGCTCGACGAGGCGCTCCAGCAGGGCGGCCTCCTCGTACTCGGGGTGGGCGTCGAGCGCCGGCTGGATGGTGCCGAGGATCTCGGTCGCGGCCTGGATGAACTCAGGCTGCTCGGGATAGCGGTCCTTGAGCTCTTCGAGAACTTTCTGCGTGTAGCTCATGCTTCCTCCAATGATGGGAAACGAAAAATGTCGGTCGCGGCACCCTATGCGCCGCGAACTTTATCGAGTATGGATAATATCGCACTGTTGCGGGAAAGTTTCGCATAAGCCGACGAGCGGATGTTTCGTTTTGATTACGATGCAGGTAGAAGCGTTTTTGAGTGCCTGACGTGCAAAACCCGTGTTTCAAACCTGTTTCGTCCATATGGTCCATACCACCACAAAGGGGACAGGCACCTTTGTGGTGGTTTTGGCAAGATGCGTTGGCGGGAACGTATGTGAATCGAACACATCCAAGACGTTTTGCACGCCTCGCAACGGTTTTGAGGACCGCGGGGCCCACCGGAGCCCATCCGCTCCCAAACATGGCGGTATTTTACCAAACGCACAGTGTCGCGCCACGAAAACGGCCCATCTACTATGTTTAACCTGCAGGGGTTGACCATACCCGCTTTTTCGTAGCATCGGCAAGCCGTCTACCTGCGGTTTTACTTTTGCGGATTTTGGCATGGTCGAGGGTAGTCACTTAAACGTAGTAGATAGGCAGGTTTTGTGGCGGACAGTGATACGGCGGCCCCTAGCGAAGCGATCTGAGGCCGCCGGCCTCTTTGTCGAGCACCGTAAAACGCACCGCATCCAGATGCTCCAGGATGCTGATGGCACGCTTGCGCGACACGCCCAGGGCCTCACGCAGCACGCTCGTGGTGGCAGCACCGCCGGCAGCCTCGATAGCGGCGGCAACAAGCTCGTGCGCATGAGCATCCGCGGCGGCGGACAGGGCAACGTCGCGTTCGATCTTAACGATCGCGCGGTTGAGCGAAAGCTCGCGCAGGGCACGCGTCATGGTGTCGCGATCGAGCTGCAGACGCTCACCCACCTCGGGCAGCGTCGCCGCACCGAGACCCGCCTCGTCGAGGGCGGCCACGATGCGCTGGCTCGCCTCGCGCACCACACGTATCGCCGCAGCGGCAGAGTGCGGGTCGAACACCTCGGCACCGTCGACGGTGCACACGCCGCGCGCACAGCCCTCGAGAACGAGCGCGGACGCGACGTCTTCGCCCGCTGTCGGCCAGGCGGCATGCGCGACCTCGCCCGGCGTGAAACCCGTCTGCTTGGGCGCGGCCCCGTGCATGGCGGCCAGCGTGACGGAGAGCGTGGCGAGGGCGGCATCGAGCACAGCGGGGGCGGCATAGAGCTCCTCGGTCGAGCGCTCGGCACGAAGCGCCACGGCGTCACCCGAGGAAACCGCCCCGTGCAGGAGCGCAGCCGCCTCGGCACCCGAAAGATCGAGAGCACGGGCTGCGGCCGCGGCAGGCACGGGCAGGCGCTGCAGCCCCAACCATGCGGCAACGGCGGCGGCGCGGTCGTCGGCATCCAGGGCCCCGAGCAGCGCGCACTCGCCCGCGGAGAGGACGCGCGAGCGGCGACACCGCGAAAGAAGAACACGACCGCCGCCGATAAGCACCACCGGCGAGAAGGCGAGCACAATGAGGCCGTCGCCCGATCGCACGGGAAGGCGCTCCTCCAGACGGACCTGCACGATGCGGGTCTCGCCAGCCTCAATAGGACCCTCACCCTCCATGAGCATGATTCGGCCGAGGACCTCCGCCGTGCCCGCCATCACATGCACGCGCGTACCGGACTCGAAGGGCGCGGGCTTGGTGCCCTCGCGCCCCAGATACGTGAAGCGGGCGATGAGCCTGAGCGTCGAGCCCTCGGCACCAGACCCGCAGAGGACCTCGCCACGCGGAAGGTCGCCCGCACCGTCGCCCACGATGTTGAGCGCCGCGCGCTGTCCGGGCAACGCCCGAGGAGTATCACCATGCACCTGAATCGCGCGCACGCGGCAGCGCACGCCCGCGGGACATGAGACGAGCTCGTCGCCCACCGCTACGGGGGCATCGTGAAGCGTGCCCGTGACGACCGTCCCGGATCCCTTGATGGTGAAGCAGCGGTCGATGGGCAGGCGCGGGGCCAGACCGGGGCGCACCGGGCGGGATGCGGCATCGGCCAGGAAAGAGTCGATGGCGGCATCGAGGGCAAGGCGAACGTCCTCGATGCCCACGCCCGTGCGCGAGGAAACAGGCACCACGGGCGCATCGGCAAAGACGGTATCGCTGAGGAAGTCCATCACGTCGAGCTCGGCGAGCTCCGCCGTCTCGTCATCGGCCAGATCGCGCATCGTGAGCGCCACAACGAGGTGCCTCACGCCCAACAGCTCCAACACGTACACGTGCTCTCGCGTCTGCGGCATCACGCCCTCAACGGCAGAAACCACCAGCAACGCAACGTCCACGCCGGTGGCACCCTGTACCATCGCGCGCAGGTAGTGCGCATGCCCGGGCACGTCAACCAAGCCGACAAGCTTGCCGCTGGGAAGCTCGAGCTCGCCAAAGCCGAGCTCAGTGGTCATGCCTCGGCGCCGTTCGACCTCCAGACGGTCGGGATTTTTGCCGGTCAGCGCCTCGATAAGGGCCGACTTTCCGTGGTCGACGTGTCCTGCTGTTCCAACGACAACGGGACACTCGACAAGCTCACGCGCAGTCATCGACGCAAACCCGCCCGCACGGCATCCGCCAACGCAGACGCACACAGGTCAAGGTCGGTGTCGTGCAAAAGCGTGCGAACGTCAAACAGCACCTGGTCGTGGCGCACGCGTGTCACAACCGGCGTATCGGGCTCCTGTACCATAGCGCGCTTTAGGCCATCGGCGGATAGACGCCCATCGACGGGACAGACGGCAACGCAAAATGTAGGGAGCTCGACAGTCGGCAGCGATCCGCCGCCGGGAGTAGAGGCGCCCTCGACAACCTGCAGCTCCACGGCCTCCTCGCACTGAGCCTCGCGAAGCTTGCGCAGCATGCGGTCGTGCAGGCGCTTGGCCTGGCGCTCGAGCGGAGCCGGCGCGCCGGAAAGCATGTTGAGTACCGGGATCTCCCGACGCGCCGCATCGGGACCGGTCACATACAGTCGCAAAGTGGCCTCGAGCGCCGCGAGCGTGAGCTTACCGGGGCGAAGCGCGCGCATAAGCGGATGAGAGGCGCAGGCGGCAATTGCCTGGGCGTTGCCAAGGATGATGCCCGCCTGCGAAGCACCGAGCAGTTTGTCGCCCGAGCACGAGACGACGTCAACGCCGGCGCCAAGAGACACGGACGCGGGCCTCTCCCCCGCATCGGCGAGTACCCCATCTGCAAGCAAAGCGCCCGAGCCCTGATCCTCGTAAAGCAACAGGCCATGTTCATGCGCCAGCGCAGAAAGCTCCGCCACGGAAACCTCCTCGTGGAAGCCCTCGATACGGTAGTTGGAAGGATGGACTTTGAGGATCATCGCCGTGTTGGGCGTGATGGCGTTTCGATAATCATCCAGATGTGTGCGGTTGGTAGAGCCAACCTCGACAAGCTTGGCACCCGAAGCCGCCATGATGTCGGGGATGCGGAAGCTGCCGCCCACCTCGACAAGCTCGCCGCGGCTCACGATGACCTCTTTGCCGAAGGCATGCGCGGCAAGCACCAACAGCACCGCGGCGGCATTGTTGTTGACAACTAAGGCGTCCTGCGCCCCCGTGAGCGTGCGCAGCAGACGCGCGGCATGCTCTTTGCGGCCCCCGCGAGCGCAGGTTGAGACGTCATACTCAAGCGTGCTGTAGCCTCGGGCGACATCGGTCACCGCCTGCACCGCCGCGGGAGCGAGCGGAGCGCGGCCCAGATTGGTGTGAATCACAACGCCCGTCGCGTTGACGGCAGGGCGCAGGGTCGGCAGCGACAGGCGATGGGTCCGCTGCTCAATTGCCAAGGCGAGCTCGCGCTTGTTCCTTGCAGGGGCGCCGGAGCGAATCGCCGCGCGCTCGGCATCGAGCTCGGCGTCAATCGCCTCGCGTACCATCGTGTCGCCTGCATCGCCAGCAGCCTTCATGACCGGCCACTCGGCAAGCAGCTCGTGAACGGCGGGAATGGAACGCAGGCGGCCGCGCACCTCGGCAGACATGGATTCGCAGTCGCTCATGAAAAGCCTTTCGACATGTTCAATAAAAAGCTGGTCCCCCGCGATCGTCATCGGGCAAATAAATACCGGCGCGCACGCAAAAGGGACAGGTCCATTATGGCAGCTCGTGACAAGACGTCGAAGCGCCTCGTCTAAAACCTGCCAAAATAAACCTGTCCCTTTTTGGTCGGTTATGGCTTGGTGGCTTTAGGCCTCCTTATTGGCGTAGATAAACCAGTAGCCCAGCGCCACGATCAGGGCGCCACCCACGATATTGCCCAGCGTGGCGACCGTAAGGTTGAGCGCCAACCCGGCAGCGTTGAGGGCATCGGCGCCAGCGACATCGGCTCCATAGCCGCAGGAGTGCATCAAAATACCCATGGGCAAAAAGTACATGTTGGCAACGCAGTGCTCAAAACCGCAGGCCACAAAGGCGGCAATGGGCAGCAAAATGCCCACGACCTTATCGACCACGGTCTTGCCGGCAGTGCCGATCCATACGGCCAGGCAGACAAAGATGTTGCACAGAATGCCGCGGAAGAAGATGGTAACGGCGTCGATCGTAACCTTACCGGCGGCGACGCTCACCATGGCGTTGGCGACGGCCTCGCCGTTGAGCTTGTAAATAGCTGCCATGTAAATCAAAAAGACAACGAACAGGGCGCCGGCAAAATTGCCGATCCACACAATAGCCCAAGCCTTGAGCATCTGGACGAGCGTGAGCTTGTTGCTCTTAAGCGCGCAGACCATAAGCGAGTTGCCGGTAAACAGCTCCGCGCCGCAAATAAGCACGAGCACCAGCCCCAGGCAAAAAGCAAGGCCACCCACAAAGCGCTGAGCGCCCCAGCCAAGGGACGCATCGCTCAGAAAGACCGTGAAGAACAGGCCGCCAAAGGCGATGAACGCACCGGCGAACATAGCGAGCAAAAAGGCCTTCGAGACCGGCAGGTTAGCCTTGGTAACGCCGGCGGCCTCAGTCTTGGCCTCGATCGCGGCGGGCGCCAGGCAATCGGGGGTGGGATATTCTGCCTTACTCTGCGCCATGGCAATCACTACTTTCTTACGATTTGGGACAAACGCTCCTGGTTCATTTGCCCCGCGAGGTCGGACGGTATAAAAATAAACGCGAGCAAAATTAGCATATTGGCCTGCGATTATATAGCTTGGAGCGGGCGACGGGAAGTCCAAGGATTTGCTTCGCTGCGGGCCTTCGGCCCTTGCGTGCTGCGCTGAGAAAATGCTCACGCATTTTCTCAGCGCAGCACCCTGACGGGTTCGATTCCCGTCGCCCGGCGCGTAAACGAAAACAGCTCTGATTCCCAAAGGAAACCAAAGCCGTTAAAACAATTCTTATGGAGCGGGCGACGGGAATCGAACCCGCGTCATCAGCTTGGAAGGCTGGGGTTCTACCATTGAACTACGCCCGCAAGATATGGTCGGGACGACAGGATTTGAACCTGCGACATCCTGCTCCCAAAGCAGGCGCGCTACCAAACTGCGCCACGTCCCGAAGGTGTTGAGCAGCTAAGGTCTAAACCTTGCGTGTCCCAAAGCGAAGGAAATTATAGGGGAGACTCCCCGCCTGTGCAAGCGACGATACCCTAGCTCCTCGAATGTGCAACAAACCGGCTGTGGAGCAGGCCGATCACAAACGCCACCACGGCAACCGGCGCCCACGCGGCTCCAATGTCTGCCAGCGGCAGCGCATCGAACGGCAGCCACGCGCCCGTAAAGAACGCATCGCGAACCGAGGTGATCACGCTCTGGACAGCGACAACGCCGCCGACCCAGACCCACACCTGCGGATGCGCGTCGCAGAAACCGTGCACCAGACCCATAAGCACCAGCACGATGGCGACGGGGTACAGGGCGTTGAGCATAGGCACCGAGAACATGAGGATCACGTCGAGACCCACGTTGGAAAGCACGCACGAAAACGCCGCGAACACAAAGGCGAGAATCGCAAAGGGGCGGCGCATGGCCTCCTCAGAGGCCTCCGCTCCCCCTTTGACCACATACGTCTCGCAGAAATAGCGCGAACAGCAGCTGATGAGGCCGATGCACACGTTCATGCAGGCGAGGAAGAAGATCGCAAAGACCACGACCGTGCCGGCAAGGCCAAAATGCATGGAGGCAGAGCGAGCGAGGATGGCGGCACCGTTGGTGGCATCGGGCATCACGGTGCTGAGCTGCGCGCCGGCAAGCGCCAGGCCGCAGTAGATGATGGCCATGAGCACACCGGCGATCACGCCGGAGCGCGAAATCTCGAAGGCAACGCGCTTGTCATCGGTAACGCCCAGCTCGTGGATGGTCTCGGCGATAATGATGCCAAAGGCGAGCGACGCGAGCAGGTCCATGGTCTGATAGCCGGTCAAAAAGCCCTGCACGGCAGCACCGGCATTATAGGGAGCCTGCGGCGCGGCAGCGGGACCCAGCGGCGAGACCACGGCGGCACCCACGACCAACACGATAAGGGCAATGAGCGCGGGGCCCGTAATGCGGCCGAGCACGCGTGTGATGACGCCCGGGCGCAGCGTGAGCGCAAACGCGACGACGAAGAAGCCGACGGCAAACACCAGACGTGCCGTGCCGAGCGAAACGCCCTCGGGTAGCAGCGGCACCAGCATTTCGAACGCCGTAGAGCTTGTGCGCGGAATGGCCAGGCACGGACCGATGGCCAGGTAGACCGCCGCAACGAAGAATTCGCCAAACTTAGGATGCACACGCCCGGCCAGCTCTCGGGCCGTGCCAGCGAGCGCGACGGCGATAAATCCCATAACGGGCAGACCGATAGCGGCAATCAAAAAGCCGATCATGGCAACCGGCGTGGCAGAACCTGCCTGCAGCGCCAGCAGCGGCGGAATAATGAGGTTACCGGCGCCAAAGAGCATCGAGAACAGCGCAATGCCGACGGTAACGACATGGTCGGAACGCAGACCGCGCGGGGCGGATGAAGCCATAGGCACACCTTTCGGGTCGAAACAAAAACGGGACGGGCAAAATACCCGTCCCGCAAGTATAAACGGTCCAGCAGCTTTAGCAGGCTAAATTGCGCAGAGCATCGATAGCCGTGTCGACTTCTTCGGTCGTGTTGAAATACCCAAACGAGAAGCGGACGACACCCTGGCACTCGGTATCTATCGCACGGTGCATGAGCGGAGCGCAATGGGTACCGGGGCGCGTCGCAATCCCCCACCCTTGCATGAGCGCGTCCGAGATCTCGGCCGAGTCGATATCACCCACGTTGAGCGAGACGATCGCCGAGCGCGTCGGCTGGTCGAAGGCACCGTAGAGCTTAATCCCCGGAATCTCGCGCACGCCGGCAAGGAAGCGATCGGCGAGCGCACGCTCGTGGGCAGCAATCGCCTCGACCCCACCCTGGGCCTCGATAAAGTCGAGGCCGGCGGAAAGGCCCGCGATGCCATGGCCGTTGAGCGTACCTGCCTCCAGGCGCGTGGGCCACTCCAGTGGCTGCAGCTCATCGAAGCTGTGTACACCAGTGCCGCCCATAGCCCAGGGCGCCACGTCGACGCCCTCCGCCACGGCCAGACCGCCGGTCCCCTGCGGGCCCATCAGTCCCTTGTGGCCGGTAAAGCACACGATGTCGAGGCCCATGGCCTGCATATCGATATGCGCCGTGCCGGCCGACTGCGAAGCATCGACAATCACGAGCGCACCGGCCGCATGGGCCACAGCCGCCACGCGTGCAACGTCAACGGCGTTGCCGGTCACGTTGGAGGCGTGCGTCACCACCACGACACGCGTGCTCGGCGTGACCAGCTGCTCGAGCTCGTCGTAGTCGAGCACGCCGCTCGCGTCGCAACCCGCATGCTCAACGGTCACGCCCCGCTCTGCCGCCAGGCGGTTAAGCGGACGCAGCACGGAATTGTGCTCGAGTACCGTCGTGACCACACGGTCGCCGCGGCGCACCACGCCATTGATGACGGTGTTGAGTGCCGCCGTAGAGTTGGGCGTAAAGCACACATGGTCCGCCCTCGGGCAACCTAAAAGGCGCGCAAGCTTGGCACGGCAACCGTGAATCGTACGAGCGGCATCGAGGGCACCCGACGTGGCGCCGCGCCCGGCATTGCCGAGCGAGCACATCGCCTGCGTCACGGCATCGATGACCGTCTGCGGCTTGTGCATGGTCGTCGCCGCGTTATCCAGGTAGATCATCGCACGACCTCCCACATATCAATCACGGTATAGCCCTCGGTGGGAATGCCCGCCGCAGCGAGTTCGCCGCGCAGCAGGTCCTCATCGGCAGGCAACGCCTTCCACGCCAAGCCGCAGCCGGCAGCGACCTCCCCGGGCACGGGAATCGTGCGCCCGGGAAGGCCGCGCTCGATGCATAGGGTCTCGCACCCCATGGCGGCCGCCGTGGTAGGAAACGTGATGACAAGCGCAGGGCGCTTTTCTCTCATGGCAATCCCGCCCAAACGCTACGGGCGCACGACGCGCACGGCCTGCTCCATCTTCTCCACGATCACATACATGTTCGTGACCTCGCCCACGGCAAGCTGGTCCTTGATGCCATAGTGATCGAGACAGGTGCCGCAGGTAAGAATCTCGACGCCCTGCTCGGCCAGACCCTTCAGGTCGTCGAGTACCGGTGAGCCCTCGACGGTGAGCTTAGCGCCGCCGTTGTAGAACAGCATGGTCGCGGGCAGCTCCTCCTGCTGCGTCACGGCAAAGATAAACGCCTTCATGAGCTTGTGGCCCAGCTCGTCGTCGCCGCGGCCCATGCAGTCGGTGTAGACGGAAATGACGAGCTTGCCCTTGCCGGCGCTGGCATCACAGAAGGCAGCGCCATCCTGCTCTGGATCGGCCACGGCAACGGCGCCAGAGGTCGCGACGGTCACGTGCCACTCGGCGTCCGAGATCTTCTCGACCGAGGCCGTACAGCCCTTCTCCTGTGCCATCTTGGAGATGTTCTTGACGGCGGTCTCGTTGTCGACCGAGGTCACCACGGCACCCTCGCCATCGAGCTGCTTCAGGGCTTTGAGCGTCTTGACGACGGGCAGCGGGCAGGCATCGCCCATGGCATTGACTTCAATCTTGGTAGACATAGCAAATTCCTTTCGAAAGAGCCGTTCTAGAGAACGGCAAACACTTACATAAACGTGCGGGCTAGCGAACAACACGGACGGCAGGACCGCCCGGCACCGCCTCGCACACGCGACCGATAACGGCAGCGATGCGGTCCTCGGCATGCAGACGGTGCGCGAGCTCATCCACATCGGCAGCAGGCGCCGCGATGAGCAAACCACCCGAGGTCTGCGGATCGTACAGCGCATCCAACATGCCCGGCTCCAGGTCCTCGTCGGCAGCCACGCGCGGGCCAAAGAAGTCCTGGTTGCGGTAGGAGCCAGCGGGGATAATGCCCAGACGCGCCATGTCGAGCACCTGGTCAAAGAGAGGCACCGCCCCCGACGCAAGCTCAATCTGCACGCCCGAGCCCTCGGCCATCTCGCACGCATGCCCAATCAGGCCAAAGCCCGTAATGTCGGTGCAGCCGTGAAGTTCGAGCCCCTCGGCCAAACGGATCGGGGCCTCGTTGAGGGTGCGCATAGAATCAAACATCCGGCTGGCCTCGTCCTGCTCGATGAGCTCGCCCTTAATGGCCGTGGTGATAATGCCCGAGCCGATCGCCTTGGTCAGCAGTAGGACATCGCCCACGCGCGCACCGCTGTTGGCGAGCATGCGGTCGAGTGGCACAAAACCGCTCACGGACAGGCCGTACTTGGGCTCGTCGTCGTTGATGGTGTGGCCGCCCGCGATGGTGCAGCCAGCCTCGACGCACTTGTCGGCGCCACCCGCCAAAATCTGGCCGGCAACCTCGACGCCCAGGCAGTTAGGTATGCACAGCAGGTTCATGGCATGGCTCGGCCGCCCGCCCATGGCGTAGATGTCCGAAAGCGAGTTGGCCGCGGCGATCTGACCAAACAGAAACGGGTCATCGACCATCGGCGGGAAGAAGTCGATGGACTGCACGAGGCCCAAGTTGTCGCCAACGCGAAAGACGCTCGCATCGTCGGAGGTATCGAACCCCACGAGCAGGTTGTCGTTATGCACATTGGGTAAGTCGCCCAGGACCTGGGCGAGGGCTCCAGGAGCCAACTTAGCGGCTCAACCAGAGGCAGCGGTCATCTGCGTGAGCTTGATGAAATCGTCAGCCATCGATCCCTCCTCTCATAGGTCAATCTTTTCCTCCCAGTATACGCATGGTGGCGCCGCGAGCGGACGGCGTATCGCAACCCCTACGCGACGCAGCAGAAGGGACAAAGGGACTGTCCCTTTGTCACATTATCGACAAACCAGATGAATTCTCTTGGCATCGAAGTGCATGCGCAGGGTCTCGTCGGCCTGCGGCAGCTCGTCGGAAGCCACGCTCACCTTGTTGACCTTCCACTGCAGACGCGTGGGCGCATCGACACGTGGCACGTCCAACAGCACCAGCCGCTCAAAGCGCGAATCGCTCACCCGGGCCACGTGTAAGTCGTAGCTGTTACGACCGCGCTCAGCGCGGTTGTCCACATGGAAGTAGCTCGCACGAATACCCAGGTACGCCACGTTATCGGGAACCTCACGGCCCACGTTGAAGGTCATGCCCCAGTCGAGGGCCTCAACTTCTTCGTCGCCGATTTTGCGCGCGCGGCTCGTATTCTTGCAGCCCGTCAGGCGCAGCGCAGCCAAGGTTTGCGGCCGGCGGACCACGTCCTCGACGGAGCCGATCTCCTCCATATGCCCGTCGTGCATCACACAAATGCGCTCGCACAGACGGCACGCTTCGTCGATGTCGTGGCTCACGTAGAGCACGGTACGGTTGCACACATCGAACAGGTCGAGCATGTTCTGTTCGAGCGCGCTCTTAAGATAGGAATCGAGTGCGCTCATGGGCTCGTCGAACATAAAAATGCCCGGATGCGCCGCCACCATGCGCGCAAGCGCCACGCGTTGCTGCTGACCGCCCGAGAGGCGCACGGGGTAGCGATCGACAAAATCGGCCAGACCGAAAATGCCCAGATAACGCTCGGCGAGCTTTTTGCGCGCGGCGGCGTCACCCGCATCCTTAACACCGGCGCATACGTTATCGGCCACCGTCATGTTGGGAAACAGCTGATAGTTTTGAAACATCAGGGCGCACTTGCGCTCCTGGGGCGACAGGTTGATACCCGCCGCCGAGTCAAAAAAGGTCACGCCGTTGACGACGATCTTGCCCTCGTCGGGTGTCTCCACGCCGGCAATGCAGCGCAACGTGCAGCTCTTGCCGCAACCCGAGGCGCCCAGCAGCGCCACACGCTCCTCGCCGGCATCGAGCTGAATGTCGAGGGTAAAGCCCGGATAGCGCTTTTTGATATCCAGAACGAGCGACATGGCTTATCGACCTCCCTTTGCGACCGCGCCATCGCGCATAAGCTCGGCCAGCGCCTCGCGATCGATACGCAAGGCATCACCGCCCACCGGATCGAGCGAATCGCCCTGTCCGGCGAGCTCTTTGGCCTGCTTGCGCTCTGCACGGGAGAGACCGCGCTCGCGATATTTTTGAGAATGCGCCGTGTACATGTTGATGAATAGGATGACCAGGAAGCTGAACGCTATTACGACCACGACCCAAAAGAGAGCCACCGACGTATTGCCGCCCATCCACTCAAAGTAAATCGCAATGGGAATGGTCTGCGTAATGCCGGCGTAGTTGCCCGCAAAGAACAGCGTGCAGCCAAACTCGCCCATCGCGCGAGCGAAGGCGAGCACCGTGCCCGCCGCGATTGAGGGCCAGCCGAGCGGCATCATGAGCTTGGCAAAGATGCGACGTTCGGACCACCCCAAGGTTCGCGCGGCGTCAAGCATCTGCGTGTCGAGGCTCTCGAAGGCTCCGAGCGCCGTGCGGTAGACCAGCGGAAACGACACAACGACAGCCGAAATGACCGCCGCGGGCCAGGTAAAGACGATCGAGATGCCGTGCGCGATGAGCCATTGGCCCACCCCGGTCGAGCGGCCAAACAGCATGAGGAGCAGAAAGCCGCAGACCGTGGGCGGCAGCACCATAGGGATCGTAAAGACCGAATCGAGCAGGCCCTTGATGCGACTCGAGGTACCCATAGTCTTCCACGCGGCGAACAGGCCCAGTGCAAAGGCAATCACCAGGGCAAGGCCGCTCGTTTTGATAGACACCCAAAACGGGCGGTAGTCGATGCCGCCTAAAAAGGAGGCCAGAGAGGTCAAGGGCCCCTGCTCATCCCGCAACACGACAGACGATGCCTCTACCATTTGAGCGCTATCAAGCCAACGCGCGCCGCCCTTGGCATCACCCGAGGCCGATGCAATCACCACATAGCGGTCCCCATCCGCACCACGCACATCAAAGCCATAGGTATAACCGCCGGCATCAAACGTTGTTTCCGCCGTGACATACCAAGGAAGATCAACGTCCCCTAGCTGCGCACCTCCCATGGAGTTTGCGCTGTCGAGCTCGCAGACGAGGGCCTTGAGACCCGATACGCACTCGTTGTCCTGCGGATCCAATCCAAACTTCTCGACCGCCTTGGGCGATATCCACACCACAACGCGATCGGCAGCAGGCACCACTACAAGGTCCACGTCCTCGTCAACGGGAAACCGGAAGCCCTCAGGCTGGCCCTCCATGGCACGAGCGGTCCCCTTGGCCAACCGCTCAAAACCCTCGATCCCATAGGAAAGCCCATGAGCGGTCGCAGCAACCTGGGCCCCGTCCTCAGCGTCCCCAGCAAACGCAAATCCCGGCACCCAGCAAAGCGCGAAGGTCAAAGCACAGGCGACAAGCATGCGGAATCTATTAAGCACGAAAAGCTCCAAGCGAATACAAGGACGGAGTGAAACACAAAACGATGGAATTATCGCGCCAAGCCGCACTACGCGGAAAGCTCAAAGCCGTACTTAGCCCAAATCTTCTGAGCCTTCTTGTTGGACAGGCAAAAGTCGATGAACGCCTTAGCCTCGTCGGCATGTTCGGAGCTCTCGGCAACGGCGCCCGGATACACGATGGGCTTGTGCGAGTCCTCGGGACACACGAACGCCTCCTCGATGCCGTCGTAGCGGAAGATATCGGAGCTGTAGACAAAACCGGCCACGCAGTCGCCTGTGGACACATAGGCGGCAGCGGTACCAACTTTGTCGGCCAGTGCGACCTTGTCGGCGATCTCGGGAGCACACTCGCCGTCGTCGCCTTCGGTGCCGGTGTAGAGGCCCACGGAAGCCAACGCCTGGTTGGCGTACTTGCCGGCGGGGACGGTCTTGGCGTCGCCGATGGCGATCTTGCCGTCCAGGTTCGCGACGTCGGCGATGGCCTCGATCTTGGTGTCGGAGCCCTCAGCGCGAATGATCACAAGATCGTTGACGAACATATCCTCACGCGTGTCGGCATCGACGAGCTCGACGGCCTCGGCGTCGTCCATGGTGCCCTTGGAAGCGGTGATGAGCACGTCGACCGTGGCACCGGCGCGCATCTGCTCAACGAGGTCGCCGGACGCCTTAAACTGCGTGTCGGCAAAGGTGGTACCGGTCTGCTCGGTGTAGAGCTTCTGAACCTCGGGCAGAGCCTTCTCGAGCGAATTGGCAGCAAAGACCTGCAGCTCGACGGTTTCCTTCTTGGAAGAGGCCTTGGCGGAGCCGGCATCGGAGCCGGTCGCCTCAGGCTCCTTGTTGCCGGAGCAGCCGGCAAGCCCAAGGCCGGCAGCGGCGACAGCAGAAAGCGAGACGAATCCGCGGCGAGAAACCATATCGAACATGTTCAACCCTTTCGGACCTTATGCCCGGGTACCCCACCGCGGGCTTTATTCTGTAATTAGATTATACTTCGGTGCGAATAATGATTATGAGAAATTATTCTCTTCTGAGAATATAGTTTCAGGCATGCCTAAAGAATGCCGTCCCCTTGGGCGCAAATAAAAAGCGGAGCAGCCGTTCAGGTCGCTCCGCCGCAGGTAAATCGCTTAGTTGGTATGTCCGCCGCCCGCTGTCATCTGAGCCGCATGCTCCAGCTGGTCCGCTATGGCCTCCCAGCTTTCGCGAGCGGCCTTCGTAGAACCGGGAAAGTTTACGACAAGTGTATGACCTCGTTGCATACAAATAGCGCGCGAGAGCATGGCGCGGCGCGTCTTGGTCATCGAGTACGCACGGATCGCCTCGGCAATACCCGGCACCTCGCGATCGCAGACGGCACGCGTCGCCTCGGGCGTCACATCGCGCATCGAAAGCCCCGTGCCGCCGCAGGTGAGCACGACATTGGCGTGGCACTCATCGGCGGCTTCCACAATAGCATCACCGATCTCGCTGACGTCGTCGCGCACGACCACATGTGAGACGACCGTCCAGCCCTGCGCCTCGATAAGTTCCTCGAGTGCGGCTCCAGCCTCGTCCTGGGCAAGGTCCCGCGTATCCGAACACGTCACGATCGATATCTTCAGCTCCATAGCATTCCTCCTACAACACGGCGTCCTCAGGCAGGTCGACACGCACAACATCCACGACGTCGCCCGCCTTGAGCTCGCACGGACCTTCGTCAATACGCAGCAGGCAGTTGGCCCGCTGCATCGTGCCGAGCAACGCCGAATTCTGCGTCTTGGCCTCGGTCACCAACAGCTCACCGGTCTCGGGGTCGCGCAAAACCGTGGCGCGATCGAAGAAGCGGCGATGCTGTCGCTTTTTCACGCCGTGCGTGAGCATCGCCTGCTGCACGGGACGCGCCCCCTCGGCAAAACCGCGCATCTTGCGGATCGCCGGGCGGGCGAGCATCTCAAAGCCCACATACGCCGCCGCGGGATTGCCCGAAAGCCCCAGATACGGCTTGCCGCCGAGCAGCCCAAACGTGATGGCCTTGCCCGGACGCATCGAGATGCGGTCAAACAGCACCTCGCCCTCGCGCTGGACCAGCGCCGTCACGTAGTCGTAGTCGCCTGCCGAGGCGCCACCGCTCGTAATGACAAAATCGCACTCCTGCACGGCACGATGCACCAGCTCGGCAATCGCCCGCTCATCATCGGGCGCAATGCCGTAGAACACGGGCTCGGCGCCGGCATCGAGCGCCTCGGCCATCAACGCCGACGAGTTGGAGTCGCGAATCTGACCGCGCGCCGGTACCTTACTCGGCGTGACCAGTTCCGTCCCCAGCGAGATAATGCCCACGCGCGGAGCGGCATGCACCTTCACGCTCGCATACCCGGCGCTCGCCAGCAAGCCGGCGCCCGCCGGTGCCACAACCTCGCCGACACGCATCACGATATCGCCGGCATGCGCCTCCTCGGCGGCAGAGCGAACGTTCTCCCCTACCTTGGCAGGCGCCGAGAACCTCACACGCGAGCCCTCGTTGCCGTCGCCATCGAGCACGTCGACGATCTCGTATTTCACCACGGCATCGGCACCTTCGGGTACCGGCGCGCCCGTCATGATGCGGACCGTCTCACCCGCGCCGATTGCGCCCTCAAACACATGGCCCGCGGCCTCGTGTCCGATAACGTCGAGCGTCACCGGCGCCTCGCCAGATGCCTGCGCCAAGTCCGACGAGCGCACGGCATATCCGTCCATAGCGCTGTTGGCAAACGGCGAGATGTCGATATCGGCCACCGCGTCCTCGGCCAAGGGAAGACCGACGGCCTGCCACACGGGAATCTCGACAACTTCGGTGCGATTCACGTGCGACAAGACGATCGCCTGTGCGTCCTCCAACGGAATGAGTTTCTCAGCCATATGCACCTCTAGCATGCTGCGGCGCGCAACAAAAGCGCCGATTCTTTATGTTTATCTCAGTATAATCCCTCGCCGCCTGCTCAAGACCTGGCCCGCGGCCGCGAATACATCTGTCGGCCGCAAGCCGCGAAACAAAACCAAAACCAACCTGCCGGTTTGTCACGTATGGCACGTTCTATAATGCTCGTGTTGCAACCCAAAAGAGGAACGTATGGCTTTTACCGACAAACCCGAAAGCGCAAACGAGGCGCAGGATCATTCCCAGTCGCTCGACGACGGCGGCTTTTTCTCCCTTAATGACGTCATCATGGCAGGCAGACAACAGCTCACCCGCTCCGAGCATCTCTTGGCTGCCGACACTCGCCGCAACGCCCGCAACCTACTCGCGAGCGCCAAGTTGCTCGCGCTCGTCGTCATCGTCTCGCTCGCCATGGGCGTTGCCGCTTGGGCGTTTTTGGCCTCGCTGAATATCGCGACCGACTATCGCGAGCACCACGCGTGGGTCTACGCATTGCTCCCCGTTGTGGGCATTGCCACCGCATGGGTGTACAAAAACCACGGCCTTGCTGCCAAACGAGGCAACAACCTGGTCATCGACTCCGCTCTGGGCACACGCCTCATCCATATGCGCATGGCCGTCCTCACCTTCGTCTGCTCTACGCTCACGCACCTAACGGGTGGATCGGCCGGTCGCGAGGGAGCCGCGGTGCAGATTGGCGGCACCATCGCCAGCAACATCTCGAACCTCGCCCACCTCAAAAAGCATGACCACCACGACCTCATGCTCGCCGGCATCTCGTCGGCCTTTGGCGCCGTATTCGGTTCGCCCCTTGCTGGAGCTTTCTTTGGCATGGAGATGTGCTTTATCGGCAAGATCGACTACACCGCGGGCATCTACTGCCTGGTCGCCTCGTTTACCGGCTACTTTACGTCGCTTGCCTTGGGAACCGAGTACGAGGCGAATGTCATCGCCAGCGTTCCCAACATGACACCACGGACGGTTGTCATCGTTGTTATCAGCGCCATTATCTTCGGCCTGACGGCACGCCTCTTTGCCTGGTCGGTTCGAACCGTCAAAAGCCTGTACAGTCGCTTTATCACCAATTACCTCGTCCGCGCACTCATAGGCGCACTCGTGGTTTTGGCCGCCTATGCCCTCCTCGACGCCTGGAACTACGCCGGCCTTTCCACGTGGCTTTCCGGCGCCGGATTTGCAGGCAACACCACCCTGGCGGACGCAGCCATCAAGTTGGTCGTCACAGCGCTTACCCTGGGCGCGGGCTTCCAAGGCGGCGAGGTCACGCCCCTGTTTGGCATCGGTGCGGCACTCGGTGGCTGGATCGGTTGCCTTACCGGGCTTGACCCCAGTTTTCTGGCGGCTCTCGGCATGCTCGGCGTGTTCTGCGCCGGCCTCAACGTGCCCATCACCACCTGCATGATGGCCATCGACCTGTTCCACGGCACGGCCGCCGGGTTCTTTGTCATCGTGGCCTTTATCAGCTACCTAACCGGCGGACACCGCGGCGTGTACCCCGCCCAGCGCATCATCTCACCCAAGCGCCGTTCGCTTATTGTGGATGAGGGCGGTACGGTAGCGGATGCTATCGAGCGCCACAACGACCTGATAGAGTAGATGTAATAATCGCCGTGCAGCCACAATCGGGGCAACGTAACCCGAGCGCGACCGCACCGTCATGTCACACGCCGGGAGTCGCCCCATGCACGCAACTGATTTTGGTCGCACGCTCATCATCGCCAACCCAGCCGCCCAGTCGGGTGCGGCACGCGAAGTTGCCGAGCGCCTACAACGCTTTTTGGACATGACTGCACGCGCATCCCAGTTTGACCTGGTGTTGACCGAGCGTATGGGACACGCCAAGGAGCTGGCCGCACAGGCTCAGGGCTATCGCACCGTTATCGCACTCGGCGGCGATGGCGTGATTCACGAGGTCGTCAACGGGCTTATGACGCAAAAGGAGGACGCCCGCCCCGCTCTTGCCGTCCTGCCCGTGGGCTCCGGCAACGATTTTGCCCAGACGCTCGGCATCGACGATTTCTCCGGCAAGGATTTTGGCGCGCTACTCACCTGTGAGCTGCAGCGTCAGGACATCGGGCGCATTCGCTCATGGAACCCCGCAAGCGGCAGCGGCGAGGCTACCGTTGAGTACTACGACCAGACGCTTTCGGTCGGCATCGATGCCGCCATCGGCCTGGGCACCACCGAGCTGCGCAAAAAGACCGGCTTGACGGGCGCGCCGCTCTACACCCTTTCGGGACTTGAACAGTTTGGCCTGCGCTATCGCAACTACCCCATGACAGTCAGCTTTGACGGCGCGCCCGCCGAGCGCGTGAGGGCGATCATCATGGCGATTCAGCTGGGCCCCACGTATGGCTCGGGCTATCGCATCTGCCCCGATGCCGACCCCTGCGACGGCATGCTCGACGTCTGCTACGCCTGCGGCCCCGTCCCTCGCGCGGTAGCCCTGCCTATGTTCCTTTCGGCCAAGGACGGCCACCATACCAAGTTGCCACCGGTTCGCATGCGCCGATGCCGCCATGCCGAGCTCACTTTTGAGGAGCCCGACTACCCCATCCAGGCCGACGGCGAGCCCATTGTCGCCTCGCGCATCGAGGTCGACATCCTCGCCGGCGCCCTCCACGTCTGGCACCCCACCCGCTAACCGCCCCTAAGTTGCGGTGAAATAGGGACTGTTTATGCAGCTAAAGCCGCAAAACAGTCCCTATTTCACCGCAACTTATTGAGAAGATCATTCCTCCCCGCCCGGCTTGCGACGATTGGCCTTTTTAATGGCATTAAAGTGCTTGTCATTGAGCCTGCGCTGGCGAGAGCGCTGAGGTACCCTGGTCTTTACGCGTCGGCGCGGTGGACGCCCGCGACGCTCGAGCTCAGCGCGCAGCTTACGCAGGCAGCTACTACGGTTTTGGAACTGACTGCGGCTCTCGCGCGCCGTCACGGTAATTCCCGAAGGGATATGTTTCATACGCACCGCCGAGTCCGTCGTGTTCACGCCCTGTCCGCCCGGACCTGTCGCGCGAAACACCTGAACCTCGCAGTCGCGTGCCAACCTCTCGACCGGCATCTCGGCATAGCGCGCATACTCGCGCCATCCCATCTTGTTCTCATCCATATCAACACCTCCCCTCATACAAAAAATGTGACAAAGGGAAAGTCCCTTTGTCACATCGCATACCAATCGCTTGTGTTACGCGCTTAAGCGAAGGTGATCTCGCCGGTGTCGCAGTCCATATCGGCGATACGGGCCAGGCTCTCAACGCGGAAGCCGCGCTCGCGGAGCTTATCGCCACCGCCTTGGAAGCCCTTCTCCACCGCGATGCCAATGCCGGCAACCTCGGCACCCGCAGCCTCGCAGATCTTGATAAGACCCTCGAGTGCGCAGCCGTTGGCCAGGAAGTCGTCGATAATCAGGACCTTGTCGCCCTCGGACAGGAAGCGCTTGCCGACGATGACCGGGTACTCCTTCTGCTTGGTAAAGGAGT
>USAX01000016.1 GCA_900552705.1 uncultured Collinsella sp. | reverse complement strand
CGACAATATGGCGCGCGCCACGGGCGATGGCGAGTTCGGCAATGATGCGACCCTGGGCCTCGTTGTCGGCCGCTACGTAGTAGCCGGGCTCGGAGCAATGGATGTCCAGATGGACGATCGGCACGGGAATCTTGGTCATGGCGGGGTGCCAATTGGGAGATGACATGGGCTGAACCATGACGCCGGACATCTGCGTGCCCATAAAGTAGCGCAGGTAATGGTCCTGGAGAATGCCGTCGTTATCGGCGTTGGCGATGAGCAGGTCGTAACCGTGCTTGCGTGCCTCGTTGTGGGCACCGCTCGCAATCTGGAGCGAAAAGCCGTGATCGAGACGGGGGAGGACCAGGCCAAAGGACTTGGTGGTGCCGCCGGCCAGCTGGCGAGCGCTTTGGTTGGGCAGGTAGCCCAAGCGATTGATGGTCTCGTTGATGAGCTTGAGGGTCTCGGGGCGCAGCTTTTCGGGGTGGTTGAGCGCGTTGGAAACCGTGCCCAGCGAAACCCCGGCCTCGCGCGCGACGTCGCTGATTTTTACCTTTGCCATAGCGGCCCCTTTGATGCGTTTCAAGTACAAGCCAGATTGTAGCATCGCCAGCCCCCAGGGTGTTGGTAGGTTTTATCTGGGGAAACGCCGTTGCCAGCGCGGCCACCACAAAGGTGCCTGTCCCCGTTGTGGTGGTTTGGACCGGCTGGGCATGTGTGCATCGGGTGGTATCTAAGTTGAGATACCACTTCTGGTATATCAGCTTGCGCTTGCGTGAGTACAATACTCGAACGTTATACGTCTCAGCGCCCCCTGTGCGTGGACGTCTTGCAGTCACGCGAACGAAGGGATTTATCCTATGTGCGGAATTGTCGGCTACACCGGCTCTGATATTGCAAAGAACATCCTGGTCACGGGCCTCAAGCGTATGGAGTATCGCGGCTATGACTCCTCGGGCGTCGCGCTCGAGGTGGGTGAGGGCGCCGCGGCGCACCTCGACGTCATCCGCCGCGTGGGCAAGGTCGCGGGCTTGGAGAGCGAGCTTTCCAACATCGACAGCGACGCTACCTGCGGTATCGGCCACACCCGTTGGGCCACCCACGGCAAGCCCTCCGTCGTTAACGCTCACCCCCACACCAGCTGCGACGGTCGTATCGCCATCGTCCACAACGGCATCATCGAGAACTTCGCCGAGCTGCGCGAAGAGCTGGAGGGCCGCGGCCACCACTTTAAGAGCGAGACCGATACCGAGGTCTTCGCGCATCTGATCGAAGAGGCTTATGCCGAGACGCACGACCTGATGGCCTCCGTGCGCGAGGCTTGCACCCACGTGGTCGGTGCCTATGGTCTGGCCGCCGTGTGCGCTGACGAGCCCGGCGTGATCGCCGTGGCCCGCAAGGATTCCCCGATCGTAGTCGGCGTGGGCGAAACCGGCTCCTATGTCGCCTCCGATGTCATCGCGCTCATCGACGCCACCCGCGATGTCGTGGTGCTCGAGGACGGTCAGTTTGCCAAGCTCACGCCCGCAGGCGTCGAGTACACCGACGAGGTCGGCAACGTTATCGAGCCCAAGGTCACCCACATCGACTGGGACCTGGACATGGCAGAAAAGGGCGGTTATCCCGACTTTATGCTCAAGGAGATCCACGAGCAGCCGCGCGTCGTGCGCGACACGCTGGTCGGTCGTATGACGCCGGCCGGCGAGCTCGACATCGACGAGCTGGGCCTTTCGCTCGAGGAGCTCAACGATATCGACCGTGTCTACGTGATCGCTTGCGGCACCAGCTATCACGCTGGCCTCATCGCCAAGAACCTTATTGAGGGCTGGGCTCGCATCCCCACCGAGGTTGAGGCGGCCAGCGAGTTCCGCTATCGCAATCCCATCATCACGCCGACGACGCTTGTCGTTGCCGTGTCCCAGTCGGGCGAGACGGCCGATACCCTTGCCGCCATTCGCGACGCGCGCATCAAGGGCGCCAAGGTCTTTGGCATCACCAACGTGGTGGGCAGCCCCGTGGCGCGTGAGAGCGACGGCGTCATCTACACCAAGGCCAACAAGGAGATCGCGGTCGCCTCGACCAAGAGCTTCATCGGCCAGGTCGTGAGCCTTACGCTGCTGGCTTTGCTGCTGGCGCAGGTTAAGTACCGTCTGACCACCAAGCAGGCGCGCATGCTGTTCCGCGAGCTTTCCGATACGGCCGAGCAGATCCAGTGGATTTTGGATACCCAGACCGAGGCCGTTCATGAGGCCGCCCTGCTGTGCAAGGACGCGCAGTCGGCGCTGTTCGTGGGCCGTGGCATGGGTGCCGCTATTTCCTACGAGGGCGCGCTCAAGCTCAAGGAGGTCAGCTACCTGCATGCCGAGGCCTACGCCGCCGGCGAGATGAAGCACGGCCCCATTGCCCTGATCGACCCGGGCTTCCCTGTCATCGCTGTGGCCACCAAGAGTGCCACCTACGACAAGACCGTGTCGAACCTTATGGAGTGCAAGGCGCGCGGCGCCAAGGTTATCGTCGTTGCCACCGAGGGTGACGAGGAAATCAACAAGATTGCCGACTGCATCATTCGTGTGCCGGCCGTCCGCGACGTGTTCAGCCCCATCACGGCGAGCGTCCCGCTGCAGTTGCTTGCCCGCGAGGTGGCCATCCTGCGCGGCTGCGACGTCGACCAGCCCCGTAACCTGGCAAAGAGTGTCACAGTCGAGTAGTTGGTTCCGCCGTTCTAACGACCAAGGCCCGGCTCCGCGTCATCAGACAGAGTCGGGCCTTTTTGTACGGAGAAACCACCACAAAGGTGCCTGTCCCCTTTGTGGTGGTTTTGGCAGGTTAGCGGAGCTTGCTGGTCTCGAAGTACTCGGGGAACTGGTCCAGAACCTCGGTTTGGTTGCGGAACATCATGTGCAGGTGCTTGCTGACCAAAAAGCTCGCTTCGATGGGGTCGCGACCGGCGATAGCGCGGCGAATCTGCTTGTGCTCGTTCACGATGTCCTGATTGTCGAGAACCTGCGTGGCGGCGCGCAGCCAGCGGAAGCGCTCCAGGTCGGCATTGGTCTCTTCGAGCCACGACCACACGGTGCTGCGACATGCGATGCTAAAAATCATGTGATGCATGAGGTTGTCGCTCAAAAAGAAGCCGATGCGATCCTCTTCGGCCATGGCCTTTTCCTGCAGCACGATGGCGCGGTCGAGCTGCTCGATGCCGGCCGACGTGGCGCGCGCACAGCACTCCACGATCACCTGCTTTTCCAGATGCTCGCGGATGTAACAGGCACTCTCGGCAAGGGTGAGGTTGATGGGTGAGACGTAGGTGCCGCTCTGGGGCACGGTGCGCACCAGGCCTTCCTGCGCCAAGCGAACCAAAGCCTCGCGCACGGGCGTGCGACCCATGTCCAGGTCGTCGCAAAGCTGCTTGACGCCCAGCTTTTCGCCCGGCTTGTAGTCCAGATAGACGATCTTGCGTCGAATGGTGTGGTAGGACTGGTCCTGTAGGCTCGTTTCCTGCTCGCCGACGTGCATCGATTCTTCCATAGCGCCTCGCAACTGTTCTATCAAACTCATATGTCAGTTGTTAATTATGCCGCGAATCAGCTTTCCGCGGTGGGTAATTCGGCTGTCGCCCGAGAACTATTGCGGCATCTTAGTCTGTATTTGCGCAAGGCTATGCCCAATGTTGCCGTATCATAAGCCGTCGCAAACGTGAAAGAGAAAGAAGGAATCCCATATGCAACTGGCGAATATCGTACGCGAGCGCTGGAAGGGTGTCTTGTTCTGCCTGATCATCGCTATCCCCGCAACGCTGCTCGGCAAACAGATTGAGGTGGTCGGTGGGCCGGTATTCGCCATCCTCTTCGGCATGGTTCTGGCGCTCGTCTTTCCCAAGAATCATCGCGAACAGCTCGCCGCCGGCGTTACCTATACGTCCAAAAAAGTCTTGCAGTACGCGGTTATCCTGCTTGGCTTTGGCATGAACCTCTCCCAGATTCTGTCCAAGGGCGCCCAGTCGCTGCCGATTATCGTGGCGACGATCTCGACCTCGCTCGTCATCGCCTTTGTGCTCTGCCGCGTTATGAACGTGCCGGGCAAGATCGCGACGCTTGTGGGTGTGGGTTCGTCGATTTGCGGCGGTTCTGCCATCGCCGCGACCGCACCCGTCATCGATGCCGACGATCGCGAGATTGCCCAGGCTATTTCGGTCATCTTCCTGTTTAACGTTATCGCGGCGCTCGTGTTTCCGACGCTCGGCGGCATGCTCGGGCTGACCAACGAGGGCTTTGGCCTGTTTGCCGGCACCGCCATCAACGACACCTCGTCCGTAACGGCTGCGGCGAGCGCTTGGGACAGCATGCATCCCGGCGCCAATGTGCTCGAGAGCGCTACGGTGGTCAAGCTCACCAGGACGCTGGCCATTATTCCCATCACGTTGGTCCTCGCATGCTGGCAGATGCATCTGGCGCGCAAGGCCGGCGGCGACGCCAAAAGCACGTTCTCGCTTAAACGCGCGTTTCCCATGTTTGTGCTGTTCTTTGTGCTGGCGAGCGTAATCACCACGGTGCTTCAGCTTCCCGTGTCCATCACGGCGCCCATCAAGGAGCTGTCGAAGTTCTTTATCGTGATGGCCATGGCGGCTATTGGCTTTAATACCGATATCGTCGAGCTGGTCAAAAAGGGCGGCAAGCCCATCGCGCTGGGCTTTTGCTGCTGGATTGGCATTGCGTGCATGAGTTTGGGAATGCAGCACGTGCTGGGAATCTGGTAGAGAAGTAGCTTATTCGCGTGCTGGTTGCTGGTTGCTGGTGAGCGCAAGCCTGCGGTGGAGCGATAGGAGCTCTTGCGGGTATGGCTTGTCCGCAGGTTTATAAGTCCCGAAGAGCTCTTATCGCCCCGCCAGGATGGCGATGCGGGGCAACACCTATACTCGCAGGACGGCGCTTTCTGCCCTATAGTGTTTGGTGAGCAATATCGTTCAATTTTGAAACACTCGGTCGTGCGACCGTCGGCGGTTGCACGTCGCCGCGGACAGGGGCAAATCATGAATAGCGATGCCAAGCTGAACATCTTGACCGAGGCCCTGGCTGCTGCCGGGGCCTCGGCATTGGCAATCGATGCGCGTGGGGACGTCGTGATTTCGACCATGAATGACGCGGCGCTTGAGCGGGATGTGGCGGCTTTTGTCGCTGAGCGCCTCGACCGTATAGGAGACGGCGCGCGTCTGGTTATGGGGCGCGCGGGTACGCGCCTGAGCCTGACCGTTCGCCCCACCGACAAAGAGGGTGGGGGCCTTTGGGTCGTCGTGGTCCGCGAGGTGCGCGGCGCCGCGGCACATGCGGGCATCGAGTGGCTCAACGCCGGCGAAGTTGAGGCCCGCTACGAATCGGGCGCGTACGGCATCGTTGAGGGGGCGGCCTCGGTAGCTGCGCCGGTCGCCGAGAGCTACGCGCGCGGTGTGCCCCTTATGCTCGAGGGCGAGCTGGGGGCGGGTCAGATCGAGATCGCCAAGCGCCTCTATCTGGACGGTCCTTTTGCCGATCAACCCTTTGTTGCCGTTGCGCTCGATGAGCTTACCGATCGCGGTTGGCGCCACGTGCTCAAAAGCGCCGAATCGCCGTTGTTCCAAACGGGGCTGACACTTTGCATTGCGGGCTGGAATGCGGTTGGCCCCCAGCGCCTTCGCGAGCTCGTTTCCACGATGGCCGACACCGCGTTGGCGACGCGCTGCCATGTGGTGCTGACGGCGAATGACATGCCGGGCGGCAGCGAAAGTGATCAAGCCGCCTTTGTGACCGAGCGCTTCGCCTGTGCGGTGAGCGTGGCGCCGGCAATCGTCGAGCAGGGAGCCGCGTCGACGAAGGTTGCGCGCTATTTGGAATATCTCGCTGGTGCATTTGGGACGGCAGCGCCCACGCTGTCTGCCGCGGCGACGAAGGCGCTCGATGCTTACCGCTGGCCGCGCAACTATCTGCAGCTCCGCGAGGTCTCGGAACGACTGTATATATTGGTGGGGACGGGCACGGTGGATCGCGCTGTGGCGGAGGAAGTGCTAGCCCAAGAGGACGTGATTAAGACCGCAACCTTTGGCGCCCCGACACTCGAAAGCGACCTGTATATCCTGCGACCGTTGGCCGATACCGAGCGAGATATCGCGCATCTGGTTGTAGATCATCTCCACGGCAACCGAACCCGTGCGGCGGAGGTGCTGGGCATAAGCCGAACAACGCTGTGGCGCTTGCTGAAGGACGATGACCGTTGAGCGAGGCGCCCGTGACCGCGCGCGACGCGTGTGCTACAGTCCAAAGCGTTATTGTTTCGATTTGGTTACGGCGTGCGGGGGCGTATGGCTGAGACTACAAAACCGAGCCGCAGAAGGCGGAGCGCCGCACCGGTCAACCGACACACGACATCGGTGACGTGGGGCAAACACGCCTCGGGGTTTGATGGTTCGTTCAAGCGCACTAAATACGGCTATCCTTCGGCAAGCGCCCGCTTGGCCATGCAGGCAGAGTCCTCGTTGTGGGGCCGCAAGTGCGTGGTGGGCTCAAAGCTCAAGCACGACGGCACGCTCGGTTACATCAGCCGCGGGGCGGCTCGTCGCAGCGGACTCAATCCGGCTGGTTGGCATCGTTATGTTCCGATCGCGGTCGTCATTGCGGTGATCATCATCGCACTCGCTGCGCTTGGCTACGCCGGCGGCGGCGCCAACTTGGACGCAGTGTTTAAATCGCCCGAGCTCGCGCATGCAGGCACAGAAATTGTCGAGGGCGCTCAGACCCAGACGGGCGTCGCGCCCCAGCGCGGTATCGTTGCGGCAGCCTCCACCATCGCCGACGCTCAAAAGGACGACGGCGAACAGGGCGACGGCGCCGAAACGACCCACACGAACGAAACGACGACAACTCCACCGGCAAGATAAGTTGCGAGCGGGTCCGCCGTTCGTTAGAACGGCGGGACTAATTACTTTACATACACCACGTTGTCGCGGCGGGGTTTGGGCTCGGGTAGCGTGTCTTCGGCATAGCCCAGAATGCAGTGACCGACACCGCGCAGGCTGCCGTCGGCGGGCAGGTCCCAGCTGGCCAGCAGCTCCAGGCCCTCGGGCGAGTCAAAGACCTCGTGCGCGCGGTGAATCCAGCACGAATCGACACCCAGTGCATAGGCGGCGTTGAGCAAGTTGCCCATGGCGAGCGAGCCGTCTTCCAGATGCGTGGGCACGCTGCGGTCGACCAGCACCACCACAACGGTCTTGGCGCCATAGAAGGGGTCACTGTTGCTGCCCATGACCTGGGCGTTGAGCTGTGAGAGACGCTCGACGGTCGCGGGGTCGGTGACGGCGACAAACGTCACCGGCTGGCGGCCCATGCCGCTCGGTGCATATTGGCCGGCTTCGATAATACGTGCAAGCTTTTCGACCTCGACGGGACGATCGCTGTATTTGCGGCAGCTGCGGCGGTGAATGAGTGCTTCGATAGTCTCCATGGTGTCTCCTTGCGGTGGCGTTGCAGATGCCCCGTTCATACCCGTCGGGCTCAAACGGTAGACGGTCAATTGCCCGGCCAAAAGGATAGATTCCAATTGGAAAAGTAGGTTTGCATAAAAGTACCTTCAGAATGTGACAAACAAATGGGACGGTTAAACGTTTTATCCCGTCTACCCTGCGGTTTTTTACCACTTGCCTAAATGACGAACGCATAACCTCTGATAAAGGTTTTACTAAAGGAGTACCAACGTTTATCAATGCGCCGTGGTGGCGCCGGGCCAGGAGGTAACATCATGTTCCAGGCTGGAGATGTCGTCGAGACCGACTTCGAAGGATTTCTGAAGCTGCTGCGTTCCAAGACGCGCGCTTTTGTGACGATTGACGATCACGAGTACTACATCACGCACACCGATGGCTATTGGCGTGTTCAGGATTGCGAGGCCCTCAACGACAAGGGCCACTTTACTGACTGCTCCGAGCTGGTCAACACGGTCTGCGAGGTCGTCGAGCTGCCGTGGATTGCCGGCAAGAGCCTGCATGACAGCTTCTCGGGCGCTACGGTCTATGAGGCCGTCGCCGCTTAACGGGCAATAAAACCCGATTTTCACGTGACCGCTGGCGCTGCCCCCGCGCCGGCGGTCTTTTTCTGCCGATATGCTATGTAGGATTGTCCATATATAACGATCATATTGACGATAGTCAAAACTCGGACTAATCTAGAATAACAAATTGGTCAAAATTCGGACAATCGAATGGTGGGATAGATGAATAGTGCGGTTACGCTGGTCGATTTTGACCGGATGCTCAATGGACTCGACCATATCTATTCGGAGTTCTCGCGCGCCTGCGGTCTTTCGGACTGCGCTTACTGGATGCTCGTCGATACCAGCACGGCGGGCGGCAGTATTGCCGTAAGCCGCCTGACGAGCGAATGGTTCTACAGCAAGCAGACCATCAACTCGGCCATTAAAACCTTGACGGCGCGGGACTTTGCAACGTTGGAGTTTGCCGAAGGCAGCCGTAAGAACAAGGTTGTGCGTTTGACCGAAGCGGGCATGCGGTTTGCCGAGCGTTATGCGCTGCCGGCACTCAAGGCCGAGCAGCGAGCCTTTGGCGCGCTTGAGCCGTGTGAGCAGCGCGAGATTATGCGCTTGATCGGAAAATTCTCTCAGGTGCTCGGTGAGGAGTGCGAGGCATTTAAGCAGCATATCGCTGCCGAGAGCCAAGCCGAGAATCAAGGTGAGGGGGAGTCGTGCGACTGTTAATGAGGTTTCTGAAGCCCTATCGAGGGCTTGTCGCAGTGACGCTGCTGGTGCTGCTGGTTGATAACGTCGGCACGCTGTTGGTTCCCACGATGCTGGCGAACATGGTCAACACCGGTATCACCACGGGTGATGTCGACTACATTTTGCGCAATGGCCTCTACATGCTTATCGCGACCGGCATGGCTAGCGGCGGCGCGGTGCTGGGCTGCTATCTTTCGGCGCGCTTGGCCGCCAACGTGGCCTGCGATATCCGCAATGCCGTGTACGACAAGTCGCTCGAGCTCGCGGCCAGCGACTTTGAGCGCTTTGGCACCGGATCGATGATCACGCGCTCGCTCAACGACATCAACGTGATTCAGCAGGCGATTCTGCAGACGATTCAGCTGGTGCTGCCCGTGCCGTTTTTGGCTGTGGCGGGCATCATCTTCGCCTGGTTTATCGATCCTGCCATGGGCACGCTTCTGGGCGTCGTGGTTGCGATTGTGCTGGTGGCGGCGGTCTTTACGGTTGCCAACGCGGCTCCGATCTTTATGCGCTTGCAGAGCTTTATCGACCGCATGAACGTGGTGCTGCGCGAGAACATCGTGGGCGTTCGCGTCATCCGCGCTTTTAATAAAGAGCTTCACGAGGAGCAGCGCCTGGACGAGGTGTTTAGCGATTACGCGGACAACGCCATTAAGGTCAACCACCTGTTTGTGGGCCTTGATAGCTCTACCTTCTTTTTGATGAACATTGCCGAGGTGGCGGTGCTGTGGGTGGGCGGCAACCGCGTTGGCGCCCATGCAATGCAGATTGCGAGCATCTCCGCGGTGCTGGAATATGCGCTCCTGATCCTGTTCTTTGTGATGATGGCGCAGATGGTAGTGCTGACGCTGCCGCGCGCCGCGGCGTGCCTGAACCGTGCGCAGCAGGTGTTGGAGATTGAGCCGAGCATCGTGGACGGCGAGCGTACGCTGGGTGACGGGGCGCCTGCCTCCGGGGGCGATGCGGATGCGGTCGCTGAGTTCGATCACATGTCGTTTCGTTTTGACGATGCCGATGAGGACACCCTGTGCGACCTGAGCTTTGCCTGTCGTCGCGGTCAGACGACCGCGATTGTGGGCTCGACGGGCTCGGGCAAGTCGACGGTGGCAAAGCTTCTGCTGCGTTTTCACGATGTCACCAAGGGTGCCATTCGCCTGGACGGCGTCGACCTGCGCGAGCGTTCGCAAGACGAGATTCGCGGGCGCATTGCCTACGTCCCGCAGAAGGCATGGCTGTTCTCGGGCACCGTGGCAAGCAATTTGCGCTTTGGCAACGAAGACGCGACCGAGGCCGATATGCTCCACGCGCTCCAGGTTGCCCAGAGCACCTTTGTGCTCGATCAGCCGCAGGGGCTCGATACCCCGGTGGCGCAGGGTGGCACGAACTTTTCGGGCGGTCAGCGCCAGCGCCTGGCCATTGCCCGCGCGCTCATGAAGCATGCCGATCTGTATATCTTCGATGACAGTTTTTCGGCCTTGGACTTTAAGACCGATGCAGCGCTGCGCCATGCGCTGCAGGAGGAGACGCGCGACGCCGCGGTGCTCATCATCGCGCAGCGCATCTCGACGATCTTGCATGCCGACCAGATCGTGGTGCTCAAGGACGGCGAGGTCGTGGGCCTGGGCACGCACGACGAGCTCATGGAAACCTGCGAGGTGTACCGCGCCATCGCAGAGTCGCAGATGAAGGGAGGTGAGTAGCATGACCGAGGAACTCAAGAAGCACGGCGACGCTATTGATGCAGTCGCTGCGGACGCTGCCGAGAACACGGTTGACCAGGCTGCCGCCGTGCTCGAGCTGGATGGCGCCGCCAAGGCGGCGGCCGAGCGCGAGGCTCGCCGCCAAGCGCTCTACGAGGAAAACGAGCGCGCCGAGGACGAGCGTGCCCGTGCCGAGGCAGAGCGTATGCGCGACGTGGACGACGAAGACGAGGACGAGACGCCCCGGGATACCTGGGCGACGGTGCGCCGCTTGTGGAGCGAAGCCGCCGGCGACCATTGGCGCTTCTATATTGTGTTCGCGAGCATCGTGTTCTACGTCATCTTCAACACCGCCGCACCGGCGTACAGCGCTCGCGTGATCGATGAGCTGTGGGGTCATATGCAGGTGGCGTTTGCCAACGACACTACCTTCAGCATTACCTGGGAACATTGCGGCAAAACCATTTTCGTCTACTTTATGATTTGGACGGCAGCCGCCTCCTTCTATGCGTTGCAGAGCTTTTTGATGTCGAGTGTGGCCGAGCGACTCAATCTGCGCCTACGCAATCGCATCGCGCAAAAGCTCAGCCGCCTGCCGCTTGCCTACTTTGACGCGCATCGCCCCGGTGAGGTGGTCAGCCGTGCGACCAACGACTTGGACAAGATGTCCGAGAGCATGCAGCGCGGATTGCTGCAGCTGCTGGTGTCGATCGGTACGGTAGTGGGCGCCGTGAGCATGATGTTTGTCTATAGCGTGAAGCTCACGCTCGTCTTTTTGGGTTTCACGGCCCTGTCGCTGCTGGTGACCAAGGTGGTTTCGCGCCGCACGCATGATGTGACGGGCGAGCGTCAGGAGTGGGTGTCCAAGATTACGAGCGCGGTCGAGGAGGGCTACTCGGGCCGTCTGGTGATTCGCGCGTTCAATCGCGAGCGCCAGAGTTCTGCCGAGGTGCACGAGGCTTCGGGCGAGCTGGCGCGCGTGAGCGCCAAGGCCGACTTTATGATCAACGCCGTGGGCCCGGCGGTTCGCTTTATCGGCCGCCTGGCGCAGATTGTGATCGCGCTTGTGGGATGCAGCATGCTGGTGGCCGGACAAATGACCGTCGGCGTGTTCCAGGCGTTCTTCCAGTTTATCTACGAGGCGTCCGAGCCCATGACGCAGCTGTCGTTTACCTTCAACTCGCTGCAGAGCGCGCTGGCGAGCGCGGAGCGCGTGTTCGATCTGCTCGATGAGCCCGAGATGGAGGCCGACCCGCAGCCGGGCGAGGCTGTCAAGCTGCCGGGCCGCGTGGAGGGCCGCGTCGCTTTTGAGCATGTGCGCTTTGGCTATACGCCTGACAAGCCGCTCATGCGCGATGTGTCGTTTACCGCCGAGCCGGGCCAGAAGATCGCCGTGGTGGGAACCACGGGCGCGGGCAAGACCACACTCATCAACCTGCTCATGCGCTTCTACGAGATTGACGGCGGGCGCATTACGCTCGACGGCGTGGATACAAGTCGCATGGATCGCGGCGAGCTGCGGCAGCAGTTTGGCATGGTGCTGCAGGATGCCTGGTTGTTCGATGGCACGATTGCCGAAAACATCGCCTACGGCTGCCCCGAGGCAACGCGCGACGAGATCGTGGCTGCCGCCCGCGCCGCGCAGGTCGACTTCTTTGTGCGCACCATGCCGCAGAGCTACGACACGCGTGTGGCCAACGATGCCGAAAGCATCAGCCAGGGCCAGCGCCAGCTGCTGACCATCGCGCGCGTGCTGCTCAACAACCCGGCGATTCTCATCCTGGACGAGGCGACGTCGAGCGTGGATACGCGCACCGAACTTGCCATCGGTCGCGCCATGGACGCACTGATGCGCGGACGCACGAGCTTTGTGATCGCGCATCGCCTGTCGACGATCGTGGATGCCGACCTGATCTTGGTTATGGATCACGGCAACATTATCGAGCAGGGAACGCACAAGGAGCTGCTGGCTGCCGAGGGCGCCTACGCCGACCTCTACCTAAGCCAGTTCGCATAAGGTGACAAAGGGGCAGTCCCGTATGTCACATCGAAAAGAAGGCGCGCCGGGGGGGGGCGGATTCACCGGCGCGCCTTCTGTGTTGGCGTTCATGCTGTGGCGGTTGCCCGCGGCCCTAGCGCTCGTCCACGAGCTTGGCGACGAGGGCTTTGAGCTCGGCCACTTCTCGCTCGAGTTCCTTGACGCGACGGGCGTTTTCGGTGATGCCCTGGCGGTTGAGGGCGCTCTGCTCGGCGGCATCGTCGGGCATGTACTCGCGATGCTGCTTGGCGTCGAAGCTTTCCTCGAATACGCGGCAGCCGTTGCGCTTGATGATGCGGCCGGGCACGCCCACGACGGTGCAGTTGTCGGGCACGTCTTTGACGACAACCGAGTTGCCGCCGATTTTGACGTTGTTGCCGATGCGAATGTTGCCGAGCACCTTGGCGCCCGTGCCCACGGTGACGTTGTTGCCCAGGGTGGGGTGGCGCTTGCCGGTCTCGTTGCCGGTGCCGCCGAGCGTGACGCCCTGGTAGAGCACGCAGTTGTCGCCCACGACGGTGGTCTCGCCAATGACGACGCCCATGGCGTGGTCGATAAAGAAGTGCTTGCCGATCTGCGCGGCGGGATGAATCTCAACACCAGTGACATGGCGGGTTAACTGCGAGAGCACGCGGGCGAGTGAGCGATGACCGTGCTCCCACAGCCAGTGCTCGGGCACGTGGTTCCACTTGGCGTGTAGGCCGGGATAGGAGAGGAAAATCACCAGACCGTTTTGCGCGGCGGGGTCCTGCGCCTGGACGGTCTTGATGTCCTCGCGAATGGTATTGATAAAGCTCACCGGCCGCCCTCCCTTAGCGCCGTGACAATGCAATTCAATAAAGTATAGCGATTCGCTAGGGATTAGGAAGAGCAATCTTGGCGGCATTGCGCGACAGGTGTCAATTATGCAAACTTGCTGGTAATGAAGTCACGCTTTTGTAAGGTCGTGTGCGTTGCCGCGTCACAACCGTATACTGGTCAACTTGGACGTGTCCGCGCCCACAACTGAGAGGTTTTACTTCATGGGTTTTATCAATTTTATCGCCGAGCTGCTTAAGGATCCGCGCACCGCGATCGCCAGCTGGATCGCCGCCGGCCCGCTTATGGCGTACGGCTGCGTGTTCCTGATTATCTTTATCGAGACGGGCGTGGTGTTCTTCCCGTTCCTTCCCGGCGACTCGCTGCTGTTTGCCTCGGGTTTCTTTGCCCACAACGGCGGCTTTAACATCGTGGCTTTGCTGGCCGTTGCATGGGCCGCTGCCATCTTGGGCGATCAGTGCAACTTTATGATCGGCCATTTCTTTGGCAAAAAGATCATTGCCTCGGGCAAGGTGAAGGCCATGACGCCCGAGCGCATCAAAAAGTCCGAGGACTTCCTGGACAAATGGGGCCACCTGGCCATCTTCCTGGGTCGCTTCTTCCCGTTTATCCGCACCTTTGTGCCCTTCATCGCCGGCATGGGCGGCATGCATTGGCGCAACTTTGTCATCTTTAACGTGTTGGGCGGCATTACCTGGTCGACGGTCTTTACGCTGCTGGGCTACTTCTTTGGCGGCATCCCCTTTGTGCAGGAGCACTTTGAGCTGCTGATTATCGGCATCGTCGCCGTGTCGATCATCCCGACCGTGGTCGGTCTGATTAAGGCTAAGCTGGGCAAAAAGAACGCGTAGCTCGAGCCAGCGCGCAAACCGTGCCGTTGAGGCCCGTCACCCTTTACGGTGGCGGGCCTTTTTGCTTCGGTCAAATGAAAATACTTTACTTAGTTAAAGAAAAGCGTTTTATCAGACGCGTACGGGGAGTACAATCTCGTGCATGCGAATCGACGTGCCATCGGCTTCGATGCCGTTCGCGTGTCCCGTCCGGCTCTACGCTCCGGGCGTGCGACGTTGCGACGCGGTCGGCCTCGGTCCTTGCGTGCGGGTTCGCGAGTATGCAACTGTGTATGTAAGGAGCGACATATGACTGTCGAGAAGAAGGATATCGATTGGGGTAGCCTCGGCTTTGGCTACATGAAGACCGATTACAGCTACGAGGCTCATTGGAAGGATGGCGAGTGGGACGAGGGCGGCCTGACCACCGATCACACCCTGCATGTCTCCGAGTGCGGTGGCATCTTCCATTACTGCCAGGAGGTCTTTGAGGGCCTGAAGGCCTACACCGCCGAGGACGGCAGCATCGTCTGCTTCCGTCCCGACATGAACGCCGAGCGTATGTACAACTCTGCGCAGCGCCTCGAGATGCCCCCGTTCCCCAAGGACAAGTTCGTCGAGGCCGTCAAGCAGGTCGTTTCTGCCAACGCCGCCTGGGTTCCGCCCTTCGGCTCCGGCGCGACCCTGTACGTGCGTCCGTTTATGATTGGCTCTGGTGACGTGATTGGCGTGGCTCCCGCTCCTGAGTACACGTTCCGCATTCTCGTGACCCCGGTCGGTCCGTACTTTAAGGGAGGCCTTAAGCCCGTCAAGCTGCGCGTTTCCGAGTACGACCGCGCCGCACCGCACGGCACCGGCAACATCAAGGCCGGCCTCAACTACGCCATGTCCCTCAAGCCCACGATGGAGGCCCATCGCGAGGGCTATGCCGAGAACCTGTATCTCGACTCCGAGTCCCGCACCTATGTCGAGGAGACCGGTGGAGCCAACGTCCTGTTCGTGAAGGAGGATGGCACCCTCGTCGTTCCGCAGTCGCACACCGACTCCATCCTGCCCTCCATCACCCGCCGTTCGCTCGTTCAGGTTGCTCAGGACCTGGGCATGACCGTTGACCAGCGTCCCGTCGAGTGGGCCGAGGTCAAGGCCGGTACTTTTGTCGAGTGCGGCCTGTGTGGTACCGCTGCTGTCATCTCCCCGGTGGGCGAGATCGACAACAAGGTCTACGGCGCCGACGAGACCGTGACCTTCCCGGCTGGCTACACCGAGATCGGCCCCGTGATGAAGAAACTCCGCGAGACCCTGACTGGTATCCAGTCCGGTGCTGTCGAGGATAAGCACAACTGGGTTTACACCGTCGCGTAATTTGTCTTACCTATCCGGGCAGAGAGCAAGTTCCCTCCCGGCGCGTCCTCGGACATGCAAGAAGCCCTCGCTGCGCACTACGTGCGGCGAGGGCTTCTTGCGTCCTGCGGAGTGCGCCGGGAAGGAACTTGCTCTCCGCCCTGCGGGCTCGGCGTTGCCACAACGGGCAATAATTAATCTGAATAAAGATGGTGCGCGGCCTTTTGGTCGCGCGTTGTGCGTGGATAAGAAAAGGGCCCAAGGTTTGTGCCTTGGACCCCAAAGGGTTGATGAGCTGGCTTAAGACTCGGCCGTGATTGTTAGAACTTGACGGTCGGTGCCTGGCGGGCGGCCTCAGCTGCCTCGAAGCCCTGGCGCTCCTTAAACTGGAAGATGCCGGCAAAGATAACGGCCGGGAACGTCTGGATGGCGTTGTTGTAGCTGAGCACGCAGTCGTTGTAGCTTTGGCGCGCGTAGCTCACCTTGTTCTCGGTGTCCTCGAGCGATGCCTGGAGCTGCATAAAGTTGGTGTTTGCCTTAAGGTCGGGGTAGGCTTCGGCCACGGCAAAGAGCTGGCGCAGCGCACCGGTCAGCACGTTGTCTGCTTCCATCTTGGCCTCGGGCGTGGTCGCCTTGACGGCGGTGTTGCGAGCGCTGATCACGGCGGAGAGCGTCTCCTGCTCGTGCTTGGCGTAGCCCTTGACGGTCTCCACCAAGTTGGGGATCAGGTCGTTGCGGCGCTGCAGCTGCGTGTCGATGTTCTGCCAGGCATTATCGATGCGATTGCGCTTGGTGACCATGTTGTTGTAGATGCCGGCGATGGCGCAGACAATCACAACGACAACAACGATACCGATGATGATGGTAGCCATGATGTCTCCGTTTCGAATGGCCGCGGCGTTTCGCGCCAGCTGCCGTTGGTGTAACAGTATTAAGTATACCCGCAACCTTTGGCGGTGCCGAACTTTCCGGTGAGCGTTATGTTTCAACCAAGGAGGGGTCGCCAATATCGAACGGGTGGTACAGGTGTAAGATATGCGACAAATTAAGGAATGCTGTCTACGCCTTGAGGATGGCGATACGGATGGACCTTCGCATCAAGAAAACCTATCGTGCCCTGTTCGATGCCTTTACCGAGCTTTTGGAAGAGCATCGTTTTGAGGATTTGACGGTTGCCATGCTTTGCGACCGTGCCATGATTCGCCGCACGACGTTCTATAAGCACTTTCGCGATAAAAACGATTACTTCGCCTTTTATATCGATGAGCTCATGTCGGGCTTGCCGCAAAAACAGCCCGATGAGGCCGGCGCAGTGTCTGCTGAGGACGTGCGCGCGCTTCGACATGCGATTTTGGACGATGCCATGGATTTGATTCTGGCGCATGAGCAGCTCATGGATAACATTTTGGCTAGCAGCATGTCGGGCATGTTGACCAACGTTATTTGCGACCGTATTGCCCGCTCTATCCGCGAGCGTGTGATGAACGTGCTTGCCGAGGATGCCCTGGCCCCCGTTTCGCTTGAGACGACGTCAGAGTTTGTCGCCGGCGGTATTATTCGACTTTTCACGATATGGTGGGAGTCGGGTCACGACCTCGAGCGTCGACCCGAGATGGCCGACGTGGTCGATGCGCTGTTCGAGCGAACCATGACGCCGGTGCATCACTAGAAGTGGCGGAGAGAGGGGGATTCGAACCCCCGGAACGCTCTCGCGCTCAACGGTTTTCAAGACCGCCGCATTCAACCGCTCTGCCATCTCTCCGTGAGTCGTAATGATAGCATCGTTTTGAATTTGCAACAGGGAAGGCGAACGATGACGAGCACCGAAATCGACGAGAAGTTCATGCGCGAGGCACTGGCCGAGGCGCGCGCCGCCGCCGCGGTGGGCGAAGTGCCCATTGGCGCTGTTGTGGTGCGTGCGGGTGAGATTGTCGCGCGGGCACATAATCGTCGTGAGCTCGACCAGGACCCTTCGGCGCATGCAGAGTTCGCGGCCCTGTGCGCTGCCGCTCGGTCGCTCGGTCGCTGGCGCCTTTCCGATTGCACGGTCTATGTAACGCTCGAGCCTTGCTGCATGTGTGCGGGGCTTATGGTCAACGCGCGCGTGGGGCGCTGCGTGTATGGCGCGGCTGATGCCAAGGCCGGCGCACTGGGTTCGCTGTATGACCTGAATGCCGATTCGCGCCTGAACCATCGGTTTAATGTGACCACCGGCGTGCTGGCGGATGAGTGTCGTGAGGTGTTGAGCGGCTATTTTAGTGGGCTGCGTGGCGCCGATGGTGTTGGCTGCGGTTGTGGGGCCGATCTTGAGGCGCATGCCGCTCATGCCGAGGCGCTCGCGTGTGCCGAAGATATTGCCGTTGAGGCGGTCGATTTTGGTGCCGTGTGCCGCCGGCCCCGCCGTGTGCTGCTGGCGATCGACTCCTTTAAGGGCAGCGTTTCGAGTGCACAGGCGGAGGAGGCCGTTGCCGAAGGCGTGCGCCGTGTGTGGCCCGATGCCGAGGCGTGCACATTGCCGCTGGCAGATGGCGGCGAGGGAACGCTCGATGCCGTTGCCGCGTGCGGCGGTGAGCTTGTGACCTGCGAGGTTGCAGGCCCCTTGGGCGATCGCGTGTCTGCCCGGGTGCTGGTGGACGGCGAGCACGAGTCGGCTGTTATTGAGATGGCCGAGGCGGCGGGCATTGGGTATTCGTCTTGCGCGGAATCGGCGGCGCTTGTGGCTTCGACCTTTGGCGTGGGCGAGTTGATGCTTCGCGCGGTCCGTGCCGGGGCAAAGACTATCTATATTGGTCTGGGCGGTAGTGCCACCAACGACGGCGGCGCCGGCATGCTGCAGGCGCTGGGCGCGCGTGTGGTCGATGAGCATGGCTGCAATATTGCCCCCGGTCTTGCGGGCCTTGAGCAGGTGGCGAGCGTTGATTTGGCGCCAGCGCTGCAGGCTTTGGACGGCGCTCGTATCGTTGTACTTTCCGATGTCGAGAACCCACTCGTGGGGCGTCGCGGCGCGCTGACAGTGTTCGGTGGGCAGAAGGGCCTGCCGACAGATGACGCCGAGGCGCTTCACAGGTACGACAGTTGGATGGTCGGCTACGGCCGCCTGCTCGATACGGCGATTGCTAAGGCGCGGGCTCAGGGGTTGCTGCGCGTGACCGAGGGTGCACGGACATTTGGCTCGGTGCTCGGCGTGCCCGGCGCTGGTGCCGCCGGGGGTCTGGGAGCAGCGCTGTTGGCACTCGGCGCCGAGTTGCGCTCGGGCGTGGAGACGGTGCTCGATCTGATTGGGTTTGACGAGCATGTGCGTGATGTCGACCTGGTCATAACGGGCGAGGGCAATATGGATGAGCAGTCCGCCGCCGGCAAGGCACCGGTGGGCGTAGCCCGTCGTGCGAAGCGCTATGGCAAGCCGGTAGTCGCCGTCGTGGGCGGTCGCGCCGACAACCTGGATGCGGTGTATGAGCAGGGCATTGACTTGGTGCTTCCGATCTGCCGCAAGCCCATGTCCCTCGACCAAGCGCTTAATCCGCAGGAAGCCGCAGCCAACCTCATCTGCGCCGGCGAAGCGGCCGCTCGATCCTACGACCTTGGCCGTATCTAAAACCCATCCCCTCGATAAGTTGCGGTGAAATACGGAGTGTTTTTGCCTTTAAGGTGCCAATCCAGTCCGTATTCCACCGCAACTTCGAGAATGGCCATTCGAGGTTGGCTGCCTTGGGTCTCGAGCCGGACCGCCTGCCACGAAAGGCGACCATCTACTACGTTTAACCGGGTGCCCTCGACCATCCCGGAATTTGGGAAATAAAAACAGCAGGTAGAGAGCTTGCCGCTTTTCGAAAAAGCACGCTATGGTTGACCCCTGCGACCAAAACGTAGTAGATAGGCCCTTTTCGTGGCGCAGCGTCAGACCAGTCTTTTTGGAACGGGGCTATTTTGGCTACTTGTCGATCTGATTGCCCGAGTAGTCAAAAGGCCCCGTTCCAAATTAGCTATCTTGCCCCATCGGGCGGGAGCAGGTAAGATATACCGAGCGCCTAGCGCGTTCGATGGGTTCGGATGACGACATGTTCCGAATCTGGTCAGGTCCGGAAGGAAGCAGCCATAAGGAGCCTCTGTCGGGCATCCGAATCCATCGAGTGCGCAGGCGCTTTTTGGTGCCGCGGCTACCCGCGAGTGCCGGCAGGGCGCTTGGTGTCTCGCTGGTCCTCGGCTTCGCCTGCGGGATCGCTCGACTACCAAGCGCCCTGCCGGCACTCGCGGGTAGCCGACCAAAACCGCCTGAAGGGTCACATTTATCTGATAATTGAATCCCTGGCGTTATGCCGCTCGCTGGCGTTGCCAAAACATCGGCTGCTACATGCCTTGGGCGCTAGTGACCATTGCCCTTACATCTGTAACGAGTTGCTTACACATCTCCAGGGTTCGCCGTACTATCATGAACCAGATTGAAGAGAGATGATGATAGGGAGCGCCTTTTTATGATTGAGTTGCTTAGGCGTTTTGGTGGTAAGTTTCGTCGGTATATGGTGATTGGTCCTGCGTGCAAGCTGATCGAAGTTATCTTTGACCTGCTGACGCCGCTGGTAATTGCCCAGATGATCGATAAGGGCATTGGCTCGCACGACGTGGACGCCGTCGTCCACTACGGCATGGTGCTTGCCGCCATGGCTGTGATCGGCATCTCGTTTACGCTCGTCTGCCAAAAGATGGCGGCGCTCACCTCGCAGGGCATGGGCACCGACATTCGCGGCGCGCTCTACGAGCACATCAACAGGCTGAGCTATGCTGAGCTCGATCGCTTTGGCACGCCGTCGCTCATCACGCGCATCACCAACGACGTCAACCAGGTGCAGCTTGCCGTGGCGCTGGGCGTGCGCATGCTTATCCGTTGGCCCTTTCTGGCGGTGGGCTCCATGTGCGCGGCCCTTGCCATCGACCTTAAGCTCGGCATTATCTTTTTGATCTGCACGCCCGCCATCGGCCTGGTGTTTTGGTTTGTCATGGCGCGCTGCGTTCCGTATTACAGGCAGCTGCAGGCAAAGCTCGACCGCATCGCGCTTATCTGCCGCGAGGGGCTTTCGGGCGCTCGCGTGGTTCGCGCCTTCGTGCGCGAGGACCACGAGCGTGAGCGCTTTGCCCAAGCCGCCGATGACCAGGCCAATACTGCCATCGCGGTGGGCAAGCTCTCCTCGATTCTCAACCCTGTCACGTTTCTCGTGATGAACCTGGGCGTGTGCGCCATCCTGTGGGTGGGCGGCATCCAGGTCAACGTGGGCGAGCTTACGCAGGGTCAGGTTATGGCGTTTGTGAACTATATGACGCAGACCCTCACCTCCATCGTCTACGTGGCCAACTTGGTCGTGGTCTTTACCAAGGCGAGTGCCAGCGCGTCGCGCATCAACGAGGTGCTCGATTGCGAGCCGAGCATCACGGACGGGGGCAACCAGCCGGTCGCGCTGCCCGAGCCGAGCGAGCTGACAAGTGGTGCCACTCCCGTTTTTGCGCTGAGCTTTGACCATGCGAGTTTTTCGTTTGGCGCGGGCGCTGCCAACGCCGTCGACGATGTGACCCTGGAACTGCCGCTGGGCAAGACGCTTGGCATTATCGGCGGCACGGGCAGCGGCAAGTCCACGCTCGTTTCGCTTATCCCGCGCCTGTACGATGCGGGCACCGGCAGCGTGAGCGTGATGGGCGCCGACGTGCGCACCTGGCCGCTCGATCAGCTGCGCCACGTGGTCGCGACCGTCCCGCAGCGAGCGTCGCTGGTGAGCGGCACCATCCGCAACAACCTGACTTGGCGTGACGAGTCGGCGACCGACGATGAGCTCTGGGCGGCGCTCGACATGGCGCAGGCGAGCGAGTTCGTGCGCAACAAGCCGCAGGGGCTCGACGCCCCGGTCGAGGCGGGCGGCAAGAACTTCAGCGGTGGCCAGCGCCAGCGCCTGACCATCGCGCGCGCCCTGGTGGGCTCGCCGCAGATTCTGGTCATGGACGATTCCGCCTCGGCGCTCGACTTTAAGACCGATGCGGCGCTTCGCCATGCCATTCGCGAGCGCAGCGTGCGCGGCGCCGCCGCGGGCGGGCTGCCGCTGACCACGGTGATTGTGAGCCAGCGCGTCTCGACCGTGCGCGATGCCGACATGATCTGCGTGCTCGACCACGGTTCGGTCGCGGGCCTGGGCACGCACGACGAGCTGTATGCGACCTGCCAGCTCTATCGCGAGATTTGCCAGTCGCAGCTGCGCCGCGAGGAACTCGAGGGCCAGCAGGGGAGCGCGACGCCCACATCCGCCCCGACGGCCTCCGCATCCACTTGCGCAAAGGAGGGCTGCTAAATGAATCCGTATACTTCTTCCGGTTCGGTCGCCACGATGACGGCCAACGTGTCCGGCAACGATAGCCTCAACGACCTGGGCGACGGTCCGCGCCAGCCCGGCGATCCCGAGCGCTATCCCGTGGGCGCGGTGACCCGCCGCCTGATGGATTACGTTCGTCCGCACCGCGTCTCGTTTGCGGCTTCGTTTGTGAGTGCCGCCATCTCCGTTATCTTGCAGCTCTACACGCCCATTCTCATTGGTGAGGGCATCGACCTTATCGTCGCCGCCGGGCAGGTGGATTTCGATACACTGCTGCCGCTTGTCACCAAGCTCGCGCTCGTCGTGATGGGTGCCGCGGCCTTCCAGTGGCTGCAGGGCTATTGCGTCAACCGCCTGTCCTACGAGACGGTGCGCGATATGCGCGTGGAGGCAAGCGACAAGCTCAGCCGCATGCCGCTCAGCTTTATCGACAGCCATGCCCACGGCGACCTGATGAGCCGCGTGGTCAACGATGTCGACCAGGTAGGCGACGGCCTGCTGCAGGGCTTTACCCAGCTCTTCACCGGCGTTATCACCATCGTCGGCACGCTTGCGTTTATGCTCTCCATCAACCTGACCATGACGCTCGTGGTGGTGCTCGTCACGCCGCTTTCCATCTTTGCGGCCGGTGCCATCGCCAAGCTCTCCAACAAGAGCTTTACGGCCCAGCAACGCATCCAAGGCCAACTTGGTGGCCACATCGAGGAGTATGTGGGCGAGCAGAAGCTCGTGGACGCGTTTGCCTACGGCCCGAGCGCTCAGCAGCGCTTCGATGCCCTCAACGCCGAGCTTTATACGGCAGGTGAGCGCGCGCAGTTTATGGGCTCGCTCTCCAACCCCGGCACGCGCTTTATCAACAACATCATCTATGCTGTGGTCGCTGTGATCGGCTGCGTGGGCGTGATCACGGGCGTGCCCGCGGCGCTTACGGTGGGTGGCGTGCAGATCTTCCTGTCCTACGCCAACCAGTACACCAAGCCGTTCAACGAGGTTACCAACGTCATCACGCAAATCCAGACGGCGTATGCCTCGGCGCGCCGCATGTTTGCGCTGCTCGATGCGCGCGAGCAGGAGCCCGACGCGTCGGACGCCGTAGAGCTCGCCGCCCCGCAGGGTGAGGTGACCTTTGAGCATGTGGACTTTAGCTACGTGCCCGACCGCAAGCTGCTGCAGGACATTTGCATTGACGCCAAACCCGGCATGCGCTTTGCCCTCGTCGGCCCCACGGGCTGTGGCAAGACGACGCTCATCAACCTGCTGCTGCGTTTTTACGATATCGATGCCGGCCGCATCTTTGTGGACGGTCGCTCATCGCGCGACTACACGCGCTCGAGCCTGCGCCGTGCCTTTGGCATGGTGCTGCAGGACACCTGGCTGTTCGAGGGCACGGTGGCGGAAAACATCGCGTACGGTTGCCCCGATGCCACGCGCGAGCAGATTATCGAGGCCGCCAAGCGCGCGCACGCGCATAAGTTTATCGTGCAGCTGCCAGGCGGCTACGACACGGTGATCGGCGAGGACGGCGGCACGTTTAGCCAGGGTCAAAAACAGCTGCTGTGCATCGCGCGCGTCATGCTCACCGATCCGGCGATTCTGCTGCTGGACGAGGCAACGTCGAGCATCGATACGCGTACCGAGCTGCAGGTGCAGGCGGCATTCGACGAGCTCATGGCTGGCCGCACGAGCTTTGTGGTGGCGCACCGCCTAAGCACCATCCGCAACGCCGACTGCATTCTGGTGATGCGCGACGGCCAGATTATCGAGCGCGGCACGCATGACGAACTGCTCGCGGCAGGCGGCTTTTACGCCGAGCTCTACCGCAGCCAGTTCGCCCAGTAGGGAATACCGATTAGCGGCAGATGGTTTACATCTGCGCCGTTAGTACTAAGATATGCTTCTAACAAATTGCATTAATGGCTCGAGTTTCGGGGGAAACGAG
>USAX01000015.1 GCA_900552705.1 uncultured Collinsella sp. | reverse complement strand
AAATCCCGGACGCCTATCGTCAGCACCTGCTGCCGCTGGCGCAAGGGATCACCCCCAATCTGTTCGAACTGGAGACGCTGAGCGGCCAGCGCTGTCGCGATCGGCAGGAGGCGGTCGCCGCGGCGCGGAGGCTGCTGGCGGGCACCCCCCAATGGGGGGGGGTCACCAGCGCGCCGGGGGGGGGCGGTGCGGGCCGCGGGAGCTCGCGCCAGATGGCGCCGCTCGCGGAGGCGGCGGGGCGCGTCGGCGCGGGGGAGCGCGACTTCGCGGTCGGCAGCCCCACCGTGCGTGAGGTGAACGACGTCCTCGCCGCGATGGACGCCAGGCGGGCCTCCCGCGCCGAGTCGCTCGAGGCCCGCTGGGCCGCGGAGCGGGGGCAGCGCGAGCAGATGGCGTCGCTCGCCCACGACCTCAAGACGCCGCTCACCGTGCTGCGCGCCAACGCCGACTTCGTGGCGGAGGAGCTGGAAGACGAGAATGACAGCGACCTCTCGGCCGCCGCGCGCGACATAGCCGGCGGTGTCGAAAGGCTCGACGGCTACGTGCGCCTGCTCATCGAGGCCTCGCGCGGGTCCGGCGGGGCGGAGAGGGCCCCCATGCGGCCGGCCGAGCTCTGTGAACAGGTCCTCGCCGAGGCCGCCCAGATCGCCCGGGCGCGAGGCGTGACGCTCGACGCGGCCACGGGCCCCGCTGTCGTGGGCGCGCCCGAGGCCCCGCTCGACCGAACCGCCCTGGCGCGAGCCGCCGCGAACCTCGTGGCCAACGCCGCCGAGCACGCGCGCTCGCGCGTGGCGGTCTCCTGCGACGTCGCGGGCGGACACCTCGTCATCGAGGTGGCCGACGACGGACCGGGCTTCTCTCCCGCCGCCCTCGAACGCGGCTGCGAGCGCCTCTTCACAGACGACTCGTCCCGCTCCTCGCGTGACGGAGGCCGCCACTACGGGCTCGGCCTCCACGTCGCCTCCGAGGCCGCGAGCGCCCACGGGGGCTCCGTCTCGCTCGCCAACAGCCCCTCGGGCGGCGCGGTGGCCACCATCGCGGTCCCCCTGTGCGGGGCCTGACGAATCAGGCCCTCACACTGGCATGCCTCGCAACCAAACGCCTCCCGGATAATTCATGAGGCCGTACTCGTATTCGAGCCTGTCTATCTCCGCGGCGAGGGCCTCCGTCATGTAGAAGGTTTTCGTGCGGCCCGTCGACTTCGCCAGGTGGTCGTACCTGTTCGAGAGGTCCTCGGGGATTCTCAGGACTGCGGTGGCGGTTGCCATGATGCACCTCCCGGTAAGATGCAATACGTGTATTGCATTCTGTCACATCACCCGCACCGGCGTACGGCCGCATCTGCTCTTTTACCTTACATTATGTCAACCGGCCCATGGTCGGCTTATTCAGCCGGATTAAATCAAGCATTAAATCAATCCAGACCTATAAGGGGCGGTGGAAATCCATTGAGGAATGAGGGCGCCGTCCCTAGGTCGGCTCCTCGATGGCCGCGGCTGAATTCCCCTGCCATCGTTTGCGTGGGTTCCGGCACGGGGTTCTGGCACTGCTCGAGTGGGGCACAAGGCTCGGCTGTCGGTCGTGCCGGACGGCATACGTTTTGGGACGGGGTGCCGCTTCGAATGATGAGGCCACATCGTGGCACCCTCCTGCGTTCCGGGTGTCCTCGGCTGTCCTGATGAGCGTCTATACTGAAATTGCTCACGCTGGGGGCTGCGCTTCGCCAAAGACAGAGCGGTACTCTGTCTTTGGCGAGCGGGCGTCCGCGACCAGACACTAATCCTGAGGAGGCAGATGTATGCGCATTTACTGCATGTCGGATATCCATGGATGCCTTGAGCCATTTCTGAAGGCCCTGGAGACTGTCGACATGGAATCCGAGGATTCCATGCTGGTCCTCCTCGGCGACTACTGCGACAGGGGCCCCGACTCGCTCGGGGTGTTCAGGACCGTCATGGGGTTGCAGGAGCGCTACGGCGAGCGCGTCATCGCGCTGCGCGAAACCATGAGGAGCAGCTCCTGGAGTACATGTCCAATGTGGACAACCCCGACTTCGCGCAGGCGTGGAAGCTCGCTGACAGCAACCTGGCGACCGCGAGGTCCTTCCTCGAGCCGGATGAGTTCGAGCATATGCGGCACCTCCTCGTCCTGAAGCGCTTCGAGGAGGCGTACCGCTACACGGTGGGGCGCATAAGGAAATCTCACGGTGACGTCATCAGGTGGGTCGGGCGACTCCCGTACTACTGGGAGTCGCCTTTCGGGCAGGTGTTTGTACATGCCGGAATCGATGAGGAGGCCGCGGACCTATGGCGCGTGGGCACCCCGCCGGAGTGGTTTACCGCGATGCTGCCGATGTATGCCGGCGAGCACTTCGATCTCGACGTCATCGCGGGCCACGTCAGCACCGAGACCGTGAGCGGTATCGCCGGGTACCGGGGGGTCTGGTTCGACGGCGAGAGCCACTACTATGTCGACTCAAACGTCACGGAGCACGGCGAGGTCGCGGTGCTGGCCTACGACTCGGAGACCGGCAGGTACTCTGGGCCGGGGCTCGGCTGACAAAAATGGACCTTGTCGGTCGGTATCCTCGGGAAACGGTGAAATATTGGATTTGTCGGGGCGGTACGGGGCTCGTGCCGCCCCGTTTCGTTTCGGACAACGATGGGTCTGGACGCCCTTAACTTTTCAAAATGACGGCGCCGATGCGGCCCTTGTTGCTGGATGCCGCCGATACTGCCAGGACGACTGCTTTATCGACGTTGGCCACGGTATGGCCAACGATTGCGTTTTTCGGCTGTGAATGTCCTGCTCGGTGAAGCCGTGATCGTCCTTGGCCATGCCCCTTCTCTCCCATGCGCCAGAGAATGGCGATCTTCGTGGGCATCGAGCATATTTCCTGTCCGCACGTGGCTTTATGATGAGTCTATCGGTATGGGCTCTCTTGTCGACGATGCTGAAGGCACCGCCGACAAGAGGACGGCTGGCTGGGTTAGGCCGGAAGGGAAGCAGTATATATGTCAGTCACGATCAAGTCATTGAATACCAACATGTATTTCCAGGAGGAGGACGAGCCGGACCAGAAGTTTTACAGACGGGAGAGAAACGCGTGGGAAGCGATTTTCCACGGGATCGTCAAACCTATGGACGCGGAAACGGAAACGGTGCTGGTCCTGCATGAGGTTTCAGGTCCCGGCGTAGACAAGGAACTCTCCGATAAAATCGGGCAGGATCTCGACTCCGCCGGGTTCGATTACATCGAGGGTTTCCAGACTCCTTATCAGCTACTCAAGACGATCGTGGTCGCCAGGCGGGGGCTGATAAGCGAAGTTCCGGACATCCCGCAAGAATTCATCGACGACAAATACGGCTTGAAGAACCGTTACGTACCGTTCGTTATCCACGATGATGGCCAGCAAATCAACGCCCTCGCGGTTCATGCAGGGGGCGATGAAAATTTGACTCCCGCCGCGGAGATAGCGCGTAAGCTCGCTCTCCTCGAGTCGTATGGCGCGAAATACGACATCATCGTGGGGGATTTCAATAGCGGGAAGAAGTTGAGCCCGAATCGCACTTCCGATAACGGCGACTACAAGCAGAGGAATAAACGCGACTACAAATCCCTGCTCGACGGGCGTAATTTTAATGATGCCGCGAAGGGCGCGTTGACTTACAGTCCCTCGGGAACCCCTGACGAAGCCCTTACATCGATTGACCACATACTGGTTGGTCCCGGTCTCACGGTCAGCGAGGATATCAAGGATAGTGTGGTCTACATCCAGGACGAGGAGGGGTTCAAGGTGGAAGGGCATATATTCGACCACGCCCTCATCAAGGCGGTCGTATCCGTCAAGAGGTAATGCTGGTACGCTAGGGCATCGCAACCGTCAGGAATTCGCTATCGGGCGGCCCGTCTGCTTTCGCGTGGGCGGGACGCCCGTATTTGCACCGTTCCCGATCTGACTTAGATGCGCGATTCCGATAGCGCAGTGTTGTCCCTTGGGTGCTCGCGGCGCATCTCGGCATCGATGCCCGAGGGCGCGAGGGTCATCGGGGTCAGCTCGCCTATCGGCAGGGGACGTTCATGGCGCCGTCCAGGTCGAGCGCCAGCGACCGCAGCTTCTCGAACGAGACGGGCGCCGCGGCGTCGTTGGGCGTTATCACGTCGAGCGTCTCGCGGTTCGCCGCGATGATGACGGCGAGCCCCATCCCCTGCTTCCTGCAGACCTTGAGCGCGTCGAGGAAGTCAGAGCCAATGGTGCCCTGGTGCCTGCCGACACGGGATGGAGTTTAGAGGGGTTCTAGAACGACGTAGAATTGCTCTGGATACGGGCTCGGCAATGGGTTCCATGCTAGAACCAGTCCTCCTCCCGCACACAGCCGTTCGTGTAGAGCGTGTCGACGTAGTGGAGAGCCTTATCTATTGACCAGTCCCCCACGGAGAGGCTCAGGGCTGCCAGTGCGATGCTGTCGAGCAGGTCCACACCCCTCGTGAGGAGGATTCGCCCCGCCTCATCGGGTGCCGCCCTGAAAAGCTCGTACGGCATCCCGGTCATGAACGCGAGGTCCAGGTCGTCCAGGACGAGTCCGCCAACGCCCACGCAGGCAATATTGACGGCGTTCGCAAGCGTCAGGAACTGGTCCCGCTTAGATGGAGGAACGATCCTCGGCGAGGGGAACGTGGCGACGATAATCCCCGTCTCGCACAAACGGCATGATATCTGGAGCGGGATCCGCGCGTCGACGGTGAGATGAGCCTGGTCCTCCATGAACTCTACGACATTCCCGTGCACGACGACCCCCAGTCCGCTCACGGGCCTGTACCTGCTATCGGCCGCCACCCTATCACGGACGACCCTCTCCAACAGCTCAGCATTTGAGGGCTTCCCGCCTTCGTTAATATTCATAGTTAACCTCCCTTGTTTGCCGACCGCATAGCTGGCGGCCCGTCATACGCCCGGGGCGCACCCCCCCCAGCGTGAGCAATTTAAGTATAGACGCCCGTCAGGACAGCCAACGACACCTAGATTGCAAAAGAATGCCCTGGGAAGCCCTCCCATCATCCAAACGGTATCCCGTCCTTAAACGCATCCCTGCTCAGTACCACAAAAGCGACGCCAAGATGCTCTTCGGGGGGAGGACCCCCAGGGGATGCAGAGGACCCTCAACGCCGTTATCGACCGCGAATACGGAATAAATGACTATATTTGGGCAGGAAACCGCATGCGTTTTGGGACCGAATGCCGCTTAGATCCGTTTTGGACGATGACGCGACTGATTACCCTGCCCTTTCGGCGTGATTGCCGCTGCGGCACGTTGCGCCCTGATCTGTTTGGCCCATAGTAACTTCCTGCATGCAATATCAACCCTGAGCGAAGGGAGCCGCATATGCATGCAGCGGCAATCACGCCTCGGGCGGGGGGGGGGTCGCTCCTGAGCCGACTCTCCTAAGAGGCCAATCTATCATCGAGTACGTACTGATTATCGCCCTCATCGGTCTGGTGATCGTGTTCGCAGGCCCCGGTGTGGCGGGAGCCATCCGAAACCAATTCAATCAGGTCACGAACACGGTCGACTCCGGCGCGTCCGGCGACAACTTCATGAGCGCCGAGGAGAAGGCCTACCGCGAGGCGATGAAGACCGTCGTGAACAAGGACGCCAAGGACTGGACCTTGGACGAGCAGAAGGCAGCCGCGACCGACATCGCCAAGAACGGTACGTCCTCGCCTGTCTACGCCAAGGCCGAAGCCGCGATGAACGTCGGCACCAAGTTCTCCATCAAGCTGACGGACGGCAAGACGCTCGAATACCGCATCGTCGGCATCAATCATGACGATCTTGCCGACGGTAGCGGCAAGGCGGGCTTGACGTTCGAGGCGACCAGCAATGTCCTTGGTGGCCAGAAAATGAACGCCACGAAAACCAGCATCGGCGGCTGGGAGAATTCCGAGCTCCGCAGCCGTCTCAACAGCGGCGACCTCTGGTCACTGCTGCCTACCGAGTTCCAGTCCAGGGTGAAGTCCGCCACGAAGATGACCTACAACAATGACGGCGGCACGGCAGATACCCCTTCGGCCACGGCCGACAAGGTATTCCTGCTCTCCGCGACCGAAGTCTACGGTGACCTTAACTCAGATGGCGCCCAGTACGAGTACTACAAATTCAAGGGCGTGACGAAGTCGAACTATTCTGGAGCTTCGTCGCCCAGCGGTGGCACCTACTGGACCCGCTCGGTGCCTCCGAACTCTTCCACGAACTTTCGCTTTGTCGATGGCCTCGGCAACTGGAGGAACGGCGACATACCCGGCGCTGATGCGACGCGCACCTACTACGTGCGCCCCGCCTTCTGCTTCTAGTCCCACCAGCATCTAGTTCAAAGCCCGCGCTGTCCTGCGCGGGCTTTCCCTTTTTGAGATTCTTAAGGCGATGAGTCACTTGACAACCGGTCAAGTGAGCTGCTGGAACTATTACAGCGACCCGGTTGTTCGGTACAGTCGCACCAGCTGTGTTAATCGCCGCGATAAATACAGCCTGTGCTCGGCTGCATACCAGCTACGCGTATGTAGATTCATATCGCGTTAATAAATCGGCTCAAGCGCGTGCAAAACGCGCAAGTAGCCGCAAAAGGCGATTATCGCGTAGGTAGATTTTTGGCACCCTGTTGCTTACTGAAAATTAAGCAATTGCTTAAAACAAAAAAGGTCAGGCACTAAGTGCCTGACCTGCAAACTTCTGGTCGGGACGACTGGATTCGAACCAGCGACCCCTTGACCCCCAGTCAAGTGCGCTACCAAGCTGCGCCACGTCCCGAAGCTTTTGTTTGTTGCTCTGCTCTCGCTCGCAACAGGGAGTATATTAACCCGAAACTTTGTCCTTGTGCAAGAACTTTTTTACAAATTTTGAAGCAAGTCCAAAATTGTATCTGCGAGCTGGGGTTTTGTTAGTACGGGTAGTTCTTGCGTACCCGCTATGCTCACGATCCAAGCCTTGTTGGTGTCGGTTCCAAAGCCCGAATCGGCGCGTGAGACATCGTTGGCAATAATGGCATCGCAGCCTTTGCGGGTCAATTTGCGCTCGGCGTACTCGACGACGTTATCAGTCTCGGCTGCAAAGCCGATTACGAGGCGATCGCCCTTTTGGCGTGAAAGTTCGGCCAAGATGTCAACGGTCTCGACGAGCTCGATTCGATCCAGGCGCTCGTTGGCCTTTTTGAGTTTATGGTCCGCCGGGGCCGCCGGCGTGTAGTCGGCGACGGCGGCGGCGCAAATGGCCGCGTCGGCCGTCTGGAAGGCGCTCAGCGCTGCCTTGAGCATTTCTGAGGCGGTCTGTACGTGCACGCACTCCACACCGCGGGGAACATCGAGCGATGTCGGTCCCAGCACGAGCGTGACGGCGGCACCGCGACGTGCGGCCTCCCCCGCCAGGGCGATGCCCATCTTGCCCGAAGAACGGTTGCCAATGAATCGCACCGGGTCGATCGGCTCGTGCGTGGGGCCGGCGGTGATGACGATGCGCTTGCCCGTCAGGTCTTGCGGCACGGGGTTGAGCACCTCACAGACAGCCTCGACGATGTCCTCGGGCTCGCTCATGCGGCCCGTGTCCACGTCGCCGCACGCAAGGTAGCCGCTGCCGGGTCCCACCACGTGAACGCCGCGGTCGCGCAACGTGGCCATGTTGGCCTGTGTGGCCGGTGCCTTCCACATGCCATTGTTCATGGCCGGTGCGATCACGATGGGGCGCGGCGTGGCAAGCAGCGTGGTGGAGATGAGGTCGTCGGCGATGCCGTTGGCCATCTTGGCGATGATATTGGCCGTCGCGGGCGCCACGACCACCAGATCGGGCTCCTGCGCAAGCGAGATATGGTGGATGGGGTCAGACGGGTCGTCGAATAGCCCAACCGCGACCGGCTCATTGGTGAGCGCGCGGAACGTGAGCGGGCCCACGAACTCCGTGGCATGCTCGCTCATAACGACTTTGACACGTGCGCCGCGCTTTTGCAGCAGGCGCACGATATTGCACGACTTATAGGCGGCGATCCCGCCGGTAATGCCCAGCAGGATCGTTTTTCCCTCAAGTTGCATTGAATTGTTGGATGCCGCCGTCATCGCTAGGCTTCCTTGCTCGGGAGCACCAGGAGGCGGTGGCAGTACGGACAGTGCGTAATCTCGCTACCGTCGTGGTTGAGGTCGCTCATGGACGATGCCTGCAGCGCGGTGTGGCAGACCGTGGGGATGTTGCCCTGGATGGTCTCGACGGCCAAGCCGCGGAACTGCTTGAGCAGACGCTCGTAGTCGGTGAGCACGTTGGCCGGCAGCGTGGCGGCAAGAGCGGTGCGCTCCTTAGTGGCGGCTTCGATCTGAGCCTGCAGGTCGGCAGCCTTGGCGCGGGCGGCCTTGGTATCGGCCTTCACGCCCTCCTCGAACTTGGCGATGATTGCCTGCGCGCGGGTCTCGCGGTCGAGCGCCTCTTTGTGGGCGACAACGACATCCTTGCGGGTGTGCTCAATCTTGTCCAGGCGCTTGGCCAGGGTGGCGAGCTCGTTTTCCAGGTCCTGTACCTCGCGGTAGTCGGAGCCGTCAACGTGGCGCTTCTTAGCGGCCTCGATGGCGTTATTGGTCTGGATCTCGGTGGTGTTGAGATCGTCGAGCTCAATATCCAGGTCCTTGCGTTGGGCGTAGAGCTTGGTCATTTCGGCCTTGAGCTTAACGTAGGTCTTGCGCTTGGAAGCGAGCTCCTTGAGCTCCGGCATATTGGCAAGTTCGCTCTTGTTGCGGGCGAGCTCCAAATCGATCTGTTGCAGCTTGAGTAGCGTAGCGCCGGCGCTCATAAGTTCTCTCCTTTTGTCACAGTCCACCATTGGCAAGGGTTCAGTATTTTAATCGCATGACGGGGGTCGACCCCGGCGTCAACTGCAGAGTTCATCAATATATCAACGAACGGCTCCTCGGAGCGGTCGTGGCCGAGCAAGATCACCGGCAGACCGCGCAGAGTGAGGTCCTGTGCCGCGTGGTAGCCCGCCTCGCCCGTCACGATGACATCCGCACCGGCGGCGATGGCAAGCTCGCCAAAGTCACCCAGCGAACCGCCCAAAATTGCGATGGTTCGGCACGGGTGATCGGCCTCGCCCCACACGCGCGGGTCGCTGCCAAACGCCGCTGCGGCGCGTGCGGCAAGGTTGCGCAGGCTGCAGGGGTCGTGGAGGGTCGCGAGTACGCCCAGTCCGCAGGCCTCGGGGTCGTCCACGTGCTCCAACGAGCTTGCGGGCGCGGCGTCCAGCAGCTCACTTAGGCAGGCGCGCGCCTCGTGCGAGCGGTCTAGATTGGTATGGAGTGAAATAATGCTCACGCCGCAGCGGGCGGCCTCAAACAGTGCTGCGCTGCACTGGGGACGCGACGCATCCGCCGGGCAAAACGCCTCGGGTGCCTTGATGTAGATAGGATGATGCGTCAACAACACGTTGGCACCGGCCTCCTGGGCGCGGTGCACGTTGGCTTCGGTCGCGTCGAGTGCGCAGGCCACGCCGGTAATCTCGGCGGCAGGGTCACCTACGGAAAGTCCTACGTGATCCCAGCTCTCGGCATTTGCTTTGGGATAGCGTGCCAGCAAGGCACGCGCGAGATCGGCAACAATCATGCGGCACCTACGATCGAGAGCAGCGTCTGGGCAAAGTCGTCCAGATCGCCTGGATTCACGCGATCATCGAAGGAGATGCGCAAGGCACCCAGCGCCTGTTCGCGGCCGATGCCCATCGCGCTGAGCACGTGGCTCGGGTCCATGCTGCCACTCGAGCATGCCGAGCCTGCCGACACCTCAAAGCCGGCGGCGTCGAGCTTGATGATGAGTTCCTCGGAGTCCATGCCGTCAATGTAGATCGAAACCATACCCGGCAGACGGTCGGCCTGTGCGTAGTCGCCCATGGTGGCGTGAATGCGCTGGTGGGCCGTAAGCGTGGCGTAGAGCTTGTCGGAAAGGGCTTGCAGCTTCGCGCGCTCCTGAGCCACATGGGGCGTCAGAGACGAGGCGGCAGCGGCAAAGGCGAGCTGCGTTCGCAGGTCTTGCGTGCCGGCACGACGACCGGCCTCCTGTCCGCCGCCAAAGATGCGCGGGCGCAGCGGCGTGCGGCTCTTAAGGTAGAGTGCGCCAGATGCCACGGGACCGCCAATCTTGTGGGCTGCGACGGACATGGCGTCGACGCCCAGCTCGGTGACATCGAGCGGAATATGCAAGTAGCCCTGGATGGCATCGGTGTGGAACAGGGCGCCTGCGGTATGCGCGGCCGAGGCAAGCTCGCGGATAGGTTGTACCACGCCGGTCTCGTTGTTGGCGGCCATGATGCTTACGAGCGCCACGTCGTCGCCGAGCAGCTCGATGAGCGCGGCAGGTTCAATGTAGCCCGCACGGCAGGGTTGCACCAGATCGACGGTAAAGCCGGCGGCGCGCAGCAGCGGCAGGTTGTCCAGAATCGAATCGTGCTCGATGGCAGATACGATCACACGGTTACGCTTGCGATCGCGCTGACGAGCGCCCTCGGCAAGACCGAGCAGCGCCAGCTGGTTGGCCTCGGTGCCGCCGTTGGTAAGGATGATCTCGGACGGGCGAACGCGTGCGCCAAAGCTGCGGGCGATCTCGCGACGGGCGACTTCCAGGCGTGCGGCGGCCTTGCGGCCAAGTGAGTGCAGCGAGTTGGGGTTGACGCCGGCGAGCTCGCTATCATCGTACTCACGCTGCGCAAGGAGCGCCTCGGCGCGCATGGGCGTCGAGGCGGCATAGTCAAGATTCACGGGTATGCGGTTTTGACCTGCGGTCATAAGGGTTTATGCCTCCTGTGCGGCCTCATTGCCCAGCTTCTGCAGCAGCGCAACCTCGGCGGCGGGATCTTCGGACTTAAAAACGGCGGAGCCGGCTACGAGCACGTTGGCGCCGGCCTTGACGACCTCGGCGATGTTCTTGGAAGAAATACCGCCATCGACCTCGATCAGGGGCGACACGCTGTGACGCTCACACATGGCCGTAAGCTCGTGCAGCTTAGGCAGCGTGCCCGGGATAAAGCTCTGGCCGCCAAAGCCCGGGTTCACACTCATGAGCAGCACCATATCGACGACGTCGATGATGCTCTCGAGCACGCACACGGGGGTGGCGGGGTTGAGCACCACGCCGGCCTTGACGCCGCGCTGCTGCAGATGCGTGAGCGTGCGGTGCAGGTGCGTGGAAGCCTCGTAGTGCACGGTGATCATGTCGGCACCGGCGTCGGCGTACCAATCGACCGTCTCGTCGGGGTTCGACACCATCAGGTGCGCGTCGACCGGCACGTCGGTGGAGCGCTTGACGGCCTTGAGGATGTCAACGCCAAAGGTGAGGTTGCCGGTAAAGTGGCCGTCCATGACGTCGAAGTGCACGTAGTCGGCACCGGCGATCTTATCGAGTTCGCCCTTGAGGTTGGCCATGTCGGCCGAGAGGACGGACGGAGCAATTTTGATGGAACCCATGGTAGAAGCCTTTCTGCGCTAGTCGGTGAGTCCGTAGAACTCTTGGGAGGGTACGCGATCGGTAAGAATCTCGAGCGCCCTATCCAAAGTAACACCGTTGTAGAGCGTTTGCTCCACGGCAAAGGTGAGCGGAATGTCTACGCCCAGTGAACGGGCGAGCTCGCTCACGCTGCGGGCGGCGACGGCGCCCTCGACCACCATATGCGTGCGCGCCTGGTACTCGTCGAGCGACACGCCGTGGGCAAACTCGTAGCCAAAGGTGCGGTTGCGCGAATGCTCCGAGGTACAGGTGGCGATGAGGTCACCCATGCCGGCGAGTCCCATGCACGTTATGGCCTGCCCGCCACGGGCGTGTACCAGTCGGCTAATCTCGGCCAGGCCGCGCGTCATGATAAGGGCGAGCGTGTTGTCGCCCGCGCCGGTGCCGGCGGAGATGCCGCACACGATGGCGATGACATTCTTCATGGCGCCGCAAACCTCGACGCCGGTCATGTCCTGCGACAGGTAGATGCGGAAGGCCGTGGATAGGAGCAGGTCCTTAAAGGTCTCCCCTACCTGCGGGTCTTCGCTGGCGATGACGGCGGCAGAAAGCCCGCCGCGGCAGATCTCCTCGGCATGGTTGGGGCCGGAGAGCGCCGCCACGCGCGTTTCGTTGCCGATTTCGCTGGCAATGACCTCGCTCATGAGCAGGCCGGATTCGGGCTCAATGCCCTTGGTGAGGCAGAGCACCGGGGTGTCGCTGGCGATACAAGGTGCCGCCTGATGGCATACGCTGCGCAGGTGCGTGGAGGGCACGGCAAAGATAATGGCGTCGGCGCCGTCGAGCCCCTGCGACAGGTCCGTGGTGGCGACGACGTTGCCGGGCAGCTCGCAGCCCATAAGATACCGGGGGTTACGGTGCTCGCCATTGATGCCGGCGGCCGTCTGCTCGCTATGGGCCCACATGGTCACGCGCTCGGCCCGCGCGGCGGCAAGGCCGGCGACGGCGGTTCCCCAGGAGCCAGAGCCAATCAGCGCAACATTCATGACTCTCTCCTACTTATCGTCGGGCTCGGTGACGCGCTCGGTAAACGAGAGCTTGGACTCCTTACCCGTCATGAGCTTTTTGATGTTCGCACGATGGGCCCACACCACGGTGATGCCGATCAGCGCCATGCAAAACTTAAGTTCCAGGCTGCTGTACGGAAAGACCGCGCAGACGGCGATGGGAAGACCGATGGCCGCGGCAAGCGAGCCCACCGACACAAACTTGGTGATGGCGACGGCCACGATGAACATGCCCAGCAGCGAAAGTCCGATGGGCATGTACCAGGCGAGGATGACGCCCAAGCCCACGGCGATACCCTTGCCGCCATGGAAGTTGAGGTAAGGCGAGAAGATGTGGCCCCACACCGCAGCCAGGCAGATGACGCCGAGCATCCAGTCGCCGGGGGCTCCAGGCGCCATGATGCTCACAGGGAAGCCATAGCCCACGCCCGCGATAAGCGGACGGGCGATTATGACGCAGATGGCGCCCTTAAGGCAGTCGAGCAGCAGCGTGAGCGCGGCCACCTTGGGTCCGGCTACGCGCAGGGCGTTGGTGGTGCCGATGTTGCCGGAGCCCGCCTTGCGAATGTCGGTGTGGTTGAACACGCGGCCCAGGATCAGGCCAAACGGAATCGCTCCGATAAAGAACGAGACCACGGCGCAGATGGCGGTCAGCAGAATCGGATTATGCATCCTTTTGCTCCTTCTTCCTAAAGAAGAGTCGAATGGGCGTGCCGGAAAAATCGAAGGTCGAGCGCATACGGTTCTCCACGTAGCGCTGGTAGGTGTCGTTGACCAGGTCGCTGTGGTTGACGAAGAACGTAAACGTCGGCGGGTTGATGCCCGTCTGAGTCACGTAGTGCATGCGCAGGCGACGCTTGCCGTCCACCACGGTGTGGCCAAACTCGCGCAGGTCGGTGAGGAACGTGTTGAGGCGCGAGGTGGTGATCTTTTGCGAGCGCGTCTTTTCGGCCGCGTCGACCATCGCCCAGATCTTCTCGACGCTGCGGCCGGTCAGGGCCGAGATACGCAGGTACTGGGCCCAGGGAGCCATGACGCCCAGACGGCGGTCGACGGTCTCCATGCAGGCCTCGCGCTTGCGGTCATCGTCGAGCAGGTCCCACTTGTTGAGCAGCACCACGATGGCGCAGCCGCGCTCGATGGCCAAGCCCATGACCTTCTGGTCCTGCTCGGTTACGCCCACGGAGGCGTCGACGACGAGCAGCGCCACGTCGGCGCGGTCGATGGCACGCAGGCCGCGGACCATCGAATAGTACTCGATGTTCTCGTATACGGTGCTCTTCTTGCGAATGCCCGCGGTGTCGACCATGCGGTAGTGCTTGCCGTCGCGCTCGACGACGGTGTCGATGGCATCACGCGTGGTGCCGGCGATGTTGGACACGATGGAGCGGTCGGCGCCCAGGATGCGGTTGAACAGCGAGGACTTACCGGCGTTGGGGCGGCCGATGATGGCCACGTTCAGCGCGTCGGGGAACTCGTCGGCGACCTCGTCCTCCTCCTCGGGCAACAGGGCCACGATGTCGTCGAGCAGGTCGCCCGTGCCATGCCCATGCAGGGCCGAGAGCGGCGTGGGCTCACCGATGCCAAGTGAATAGAACTCCCAGATGTTGTCGTTTTCGCGATCGGGATTGTCGAGCTTGTTCACCAGCAGAAAGACCGGCTTGTCGGAGCGCTTGAGCATGCGAGCGACCGACTCGTCCTCCTCGGTGACGCCGGTGCGGCCATCGACCACAAACAGGATGACGGCGGCTTCCTCGGCGGCGGCAAGGGCCTGGTCGCGGATGGACGTGGCAAAAACGTCGTCGCTCTTGAGCGGCTCGATGCCGCCCGTGTCGACGATGGTGAACTCGCGGCCGTTCCAATCGGCCGTGTGGTATGAGCGGTCGCGCGTGACGCCGCGGGACTCGTGGACGATGGCGTCCGAGGTCTGGGCCAGGCGGTTGACGAGCGTGGACTTGCCCACGTTGGGGCGTCCGACGACGGCGACGATAGGTTTCATCTGCTCTCCTTTAATGGGTAGGGTCAGCGGGAATAGTTGAATTGGCGGGCGTTATGCCAAGAATATGCTCCAGGGTATCGAGCAGCTCATGCGGCATGGTCGATACCACATGAACCTCGGCACTGCGACCGGTAAGGCTTGCAAGTAAATCGTCACGATGATACTCGTCAAGCGTCATGCCGTCAGCGTTGAACATAAGCTTAGGCACAAAGAGCATAACCCCCGACAGGTCCTGCGGCAGCTGCTCCAAGATGTCGCAGGCGACGATGAGGCCGGTCACGTCCACGTTGCCGCCAAAGTAGCGGTTTTTGATGGCCGTGACGGTACCGGCAAGGCCGTGGGGCGACTCCACGAAGCGCGCCACCGTGTCGCGCGCGCTGGCACCCGAGAGACACAGCAGGCGCTGGCCACGGGCGGCGATTGCCTCGCGAACGCAGCACAGGCGCTCGGCATCGGCAGCGAGCACGTTGTCGGTCTCATCCAGATAGGAGCGGATCATGCCGATGCCGTCGTAGTACTGCGGGTAGCCGTCGTAAAAGTCCGCCTCGGGCGGCTCGATGCCGGCGTCCAGATAGAACTCGTCGCTCATCTGGAAAGTGTGACGACCAAAGCGCTCAAAGGCACGGTCCTGGAAGGGGCGGATCATGTCGATGGTCTCGCGCGCCAGCTCGGGCTTGTCGCTGTAGGACCAGCTAAAACGGTTCTGATGCTTGGTAAAACCAAGTGGCACAATGCCCAGGCTCGTGATTTGCTCGTGCTCCTCGCAAAAGCGCAGCGTCTTTTGTAGCTCCTCGCCGTCGTTCATGCCGGGACACAGCACGATCTGCGCGTGAATCTCGATGCCGGCGGCCATGATGGCCTCGAGCACGTCCATGCCGCGCTGGGCATTGCGGCCCATCATACGGCGGCGGACGTCGGGGCTCACGGCGTGGACCGACACGTTCATGGGGCTCATGTTGCGGTCGATGACATTTTGCACGTCCTCGTCGGTGAGGTTGGTCAGCGTGACGAAGTTGCCCTGCAAAAAGCTTAGGCGGTAGTCATCATCGCGGATGTAGAGCGTGGAGCGGCCGCCCTTGGGCAGCATGGTCATAAAGCAGAACACGCAGGCGTTTACGCAGGTACGCATGCCATCGAAGATGGGGCCATCGAACTCCAGACCCCAGTCCTCGCCGGGAAAGCGATCGAGCTCAACGGGGGTGACGGTGCCGTCGCGCGGGTCGAAAACCTCCAGCTCGACGGTGTCGTCGTCTGCCTCCCAGAGCCACACGATCATATCGGTCAGCTGCTCACCGTTGACCGTGAGTACGCGCATGCCCGGCTCGATACCCACATCCCATGCGGGCGATTCGGGGCGCACGTTCTTAACGAGCGCGCCCTCACCCGGCTCGGGGTCGCGGCTGCGCCCGTAATCGGCCACCTCGGCGGCGTATGCGGGTACGGTCTGGTCCATGATTAGCGGCAAAGCTCCTTGATGCGCGTGACGGCGCGTTCGATGTGTTCTTGCGGGGTGGAGGCTCCGGCGGTGATGCCGATGTGGTGAGCGTCGGTAAACCATGCGGCCTGGAGCTCGGAAGCTTCCTCGATGTGATGCGTGCGCTCGCAGGCGTCTGCGCAGATCTGCGCCAGACGGCGGGTGTTGCCGGAGTTTTTGCCGCCCACGACGACCATGCAGTCGCAGCGGTTGGCAAGTGTGGCTGCTGCCTGTTGACGCTCGCTCGTGGCGGCGCAGATGGTGTTGATCACACGCAGCTCCTGTACGCGCGGGGTGATAGCGGCCACGACCTCGGCGAGGTTCTGCGCGGTCTGGGTGGTCTGTACAACCAGGCCCACCTTGCCCTTGAGCGACAGGGCATCGGCGTCGGCAGCACAGCTCACGACCTGCGCATCATTGCCGGCGTGGCCCAGGATGCCCTCCACCTCGGGATGGCCCGGCTCGCCCACGACAAGTACGCGATAGCCCTCGCGCACCAAGCGCTCCGCCGCCACGTGTACCTTTTTCACGTAGGGGCAGGTGGCGTCGACCACGGTAAGACCGCGCTCGCGGGCGGCATCGATCACCTGCGGCACCACGCCGTGGGCGCGGATGATCACGGTTCCGGTTGCGGCATTATCCAGGTTTTCGGCCAGGCCAACGCCTGCCTCAGCAAGCTCGCGCACCACGATGGGGTTATGGATGAGCGGCCCTAGGGTGTGGACCTGCGCGCTCTCCCCTGCCTGCGGCGCGGCGTCCAGCGCCATATCGAGCGCGCGCTGCACGCCGTAGCAGGTGCCGGCGTGGGCTGCAATCTCGATGGTGGGCGCGCCGTCTTGATCAGACGCAGTCGCGGCGGTGTTCGTCACGTTCTCGCTCATGGCTAGAACCTGCCAGGATGCTCGGCGCACAGCTCGTCGCGCATGGCGTATACGCGGCTCATAGCCTCGGACTCAAACCAGGCCAAGCGCTCCGTACGCTTAAGCCCGGCCGGTGCATCGGAAAGCGAGACGGCTTTGCCGGCACGAATCCAGCACTTCTTGGGACGCATGAGCTTTTTGCCCGCAGGCGTGATGTCGGACCAGCCGCAGATGGCGAGCGGGTTGACGGGTGCCTTGCCCATCTGGGCGATGAGCGCAAAGCCGCCGTGGACCTCGGGTTTAATCTCGCGCGAGCGGATGCGCGTGCCCTCGGGGAAGATCAGAACGTCCTCGCCGCGCTGCAGCGCATGCTGGGCGGCGCGCAGGCACTTCATGTCGGCGGTGCCGCGCTCCACGGGAATGCCGCCCACGCGGCTAAAGGCCCAGCGCACAATCTTGCTCTTGGCAAATTCGGACTTAAAGATGGGGCGCACGCGGCGGCCGCCAAAGAACAGCGCCGTCTCCACGGCCAAGAGCTCGGCCATCGAGGTGTGGTTGCAGATGACCACGCTGCCGCGGCCGTCCTTGCGCTCAAACAGCAGGTCGGCGTCCTCGACCTTCCAGCGCCACATGAGCTTGGAGAAGACCCACAGGATGCCCATGACCACGGCGACAGTGCCGCGGATGAGCGCCGGGAACTCGGCGTAGGGGGCGTTGTAGTAATCCTCGGGCGTCTGCTTAAACAGGCGCATGGGCTACCTCCTTTGGTTGATGAGGTCCTCGATTATCGAGACGACCTCGTCGATGGTGTGGGCGGTGGAGTCGACGTGCACCGCGTCCTCGGCGGGCACGAGCGGCGCGACCTCGCGGCTGCTGTCGAGTTTATCGCGCTGTTTGAGTGCGTCGAGGGTCTCGTCGACTTCGGCCTCGAGCTGCTCGGTGGTGAGCGGCTGGGCGTCGTTTTGGTGGCGCTGCAGCACGCGGCGACGGGCACGCTCGCGCGGGTCGGCGGTCAGGAACACCTTGACCTGTGCGTTGGGGAACACGACGGTGCCGATGTCGCGACCCTCGGCGACAATGTCGCGGTCCTCGGCGGCGCGGCGCTGATGGATGAGCATGGCTGCGCGCACGCCCGGATAGGCCGAGACCTTGGACACGTTGGCGTCAACCTGCGGGGTGCGGATGGCAGCCGAGGCGTCCTTGCCGTCGATGGTCAGGCGCGTGTCCTCGCCGGTGCCGTTGGTAAAACGAATCTCGATTTGCTCGGCGAGGGCGTCGATGGCCGCCTCGTCGTCCAGGTCGATGCCGCGGTCGAGCGCGGCGAAGGTGACGGCGCGATACATAGCGCCCGTGTCGAGCTTGTTAAAGCCCAGCTGGCGGGCGATCTCCTTGGCGATAGTGGACTTGCCGGAACCGGCGGGGCCGTCGATGGCAACGATCATGCAATGCTTCCTTTCGGTGGTTGACGTGTTGGTATGGGACGCAGGCGCTGCGGCTTGGCGGGTTGCCTAGCTCGTGTAGCGCTCGCGGTAGGTGTTGCGCTTGGGCGCGGAGCCGTGGCTGCCGTGGTGCCGCGTGCGACTCGCGGTGTTAGTCGCCGGCGCGGCGCCGCGCTTGGAGCTGGCCTGCTTGGGCGGGATTCCGCCGTCCTTGAGAATCTGCACCTCGCGGTCGGTGAGCTCGCGCCACGAGCCCTTGGCCACGTCCTTGAGCTCCAGGCCGGCAAAGTTGCAGCGGTGCAGGCGGATCACCGGATGGTGGATCTTGCTCAGCATGCGCTTGACCTGATTCTTGCGGCCCTCGCGGATGATGACCTCAACGGCGGTGGTTCCGGGCTTCACACCCTGCGGAGCCACGGCCTCGGCCTCGCGCGCGTTGATGACACGGCAGATTGCCGGCTGGCACAGGCCGTCGTCGAGCTCGATGCCGCGACGGAGTGGTTCCAAGTCGCGATCGGTCAGGTTGCCGTCCACGAGCGCCTGGTAGGTCTTGTAGACGTGCTTGCTGGGGTGCAGCAGATCCTGCGACAGATCGCCGTCGGTGGTAAAGAGCAATAGGCCCGTGGTGTCGCGGTCTAGGCGACCAACCGGGAACAGCCCCGGAAAGCGGTCGCGCGGGACCAGATCGGCCACGCAAGGGCGCTCCTGCGGATCGCTCATGGTGGTGAGGTAGCCGGTCGGCTTGTAGAGCATCAGGTACACGGCGCCCTGGTTGAGCTTGACGGGCATACCGTCGACCTCGACATGATCGCGGTCGACGTCGACCTTGGTGCCCAGCTCGGTCGCGATCTGGCCGTTGACAGTCACGCGGCCGGCAGTCATCAGGTCCTCCGAGCCGCGGCGGCTCGCCACGCCCGCGCGCGCCAAAAATCGCTGCAGGCGCATGGTGTGTGGGTAGACGGGCTGGGCGTCGCCTGCGGACGCTGTGGTGTCTGTGGCGCTCGCGATGCGCGTCTCCCCTGCTTCGCTAGTCCTCGTCATGCTTATCCTCCGAGGTAACACCTGTGGGTAGAAGCTCCTCGCCATCGGTGTCCTCAACATCGGTATCGATCAGTTCGCGTTCTTCGTCCAGGTCCTCGGCCTGCTCCTCGAGCGTGGACTGAATGCTGCGGCCGCTCAGGCGCTCGCGGATAAACTGGCGCGACTGCTCGTCGGGGGCAAACTGCTCTAAATCGGGCAAGTCGCGGGTGGAACGCAGACCGAATTTTTCCAAGAAGGCGTTGGTCGTGCCGTAGATAATGGCCTGACCGCGCTCGGGGTCGCGGCCGAGCTCGCGAACCAGGCCCTTGTCCACGAGCGAGGCGATGACGCCGTCGGAGTTGACGCCGCGGATGCCCTTGACCACCTCGCGCGTGACGGGCTGGTGATAGGCGATGACGGCCAGGGTCTCGAGCGCCGCCTGCGACAGCTTTTGCGTGTCCCAGCTCAGCACATAGGCCTCGACCACGTCGTGGTATGCGGGGTGCGTAAACAGGCGCCAGCCACCGGCTACTTCGCGCAGCTGAAAGCCGCGATTGGCCTCCTCATACTCAACCTTGAGCTCGGCCAACAGCGACGCGCACTCGCCGGGGGCGATATCCAGCGCTCCTGCCAGCGCGGGTGCGCTCACGGGGTCGCTCGACACCAGCAGCAGCGCCTCCAGGGCGCCTTTGAGGCTGTTTGCCTCTAGCGTGGAAAGGGTTGACATGGTTGCCGCTCCTATTCGGTGAGCTCGGGGCCCTCGCCGGGCACGTATGCCTCGGCGCCCTCGACGCGGTTGATTTGAATGGTTCCAAAGATCTCGTCCTGGCTCAGCGTGAGCGAGCCGCGCTTGGCGAGCTCCAGCATGGCCAGGAAGGTGACGACGAGCTGCTCGGTGGTGGCGTCGCCGTCCAGCAGCTCGCGGAAGGTGCAGGTTCGGTGCGCCATGGTAAAGCGGTCGACCGAGGCCACCGTCAGGTCGAGCGGCACGCGATGCGGCGCCACGTGCTCGGCCTCCAGCAGGAAGGTCTGGCGTTTGCCGTCCAGGTCGGCGCAGATGACGGCAAGGCCGCGCAGGGTGATGCCGGCAAGGTAGTCGGGCATAAGGCCTAGGAACTCAGGGTCGGGGCCGGCCACGCGCGGATGCATGCGGCTCTCGGCCTGCATGCGCGCGCCAAGGGCCGCCGCCGCGCCCTTAAACTGCTTGTAGGCGATCAGGCGCTGAATCAGGACCTCGCGCAGGGCATCGCCGTCGAGCGCGCTGAGTTCCTCGAGGTCTTCGTCGTCCTCGTCATCGTCGTCGGTCTTGCGCGGGGCTTCTTGGGGCACCAGTGAAGCGGCCTTAATGTCCAAAAGAGTTGCCGCGACCAGCAAAAAGTCGCTTGCCACGTCCAGGTCCAGCGCCTCGATGCGCTCGGCCTCGGCAAGGTATTGCTCGGCCACCTCGCTGATCGAGATGGCGCCGATATCAACTTTTTGACGGGTTACCAGCTGCAGCAGCAGGTCGAACGGTCCGCTGTAGACCTGCGTCGACACGCGATACGACATCTTCGACCTCCTTTGACGGCGCCTTCGCGGCGCGGTTTGGGTGCATGTTGCGACCGTTTTGCGCGGTCGACCTGTTAGTTTACCTTAGATGCCGGCGATTGCGAAGTTGAGCAGCCACTCGGCCGGCGGATACACGGTAACGTCGAAATACCGGCCGATCACATCGATGCCGGTCCACATGGGCAGCAGGTACAGCACCAGGATGAGGATGGGCATGGCGTATTGCTGCAGGCGGTAGTAGTTGGCGAGCGCCTTGCCTTTGAGGAATGGGACGATGATCGACGAGCCGTCGAGCGGCGGGATCGGGATGAGGTTAAAGAACGCAAGCGACAGGTTGACCACGATAAAGGTGGCGCCGAAGTTCATGATTTGGGACGCCACAGCAAAGGACATGCTGGCGTAGAGGTTGCCGTATGCCGCGTGCATGAGGGCGGCTGCGAGACACGCGAGCGCGATGTTCGATGCGGGGCCTGCCGCGCTCACCAGGACCTCGTCGCGTTTGGGGTGCTTGAGGTTATTGAGGTATACGGGCACGGGCTTGGCAAAGGCGAACACCGGGCCGCCGGCGGCGAGCATCAGCAGCGGCAGTAGAATGGTGCCAAACGGGTCGATGTGGTTGAGCGGGTTGAGCGAAACGCGGCCGCGCGAACGGGCCGTCTTGTCGCCGAGCGCCCAGGCCGCGGCGGCGTGCGCGCTCTCGTGGATCACGATGCCCACGATGACGGCGACGGCACTGGCGAGCAGGTTCATGAGGTAGCTGCTGGACATGTCGCTCCCCTAGCGGACGCGGCGCGAGGCGCGCGTGAACAGGTAGTCGATCACAAACAAAATAACGGCGACGACAGCGTAATCCAGGCGGAACACGCCGCCGAAGGGCGATGTGATGACGCCGTAGCCGGCGATGGCGCTCGGCAGCGCGCGCGAAAGCTCAACGACAAAGCCTACGATCTGCAACTTGGCGGTCAGGCCGCTAAAACACAGCAGCACGGTCATCGCGCTCATAAAGATGCCGCAGATGCGACAGGCGATGGCGATGATGCTCATCGCCACGGCAGCGGCCTTACGAGAGTTCACGCGCGGTCTCCTCTTCGATCTGGGTGGAAAGCTCCAGCCATTCGTCCTCGAGCTTGGGCAGCTCTTGCTTAAGGCCGTTATATTCCCCCAGCGCGGCGTTGAACTTGTCCTGATCGGCATAAAGCTCTTCGCTTGCCATCAATTCCATAAGCTCGTCATAGCGGGCGCGCTTTTTGTCGAGCTCCGTCTCGATCTTCTTGAGCTGGTTGCGCACGCCCTTGAGCTTTTTGTTGAGCGCAGCGCGGGCCTGGGCCTCGGCGCGCTTTTGCTCTTTGGTCTTTTTGCCCTCGGCAGGCTTGGGGGCCGCGGCGGGGCTACTGGCCTGGACGGCGTTGGCGGCATTGTTGCTCTTGCTTGCCACCGGCGCGCTCTCCCCTGCCGCCTCAGCAGCGGCGCGGGCAGCGAGATCCTCGCGCTTGTAGAGGTAGTAGTCGTAGTCGCCGTCGTAAACCGTGACCTTGCCGTCGCGGATGTCGATGACGCGGTTTGCCACGGCGCGCACCAGGTGCTCGTCGTGGCTAATCAACACGATGGTGCCAGGGAAGTTTTGCAGGGCGTTCTCGAGCATGTCCACCGAGTCGATGTCCAGGTGGTTGGTGGGCTCGTCCAGGCACAGGAGCGCCTCGGGGGCCACGAGCATCTTAGCGAGCGCTAGACGCGCCTTTTCGCCGCCAGAGAGGACGCGGACTTGCTTTTCGATTGCGTCGTTGTCGCTAAACAGGAAGGCGCCCAGCAGGCTGCGCTGCTGCGGCACGGTCCACTTGGGCGTGACGGTGTCGATCTCTTGCAGGACGGTGTTGGACTCGGTCATGCCTTCGAGCGCGTGCTGGGCGTAATAGGCGATGCCCACGTTGGTGCCCAGGTCGCGGGTTCCGGTGGTAGGCGGCTCAAGGCCAGCGAGGAGCTTCATGAGCGTGGACTTGCCGGCGCCGTTGGGTCCGACGAGCGCCACATGCTCGCCGCGGTAGAGCTTGAGGTCGATGTCACTGTAGATGTGCTTGTCTCCGTAGGACTTGGATACGCCCTCGAGGCTCACGACCATATCGCCGGAGCGCGGCGGGTCGGGGAACTTAAAGTCGATGTGCTTATGGCCCTCGGGCAGGATGACGAGCTCCTTTTTGATCTGCTCGATCTTGCGGATGCGCTCCTGCGCCTGGGCGGCCTTGGTTGGCTTGTAGCGGAACTTGTCGACGAAGACCTGCATGTGGGCGATATCGCGCTCCTGGGCGGCGCGCTTGGCGCGCATCTGCTCCAGGTTGTCCTCGCGCTGCTTGAGATAGCTGCTGTAGTTGCCGTTGTAGGTGGTTACGCGGCGGTTTTCGAGAGCGGCGACGTGGTCGACGCACGCGTCCATGAAGGCGCGGTCGTGGCTGACGATGAGAACGGCGCCGTCGTAATTGGCGATAAAGCCGCGCAGCCACTGGACGCTCTCGAGGTCCAGGTGGTTAGTGGGCTCGTCGAGCAGCAGCAGGTCGGGGTGGCGCAGGAAGAGCTTGGCCAGCGCGATGCGCATCTGCCAGCCGCCCGAGAACTCGGAGCACGGGCGCTCAAAGTCGGTGACCTTAAAGCCCAAACCGGACAGGATCTTGCGGGCGTTGCTCTCGAGCTCGTAGCCGCCCAGATGCTCAAAGCGGTCCTGGACCTGGCCGTACTCGTTAAGGAGTGCGTCGACGTCCTTGCCCTGCTCGGAGAGCTTGGTGATCTGGGCCTGCAGCTCGTTGGCGCGCTCGCCCATGCGGTGGATTTCCTTGGCGGCGGCCATGACCTCAGCGAGGATGGTGGTGTCCTTGTTCTCCAAGTTGGTTTCCTGCTCTAGGTAGCCCACCTGGCAGTCCTTTGCGTACTGGACCTGGCCGGCGTCGGGGCTGTCGATGCCCATGATGATCTTGAGCATGGTGGTTTTGCCGGCGCCGTTGGGTCCCACGAGCGCGAAGCGCTCGCCGGGGTTGATCTGGAAGGACGCGCCGCTAAAGAGGACGCGCGCGCCGAAGCTTTTTTCGATCTTGTCGACCAGGAGGATCATGGTGCCGCCTTTGACCTTGTGTGCCTATATGAAAAAAGGCCCCAACTTGCGTTGGAGCCTCATTCAATGCTCGGGTGGAGACGAGG
>USAX01000014.1 GCA_900552705.1 uncultured Collinsella sp. | reverse complement strand
GCTTTACCGTTTACGGCAACGAGTGGTACAAGGACGGCGACTGGGCTCCCTACGTTATGAGTACCGTTGTCTTTGGTCGTTGTCGCCTGGTAGATGAAGCGCCCGCGTTTATCGAGGACAAAGTCCGTCAGCTCGCGCTTAAGTACTACCCTTCTGCCGAAGAAGTCGAGGAGGAGATTGCCAAAGACATAAAGGGCGTCCAGCTCTACGAGATTTCGATTGAACATCTTTGCGGCAAGCAGATTCATGAAAAGTAGCGAATGCGGAAAACGCGCTCGCTACCCTCTGCGCCCCATGTGCCCACGCATTTTGACGGCGTGGGCACATGGGGCAGCACTCGAATCGAGCGCCCCCTATACCCCAAAAACGTAGCGGTCCAGGCGCTCGCATGCTTCCCTTACACGCGAAAGCGGCAGTGCCAGATTCACGCGAATGTGGCAAGGTCCATGGAATGGACGGCCGTCCTGATAGCCCACGCCCACACGCGCGCCCTCGTCGAGCAGCCACTGAATATCGCGGCCATGCTCGCGGCACCACTCGGTGCAGTCCAGGAACACCATGTACGTGCCCTGCGGACGCGAATAGGACACGCCCGCAAAATGCTTGTCCACGTAATTGCAGAAGTAGTCGACGTTGCCCTCGATGACCTCATTGAGCTCATCGAGCCACTCGTAGCCCTGCGGCTGGTAGGCACCGATAAGCGCATGCATGGAGAGGACATTCATCTCGTTGTAGTGGGTCTTGTTGGACACGGCGCACACGCGGTCGCGCAGCGTCTCGTTGTAGATGATGTGGTAACTGCCGACCAGGCCCGCCAGGTTAAACGTCTTGCTCGGCGCATAGAGGGCAACCGTGCGCATGCGGGCATCCTCGCTCACCGACTGCGTCGGGATGTGCTTGTGGCCGGGCAGGATGATATCGGACCAGATCTCGTCCGAGATCACCACGCAATCGTGCTGGCGATAGATGTCCATGGCGCGCTCGATCTCGTCGCGCTCCCATACGCGGCCGCAGGGATTGTGCGGCGAGCAGAACACCGCGGCATGGATGTAGTTTTGGGCGAGCTTGCGCTCCATGTCCTCAAAGTCCATGCGCCACACGCCCTGGTCGTCGAGCTTAAGCGGGCTGTGGACAATACGATAGCCCGCGGCCTCGATGGACTTGGTAAAGCCGATGTAGGTAGGGCTGTGGACCAGCACCGCATCACCTGGCTGGACATACGCGCGTAGCGTCGACACGACACCGCCCAGCACGCCGTTTTCGTAGCCGATATGCTCCGGCGCCAAGTCCTCAACGCCGTTGCGACGGCTCTGCCATTCGATGATGCGGTCGAAGTACTCGGGACGCGGATTGAAGTAGCCAAACATGGGGTGCTGAGCGCGCTTGATGATGTACTCCTGAACCGTGGGCACCGTGGCGAAGTTCATGTCGGCCACCCACATGGGAATGCGGTCGAAGCCCTCGTCGGGTGCGTTCGGAGCCATACCGGGCATCTCACCCCAAGAGTCAACAGCGATGGAGTCCATGCCGTGGCGGTCGATAAGCGAGCTAAAGTCGTATTTCATGCTGAGCTCCCGTGCAAAGCGGATTGTTTTGGTAGGCGTTATTGTCCACCAGCGTGGGCGGTTTTGCACGGGTTTTGGCGTTGAATTTGGCGGATGCGGGCGGGTCGCCGGCTAGCCCCGTGTGTCGTTGACGGCGGTTACCGTCAGCCTGGTTCCATCGACCGTAAACGATATGTCGAGCCCGGCGTAAGCCAGATGGTACACGCGGTTGGGCTCGTGCTTGCTGCCCGCGCGGCGCGGATCCTGGCGAAGGACCTCGACCAAGCCGGGGAGCTTTGCGGGCGGGATCATCTCCTGCAGCGCTTGCGGAAACTCGACGTCGAGCTCTTGCCACGGCGCGTCCTCAATCCAGCCGCCGGTCGCGTCCGGGTGACAGTCTGCAAACGGAATGTAGGGCTTGATATCGTAGATGGGCGTGCCGTCGCGCAGGTCGGCCCCCAACACATGGATGATAGGGCCGTCGTCAGTAAGCTCGACACGATCGAGTTTGACGCAGGTAAGACCGATGGGATTGGGGCGAAACGGACTGCGCGTGGCAAATACGCCCACGCGCTCGGCTCCACCCAGGCGGGGCGGACGCACGGTCTTCGACCACTTGGCGTTGGTGCCGGACCTGTCCTGCGTCTTGGCATCGGCGGCGATATCCTCCGCCGTGCCGCCGGGCGTTCCGTTTTCAAAGCGCCAGAGCAGCCATAGATGAGAGAAGGAGTCCAGGCCCTCAACTGCCGCGTTGGAGGCAAATTCCGGCTCAAAGACGATACGCCCCTCTAGATGGGGCGCCAAAAAGCTGTTGCGCGGAATGCCGAACTTTTGCGGCAGGTCGGTATGTATGCGTGCGATAGGTTCCATGCCGGTCATTGTACGGCACAGGCGTGCGGGTGAAGGTTCGCGATTCCCTCTCACTGCCATCTGCATGCAACCAACGGTTGCTTGGAAGGGTGCCGGCTGCCGCGTATGCTTAAGCCATCAACCAGCAGAAAGGAGCCATCATGGCCTTTGCAGAAAAACTCATCGCCGTCCGTCGCGCCAACAATCTCACCCAAGAGCAGCTCGCCGCCAAGCTCTACGTCACGCGCCAAGCCGTGAGCCGTTGGGAGCGCGGCGAAGTCACCCCGGGCATCGACATGATGAAGCTTATTGCCGCCATAACCGGAGAGCCGCTGTCCCACCTGCTCGAAATGCCCGAGCACTATTGCCAGAGCTGCGGCATGATACTCACGCCCAACGAATGCGGCACCGATGCCACGGGCACCACGACCGACCATTACTGCAAGTGGTGCTACGACCACGGCAAGTACACCTACGAGACCACGATGGAGGCGATGATCGAGGACTGCGCCCCGCGTCTGGCGCAAAACACCGGCATGTCGCTCGACGAAGCCGTCTCGCTCATGGGCGCCGTCCTGCCGCAACTGGAGCGCTGGCGCACCGTGCAGGAAAACGAGGAGCGCTACGGAGTCGAAGCCCGGGCGCGCTATGGCGATGAGGCTATCGATGCAGCAAACGAAGCGCTGCTGGACATGGACCCCGAGACATGGAACGACATGAAGGAACTTGAACGCGCTATTTTGGGTCAGCTCTCGATTGCCATGGGCGACGGCGATGCGGATGGAAGCGAGGCTCGCAAGCTCGTCGCGATGCATCGTCGTTGGATTGGTCTCAACTGGGGACGCGAACCCCAGAACGAAGCGTACCTGGGCCTCGCCCACGACTATCTTGCCGACCAGCGCTTTATTGACTACTACGACAAGCCCTGCGGCGCCGGAGCCACGGCGTTTCTGGTACAGGCCATCGAGTCGTCGCTGGCCCGCGCATAGATTGCGGCGGCTTTGGGTATTTCAATCGAAACCGCAACCGATTGGAGACCTATGGCTACTAATCATGAGCTCGTGCTCTACGTTATGACCGGCTGCCCGTATTGCATAAAGGTCAAGCGCTTTTTGGCCGATAACGGCGTGACCATTCCCGAGCGCGATATCTCGACCGACCCCGTTGCCGAGCAGACGCTCATCGCCGTCGGCGGAAAACGCCAGGTTCCCTGCCTGTTCATCGACGGCAAGCCACTCTACGAGTCGAGCGACATCATCGCGTGGGTACAGGAGAACCTGCTCTAGTGCAACACGGCCATTGGGGACGTTCTTAAATGACTAGTCGTTAAAGAACGTCCCCAACGACTAACTAGCCGTGAAAGCGGGCTATGGGCGCAAGTGGCTGCTCGCGAAAGACGCGCTCGACGGCGGCGCGGTATTCGTCGACCTTTTTGGTCTTGCGCACGATCTTGTGAACGTTAGCGGGATTGGCGAAGGCGCATTTGGCGTAGAACCACCACTCCTTCATGCGAAAGACCGCATTGCCGCCAATCTCTTCCGCATATGCCGCAAACAGCGTGTCGTGGAAGCGCTGCAGCTCAGCAGCCGTGGCAGTAGGGCCGCCCTTAACCATGCGAGCCAGCGCGGGGTTCGCAAGCAAGCCGCGCCCCAACATTACGTGACGCGTTCCGGGATAGGCCTCCACCAGCGCATCCATCTCCTCAAGATCAAAGATGTCGCCGTTGTAGGCCACCGGGAACGGCGCCCGCTCCAGCGTCTCGCCGTAAAACTCTTTGCGCGGCGAACCCGCATAGCGGTCCTTTTGCACGCGCGGATGCACGATCAGCTCTGCCAGCGGCATGCGGCAATAGAGGTCAAGCACACGCTCGTATTCGTCGTCGCTTTCCAACCCCAGCCTGGTCTTGACCGACACCGGCAACGGCGAGCGTTCGCACACGTCGCTCAAGAACACCTCGAGCTCGTCGAGATTGCGCAAGAAACCCGAACCCTTGCCCTTGGCGACAACCGTTCCCGAAGGACAACCCAAGTTGAGATTGACCTCGCGATAACCCATGTCGGCGAGCACCTGTGCCGCCCACACAAACTCGTCCGCGTTCTTGGACATCAGCTGAGGCACTACGTTGAGCCCCTGGTTATTGACAGGGTCGACCTCCTTAAACGCCTTGCCACCAAAGCGGTTTCCCACCCGTGGCGGCGGCAAGAACGGCGTGTAATAGCAATCGAGCGCACCGAAGCACTCCGCGTGCACGCGACGGAACACATGCCCGGTAATCCCCTCCATAGGGGCCAGCGATAGAATCATCAACATCTACTCTCAGATCAATGCGGCAAAGGGACTGCCCCCTTGTCACATCCTATTCAAACGGTTCAGAAACTCTTCGCAGGCGCGGGAACGCAGGCGATATTTTTTCCATACCAGATACGACGCAATGGTAAGCGGCGGCTCAAATGGGACAAAACGCAGATCGCTGTCTTCATCTATCTGCAGCAAGCTTCCAATGCTAACCGCACACGCAGCGCCCGAACGCACCAGATGCGACGCGTTGCCGATCAGGTCGAAATGCCCCACGATGTTGAGTTCATCGACGCTAAGGACGCCACTCGACCACGCTTCTAGGTCCAGCGCTCGATTCGAGGTGCGCGAACTCACCAGCAGCGGCATATTCGCCACGTCCGCAGGCGCCAGCACGTCCCGGCCGCCCCATGGACCGCTCGCGGCAACAACAGCACCGACTCGATCCGCCTCGGGCATACGAATCCATTCGTATTTCTCGACGTTAACGGGCTCCAGCAACAACGCAAAGTCGAGCAGGCCACGCTCCAAACGCTCCTCCACCGCATCGGCATTACCGGTGTAGAGCTCAATCGTCACTCCGGGATAATTCCGATGCAGCTCTGCAAAGGCATCAAGCACCAGCCGCATCGATTTGGTTTCGCCGGCGCCAATGCGGATAACGCCCGCAATGCCGAGCTCCCGATCCGCCAACTCTAGCTCGGTCTGTTCCACCAGCAAGACAATCTCCTCGGCACGCTGGCGCAAGCGCATGCCATCGCTCGTGAGCACGCACGATCGATTGGTGCGCTCGAACAGCTCCACGCCCAGCTCGCGTTCCAAATCGGCTATCTGGCGCGAGAGCGTGGGCTGCGTCACATGTAGCACGTTAGCAGCTTCGGTCATGTTTTCCTCGCGGGCCACAGCAAGAAAATAACGCAGCGTTCGCAGCTCCATGCTTGCTCCTTCGTGCACAACGGAGAACCTCATTCGGTCCAATTCGTTTCACATACATAATCCGTATATCTAGCTAGTTGCTATAGGCAATATACATTATCAAATCTCGAAACTATCGTTACAGAAGAGAACCATCGAGAAAGGAAGCGCATGGAATACATCACGCTCAATAACGGCATCAAAATCCCCCAGCTAGGACTTGGCACGTATCTGCTTAAACCCGACGATGCCCAATCGTCGGTTACCTCCGCACTCGGCATGGGGTATGAGCTCATCGACACTGCCAATGCATACGTGAATGAGCGAGCAGTGGGTCGTGGCGTGCGCGAATCAGACTCGCCGCACGAAAACGTGTCTCTCGAAACCAAGCTCTGGCCCTATTTTTACAATAGCGACACCGCCGTCGACGAAACGCTCGAGCGTCTGAACACACCTTACATCGACCTCATGATTCTGCACCAACCCGCAGGCGACTACTTGGCGGGCTATGAGAAGCTTGAGGTCGCGTACAAGGAAGGCAAGCTCCGCTCCATCGGAATCTCCAATTTCGACGAGAACGAAATCGAGAAGCTTCTCGCAAATTGCGAGATCGTTCCATCCCTTATTCAGGTCGAGTGCCATCCGTATTTCCCGCAGACCGAACTGAAGAAGTTGCTCGCCCAGCACGACATTGCATTGCAGGCGTGGTACCCGCTCGGCGGGCGCGGTAACAGCAGCATCATGAACGAGCCCGTCGTGCGCGACCTCGCTGTCAAGTATGGCAAAACGCCTGCTCAAATCATTATGCGTTGGCATATCCAAGAGGGAAATATCGTCATTCCAGGCTCCAAGAATCCGACGCACATCGCCGACAACATCGATGTCTTCGACTTCGAGCTCACGGACAGCGACATGACCGCCATGGCTACCCTCGATCGCGGGAAACCCTTCTATGAGCGCACGCCCGAGAAGCTTGCGCAATATGCCGCCTGGCACCCCGACGTTGAGAGCCAGAAATAGGAGCATCATGCAGTACACAACCCTTGGCCATTCCGGCATTAAAGTCTCTAAACTCTGCCTGGGAGGCATGAGCTTTGGCGAGCCCAGCCCCGACTTTCATCAGTGGACCATCGGACCCGACGACACACGCGCCGTCATCAAACGCGCACTCGACACCGGAATCAACTTTATCGATACCGCGAACTGCTACAGCTTTGGCACGAGCGAAGAGTACATTGGCGCCGCCCTGCGCAATCTGGGAATCGCTCGCGAGAGCGTCGTGCTGGCTAGCAAGGTTCACTTCAACGAGGGCGGCCTTTCCGCCGACGCCATCAAACGCGAGATCGAAGGCTCGCTCAAGCGCTTGGGCACCGATTACCTTGACCTCTACATCATTCACCGCTTCGATTACGACGTTCCCATGGAAGAGACCATGGGAGCACTCAATGACCTGGTACGCGAGGGCAAAGTTCGCGCACTCGGCGCCAGCGCCATGTATGCTTACCAGCTGCACAACCTGCAGATCGTCGCGCGCGACCACGGATGGACGCCCTTTACGAGCATGCAGTGCCACTACAACCTGCTGTACCGAGAGGACGAACGGGAGATGATCCCGGTGTGCCGCCAGTTTGACATGGCCCTTACGCCATACAGCCCCATGGCGTCGGGGCACCTCTGCCGTCCCACGTGGGAAAGCTCGAGCACACGTGGCACCACCGACACGACCATGGCCAACAAGTACGACCATGATCGCGCCATCGACATGCCCGTCATTGAGCGCGTGGCCAAGATTGCCGCCGATCATGACGTGCCGATGGCGCAGATTGCGCTGGCATGGCACTGGGCACGTGGCGTCGAGGCCCCCATCGTGGGCTGCTCCAAGCCCGAGCGCGTCGACGACGCCGTGGCCGCGCTCGACATAACGCTCTCCCCCGCCGAGATCGATTTCCTCGAGGAGCTTTATCAACCGCACGCGCTCGTTGGTCCCAAGGCCCGTCCCGGCGAAAAGCCGCTTGCCGGCACTACCAAAGTCAAAATCGCAAAGTGACGACATGGACGACAACATCATCGACGGCCTACACGACGCCGGCTGCAGCGAAGATCTCATCGAGCTGTACAGCTCGGCCGTCAGCGACTGCGCGCGTATTTGTCTACTAAAACGGTATCGACGCGAATTGCTCGACGATATCCACTCGGGACAGCAGAAACTCGAGCGCCTTGACTATCTCATCTACCGGCTACGCAACGCTTCAACCGAATGCAGGACAAACCGCTCAACATCGTGACCATAAGACGGCATCGAACAGCGCCTCACCATAAACCTGGACCGCGGCAGCAAAGGAGACTCCAATGGCAAAAACACTTGTGGCATATTTCAGCGCATCGGGAACCACGATGGACGTTGCGAGCCGCTTGGCTCGCGTGACGGACAGTGACCTGTTCGCCATTGTGCCCGCCAATCCATACACAAGCGCCGACCTTAACTGGCGCGACAAGCAGAGCCGCAGCACACTCGAGGCTGCCGACCCCTCCTGCCGCCCTGCCATAACCTCTAGAGTGGAGCACATCGAAGGCTACGACACCATCTTTTTGGGTTTCCCCATCTGGTGGTACGTGGCACCGGCGATTATCAACACATTCCTTGAGTCTTACGACCTGACAGGCAAGACGATCGTCCTGTTTGCCACCTCGGGCGGAAGCGGAATGGGCAAAACGGCGTCGGTCCTTAGGGCAAGCGCTCCGGGCGCAAAGATCGTTGACGGCGGCATTCTCAACAACGCAAGCAACGCCAGCCTCGAGAAGTTCGCGGCAAGGTACCTCTAACGCGACAAAGGCCGACAAATCGGCGGCGCGGCGAGCACGATGAAAGCGGCATCATCGAGTGGATATAGGAGCGCCTGCCCTATTCCAAAGTCGCCACCCTAACCTTTCATCCACTCCAAAACATGTACGTCAACATCCAAAGTCAACATTTTTTGACATCTTTGAATGCTGACGTACAGCTTTTTGTATGGACCGGAGAAGGCGCAAATGGCGAACCCATCGAGCCGTCAAGACACTTTAGCCGCATGACCATGCACTCATCGATGGCAGGATTCCCTATACTGAGTCACATATGACGGTATCGCGCCAAAGGAGAACGCCGTGACCACGTCGCAGATATCCCTGCTCGCGCTCATCTCGGTTGGAGGCATCGGCATCCTGCTTATCGGAATGAGCACGCTCATGAAAGCCGCCGCCCGCAGGAAAGCCAAGGCCTGCACCGCTATGATCATGGGAACGGTCATTGACCACCGCTTTATGGGCGAAGGCAGGATGTATCCCGTTTTGGAGTACACCGTCGACGGCACGCAATACCACGTGAGAAAACAATTCCGCGGCGTAAAGACCAAAAGCTTGTCGGGACTCCCCGTCCGCACGCAAAGCGCGGCGTACGAAGACGCCAAGGGCTGGTTGCACGTACAGACAGGACCCATCGCACGCCTAGATACTCTCGCAGAGCAGCTTTGGCCCCTCGGCAGCCAAATGACTGTGCACTACAACCCCAGCAGCCCAGACAAGAGCTATGTCGAGCGCCCTATCGTGGGCGACTTTGCCACGCTGATGTTTAACATCGCGGGTATCTTGCTCATCGCGCTGAGTATTTTGCTCTATGTTCTTATCCAGCGCTAGCTCAGACTGATACATCCCGCGCGCCGCGCGCCGTAATGACCGCCACGACACCAAGGACCAGCTATGGCAACACTCTCCGAACAAGAACGTAAGCGCATCCAGCGATACTGCATTTGCCCAAAGGTTGCCGGCGCGGCGCTTGCCATGGCATTCGTGCTGCCCTTATCGATCATTCCTTTCGAAATGGTCGACGACATCGTCTTCCATCACGAAGGCTTCCAAGAGACAGGCATGATGACCGCCTTGGTGCTCACCGCCATCGAGCTCGTTATATTCTGCTACTGCGCTCTCGCCCCGCGCTTTGGCATGCGTGGCAAGCAGTGGAAGGAAATGCAGCGCCGGCTCGCCGTCGAGCAGAGCGAGAAAGACCGCTCGGCACAAATCGCAGGCGTTGTTGGCACGCAGGCCGCCGCGCGCCTGCTCAAGAACAGCGACAACGAGACCGCGCGCAACCTGGGCGGCGCGGCAGAAGTCGCCGCTGCCGTAGGCGCCGTCGCCACCGCGGCAGACGTGCTTACCGAGAGCTTCGCCAACGCAAAGGCTATGGCAGAGGCCTGTGGCGTGCCTGTCCCCCGTGCAAAGAAGTGGGTCATCGCGCTTGTGGCGCTGCCCCTCGCGATCGTATGCGGCGCCTATATCCCGCAGCTGGCGCAGGGAAACATCGAGATGCAGGAGAACGCCGCGGCCGCGGCTGAGCAGATCGCCATTGCTCGCAAGGCATTAGAGCCCTCATGCGAGTACGTGTCCGCCGATGACCCCTACGAGCGATATCAAGATTACGGCTATCACGTCCGCGGTTATCTGCACGACGGCGACTCCGATACCCAAAAGACCTATACGTACCTGGATTTTGACAACAAGGGGACACTCACGGAAGTGAGCTACGCGGCAGAGGTCGACCCCGGCGCGAGCCTCGAGGACAACCTCGCCCGTATCGAGCTCGATCTTGACGAGCTTTCCTCTGTTGTCCAAACCATAGACGTCAAGACCGCAAGCCCCGAGCTCCTAGCACCGCAGAAGCTCCCCGAAGAGTTTAGGCAAGCTTTTTTGAACGGCTCGCTCTACGAGAGAATCTCTATCAGGACGAGTGACGACCCTATTAAAGCGTATTACTCGTTTGACACGGATCCCGAGGACGAGTTTGACGAGTACACCCATCCAACCATCCGCATCACGCTGATGGGCAAAACGAACTAGGTGCAGGGAGATGAATGTGACAAAGGGACTGTCCCTTTGTCACATTATTCGGAGCGTAGGGCTTCCACGGGGTCTTTCTTGGATGCGCTACGGGCCGGCAGCAGGCCGGCGACAACCGTCAACAGCACCGAAATCGCGATGAGCACCAGCGCATCCTGCACGGGCAGGCTCATCAAGTTGGGGACCTGTTTGGCAGCAAGCGCCCAGGCATTGACCGGAAAGCTCACGACAACCACGACGGCAACGGCAAAGACGCCGGCAATGAGGCCTTCGATGAAGGTCTCGGCATTGAACACGTTGGCCACATTGCGCTTCGACGCGCCAATCGCACGCAGGATGCCAATCTCCTTTTTACGCTCCAGTACGCTGATGTAGGTGATGATGCCGATCATGATGGAGCTGACGACCAAGCTGATGCTCACAAATGCGATGAGCACCAAGCTGATGGTGTTCACGATATCGGTCACCGAGCCCATGATGATGCCCATGTAGTCGGTGTACGAGATGGCCTGTTCGTCGTGGCCGGCGGCTTTGACCTGCCTGTTATAAGCATCGATGTGATCGAGCACGCGCTCCTTAGCCTCAAAGTCGCGCGGGAAAATCTTGACCGAGATGGGGTCCGCCTCGTCCGCATAGCCCAACGTGGTCAGATTGTTATCGTAGGTGAGCTTCGAAGCCTTGGCATAGCTCATCATGAGCGAACTCAGGTCCTCGGCGTCCATGTTGAAGTGAATGGCACGAGCAAAGGCGCTCGCATCCACACGCATAGCGCTCGCCAGGTTGGCAAAACTGGATGACACCTGCGTCGCCATCTGGCCCATGAGCCCTGCCGCGCCCGCCTTGAGCTGAGCTGACACCGTCGCCGCAATCTGATCGCTGATTGTCTTGGTCACCTGATCCATAGCCTGCTGCAGATACGGAGCCAGCTGCTTTTGCACATAGTCGGTCATCGCCTGTTGCAGGCGCTCGGCCAGGGCATCGCCTCCGAGCGCCTTGAGCTGGGCCAGGATTTGCTGGGCTGCTGCATCATTCTCAAGATACGTCGAGAATGCGGCAGCGAGCTTTGACGCGTCCTTAAGATCTTCGGGCGACAGCGCCTTAAACTGATCAGACTGCAAAAAGCCCTCAAACAGTTGGTTGGCAAGCGTTCCCACCTGCTGCATTTGCTCGGGCGTGAGCTCCAGACCATCAAAGATGCCCGAGAAATCTGGGGCCGGTGCTTTTGCCATGATGCTGCTGAAGTCGATGTCCTTGCCAACGCCCGAAAGGTCAATATCCAGGCCCGACAAATCGATGCCCGAAAGATCCATGCCACCGGCAGCACCCGAGAGTGCAGATGCATCGAACGAGAACGCGCTCTTCAACGCCGCCTCGTCCACACTGAACATGCTGCCCAGATCCACGCCCTGCTTGGCCTCGCCTTGCAGTTCGTCGAAAGACTTGCCCGTAAAGACATCCGTCTCGGGGTGGGCAAGTTGCTCCTGCACTATCTGTGAATCGGCGGCGCGCTCCATAAGCTGGCGAGTCAGCGCGTGTGTATAGGCAATACCCGGAGACAACGCGCTCGCGTTGGCCATCTCGTTCGGTCGCACCACGCCCACAATACGCACGTCAATACCGTCGGCAACCTTGGCCGTCATAAAGTCGGCATCGCCAGACATGTCGGTCCACATGCCGGTCTCTTCGTTTTTGCGATAGGCATCGGCCGGCGACAACACTTTAAACGCCGTGGACAGCGCGTCGTCGTAGGTAAAGTCGCTGCCGGTCTCGGGCGTCTCGACCTTGCCGTCGGCCGTCATGGCGCTGTTTACCAGATCGTTGAGCTCATCGATATCCAGCGCACCGATGCTGTAGAGCGTGTAGTCGCCCACCGTGCCGCGGCTCGAAAGCACCATTACGGCTTCGTTAGCAGACGTAGGCCAATGGCCGGCGACGACATCGTACTGGCTGTCGAGCAGGCTCTGGTCGTCAATCATCTCGTTAAAGACCGAGGTTCCCATGGATTCCATGCTCACCGTCGCCGCCGAACTCGCGCCGCCGCTCATGGCCTCGGTCATAGCGTTGGGCACCAGCCGGACAGGCTTCTCATCGCCCTTGCCCGCACGATAGACAACCGGCGTCACGCCATAGCCGTACTGGATGGCATTGACCTCTTTATCGATGCCGTCGCCACCGGCATCGAGCCATGCCTTAAAGCTCGTCATGTCGTTGGACTTAACGCTCGCAAACATATCCTTTACGGCCGTGACCACAGGAATCTTATCGGTTCCCCGAGCCTTGCCGTCAGTGCTGCCGTCGGACGAGCCCTCGTTCTTGGACGTATCGTCATCCGTGGTCCCCTGTCCGCCCATCATGGACGACAGGTCGTAATCCTGCTTGGAAATCGTCAGCGGGTAGCTCGAGAGCGTGTCCTCCTCGACCTTTTTGATGTAGTCGTTTACGCCGTTGGAGAGCGCCAGAATCGCCGCGATACCGATGATGCCGATCGAACCAGCAAAGGCCGTCATAGCCGTACGGCCCTTCTTGGTCAAAAGGTTTCGCGCCGAAAGCCCCAGCGCCGTCACAAAGCTCATCGAGGTTTTGCGCGTAGGCTTAGCCTCGCGACGCGCGGCATTGGCAACATCAAAGGGATCGGAATCGTCGGTGATCTTGCCGTCCGCCAGGTTGACGATGCGCGTGGCGTACTGGTACGCCAGCTCGGGATTGTGCGTGACCATGATGACCAGACGGTCGCGCGCAACGTCCTTGAGCAAATCCATGACCTGCACGGATGTCGTTGAGTCTAAGGCGCCGGTCGGCTCGTCAGCCAGCACAATCTCGGGATCGTTGATCAGGGCGCGGGCAATAGCCACGCGCTGCATCTGGCCGCCCGATAGCTGGCTCGGGCGCTTGTTAACGTGCTCGCCCAGACCGACTGCCTCAAGCGCCTTGCGCGCACGTTGGCGGCGCTCCGCATGCCCCACGCCCGTGAGCGTAAGCGCCAGCTCCACGTTTTCCAAAATGGTCTGATGCGGAATGAGGTTATAGCTCTGAAACACAAAGCCAATGCGATTGTTTCTGTAGGCGTCCCAATCGCGGTCGCTGAAGTCCTTGGTCGAGATGCCATCGATCAACAGGTCGCCGGAATCGAAATGGTCGAGTCCACCAATGACGTTGAGCATCGTAGTTTTACCCGAACCCGAGGGACCCAGGATGGCTACAAACTCGTTATCGCGAAAAGACAGGCTTACGCTGTCGAGCGCTACCTGCGTAAACGACTGCGTAACGTACCTTTTGCAAATATCTCTGAGATCCAGCATGGACGGCAACCTCTCTCGCGCGGGCGCGCTCGCCCGCTCCCCCGCCGTTCACGTTCGGCGCGCTTGTCCTACTCTATCCTCATTTTTGGCCGATACCAGTGAGGAATGTAACGAACCGCGCCAAAAAACGAACGGGACAGCACGCCGCATGGCGCACCATCCCGCATATAACATCCCCGATGTGACAAAGAGGCTGTCACTTTGTCACATTCCAATGCGCGCTACTTTTCGAGCCCGCACGGCATAACGTTAGCGCTGCCGCGGCGAGCCTCAGTCACGGCTGCAAAGAAGCGATAGCCGCCCGAGAAGTTAAAGCACTCAAAGCCATGCTGCGCCAAAATGCGGCAAGCAATGTAGCTGCGAATGCCGCTCTGGCAAATTACGTAGACCGGCTTGGCCCGGTCGAGCTCGCCCAGGCGATTGCGCAGATCATCGACGGGAATGTTTACGAAACCATCGATATGCCCGCGCTCATACTCCCCTTCCGTACGAACATCGAGCAGCTGCACGCTGCCATCGCGTGGCAAGTTGGGCTCATCCTCCCAATGCCACTGCGCCAGTATGCCGCGATTGAGGTTCTCGATCATAAAGCCCGCCATATTGACGGGATCCTTCGCCGATGAGTACGGCGGCGCGTATGCTAGGTCCAAATCCTTAAGCCTATCGCCGCGCATGCCTGCCTGGATGGCAGTCGCCAGAACGTCGATACACTTGTCCACACCATCGATGCCCACGATTTGCGCACCCAGCAGGCGCAATCCCTGCTTCTCGAAGATAACCTTCATGGTCATGGGCGTTGCACCCGGATAATAACCCGCATGCGAACCGGGCGACAGGACCACGCTGTCGCAGTCAATTCCCGCCGCGTGTGCTGCCTTTTCGGATAGTCCCGTGCTTGCCGCCGTCAAGTCGAATACCTTGATAATCGATGAGCCCAACGATCCGCGGTAGCAGCTGTCCATGCCGGCTATGACATCGGCAACGACACGCCCCTGCTTGTTGGCGGGGCCGGCGAGCGAAATGACCGCGTCCTCGCCGGTCACCTGATGCGTGACCTGCGCGGCATCGCCCACGGCATACACGTCGGCAGCAGAGGTCTCCATGCGGTCGTTGACCACAATAGCCCCCTTGATGCCCAGTTCGAGCCCCGCCTCTTGCGCCAGATGGCTCTCAGGTGCCACGCCAATGGCAAGCAGCACCATATCGGCTCCGATAGGGTCATCGCCCGCAACATGGGTGACAACGCGGCCATCAACTTCCTCAAAACCTGTCACATCGGCCTTGAGGCGCAGATCAATACCGTGCTCACGCACCTCGGTATGCAAAAGGGTCGCCATGTCGTAATCCAGGTTGTTCATAAGCTGGACGGGACGCTGCAGAAGGGTCACCTGGAGCCCTAGCTCGCACAGATTCTCCGCCGTCTCGACGCCAATGAAGCCGCCGCCGATCACGACGGCACTGCTCGGTCGCCGCTCTCGAACATAGCTGTGAATACGCAGCGTGTCCTCAACGGTGCGTAGGCTAAAGATTTTATCCGAGTCGATGCCCGGCAACGCAGGGCGAATCGGCTTTGCACCCGGCGACAGGATGAGCTTGTCATACGTCTCGACAAATTCCTCGCCCGTCAGCATATTGCGAACCTCGACCGTATGCGAATCGGGATGGATGGCAAACACCTCGTGACTCGTCTTGACCGCAATGCGAAAGCGATCCCAAAAGCCCTTGGGAGACTGCAGCGTCAATGCACTCTCTTCTTCTATCACGCCGCCAATGTAGTACGGAAGCCCACAGTTGGCATACGATACAAAACCCGTGCGCTCAAAGATGACAATTTGGGCCTGCTCGTCGAGCCTGCGCAAACGTGCCGCCGCCGATGCGCCGCCCGCGACGCCTCCAACGATAACCACCTTCATAGCTAACGCACCACCTTTCCCGTATAGCCGCTTATGCCGCCGATATTCTTGACACTGCCATACCCAGAACGCTTAAGAAAACTCACAGCTTGGTTGCTTCGCGCACCACTCAGGCAATGCACGAAAAGCTGCGTGCCCTTGTCTGGATACAGCTCAAGCACCTGGTTGATACGATCGAGCGGAACGTTGACGCTGCCCGGAATGTGGCCCTGTCCATACTCGTCAGCACTCCTCACGTCGAGCAGCACCGCCCCCTTAGAAGCCTTCCATTCCTGGACGCCCACATTCATGTCCGGTCCTGCAAACAAATCAAACAATCCCATAGCGCACTCCTTTGCTGGTTGCTTTGGGCAAGTATGCCAAGGCGCTGCGGTCGCGTTCTGTGACCAAGTCACCAAACGGAAAATATGTTGCCGACGGCAGATACAGCTGCGCGGTAGGTCTAGACCAACCGTGCCAGCCCATCTACATCACGCACGATAATCCGTCCGCGCCTAACCTCGATGAGCCCGTCCTGCGCAAGACGGCTCAGAGCGCGCGTCACCGCTTCGCGCGCAGAGTTGATGTCGCGTGCAAGCTCGTCTTGCGTTACGGCAACTTCTGCTGTGCCCGCAACTCGGCAATGCTCGAGCACGTAGCTGGCGACGCGCTGATCGAGACGCTTAAAGAGCATCTGCTGCAGCACGCATACCACCTGGGAGTAGCGCTTCACCTCAACCTGGAGCATAAAGGCCTTAACGTAGACATTATCGCGGGCGAGCTGGACGCACACGCTCGCAGGCACCACCAAAAGCGATGACCTGCGCGCTGCAACCACCATGGTGTCAAATGAAATCTGCTCGATAACGCACGAGGCCGTGGTGACACAGCACTCTCCGCAGCCAACCCTAAACAGCGTGACCTCCTTGCCTTCCTCGGAAAGCAGGCTCACGCGAATGTCACCTTCGATAATAAAGATAATGCCGGTGCAAGAATTTCCGCTGCTACCGATTATCTGCCCGGCATCAAAGGATCGCAGCGACGAGCGCTCTGCCACGAGCGTCTGCTCATCGGATGTAAGTTGTCCCCAAAACGGCAACCGCTCGACCATGCTGCCGACCATAGCCGCCCCCTTTCGACGTATACCCATGATGCTACCCCGAAGCAGAAAAAAAGAGTCGCTGTTTCCAGCGACTCCCCTTCAGTTGCCTGTCCCACGAATCTACTGTTCGCTCTTCGCGAGTGCTTGATCGATCAGTTTATTGAGCGCCTCGCGCTGCTCAGCGGAGTTGATGCCGCCCATGATCGGCTCTCCCACAATGTTACCGTTCTGGTCGATCACGTACGTGGTCGGGAACGAGTACAGGTTGGAGGTGAACTTGCCGGCCTCGCTATCCGACTTGAACCAGATGTTCTTGTACGTCACGCCCTTCTTGGAAAGTACGTCCTTGGCGTCTGCCACCTCGTCTTTGTTGCCATCGAGCGTAAAGGAATTAACGCCCACGACCTGGCCGCCCTTCTCGGCAAGCTCCTTGTTGAGCTTCTCCAGATCGCCCAGCTCTCCCACGCACGGCTTGCAGGTGGTAAACCAGAAGTTCATGACGGTGACCTTGTTCTTGGAGAACAGCTCTTCGCTGTTTACATCGTTGCCGTCCAAGTCCTTGCCCTTAAAGCTGGGGAACTTCGTCTCCCCGCTCTCGCCGTTGGTCATGCCTGCGGTCGAGGCATCGACGCTCTCCCCCTCGCCGGGCGTGCTGCCGCATCCGGGAAACTCCTTCTCCAGCGTCATGAGCTTATCCTCGATCTCCTTGACCTGCTGTGCGCCGGCCTTAAGCGTCTTGAGCTCGTCAGCCGTAAACTGATCCTTGGCGCCCTCGATGGTATCAAGCAAAAAGTCGCCGTAGTTCTTGCCGTCCTCAATCATGGGAGTGTCTTTGTTGGCCGCAAGAAACACCTTTTCCCATAGGGCGTTATCGCTCGCAAAGATCTCGTTTTCCTTTTGCAGCAGCTGCTGGTACAGCTCGGCCGCCTCCTCGGCGCTCGACGGCTTTTGTGCCACAAGCTCGGCGATTTGCGTATCGCCGCTCGTGGCATCCTTTGCGTCGCCCTTGGGGGCAGAGCACGCTGCGAGAGTCAGCGCCAGCACGGGCAGCATCAACAAGGCCGCAATTTTTGACAGTTTCATGGTTCCTCCGTTTATATCGAAGCTTATATAGATACCTATTTGTTTTCGCAGGCTTGCGCGGGCTGCGCGGGTTTGTCGCCCGTCACACCCAGCCCGTAGCGAAAGCTAATGGCATCGACGGGGCATGCGCCCACGCATTTGCCGCAACGAATGCACTCGGCATGGTTGGGCGTACGCGTAACGTCCACGTCCATCTGACACACTTTGGCGCACTTACCGCACGAGACGCATTTGCACTGGTCAACCTGAATCCCCAGCAACGACACCTTGTTCATGAGTGCATAAAACGCACCGAGGGGGCAAATCCATTTACAGAAGGGGCGGTAGAACAGCACGCTCAGCACCGCAACCACAATGAGGATCGCGAGCTTCCAGGTAAAGAGCTTTCCCAGCGCGGAGCGGATTCCCACGTTCATGATGGACAGCGGAATCGCGCCCTCGAGCACACCCTGCGGGCAGATGTACTTGCAAAAGAACGGGTCGCCCATGCCCACATCGTTGACTACCAGAACGGGCAGTAGCACCACGGCAAACAGCAGCACGGCGTACTTGATGTACGTGAGCGGCTTGAGCTTTTTCGTCGAGAGCTTTTTGCCGGGAATCTTATGCAGAAGCTCTTGCAGCCATCCAAACGGGCATAAAAAGCCGCATACAAAACGTCCCAGCAGCACGCCGATCAGGATGAGTGTTCCGGTGACGTAATACGAAAAGCTGAACTTAGACGAGCCCACCACCGACTGAAACGACCCGATGGGGCACGCACCTGAGGCCGCCGGACACGAGTAGCAGTTGAGCCCCGGCACGCAGACGGCTTTGCCCGCCCCCTGGTAGATGCCTCCCTTGGCAAAATTAGGCAGGTGAATGTTGGTCGCAAGCGTTGCCGCCGCCTGAATCAATCCGCGAAATCTCGCCAAAAGATGCGATACGGTATTTTTTCTTTTAACCAATTCCGATACACTCCAAGCACAGCCTGATTGCCTTGGCCAGCACGGCATCTGCCTCGCCGCGCATAATGCCAAAGCCAACCATGGCTACCCCAACGATCAGCAAAGCCACCTGCGCCACAGGCTTAATCGCTTTGAACAATCTGACCACTCCTTTCGTTTCGCGACCCATTGGACCATACCGACTATAAAATCCGTGTTAAGCGCGAATGACTATGCAAGGAGAACGTTATGCGCATCTTGGTCGTCGAGGACGAGCGGGCGCTGTGCGATGCAATCGCACGCAGCCTGCGCAACTTGGCCTATAGCGTCGACTGCTGCTACGACGGGCAGCAGGCCCTCGATCTGCTCGATATCGAGACCTTCGATCTTGTCGTGCTCGACCTTAATCTCCCCCACGTCGACGGCATGACCGTACTCAGGCAGCTCAGAATTACCGATTGTGAGACCAAGGTGCTCGTGCTGTCGGCACGCGGCGAGGTCTCCGACAAGGTAGCGGGGCTCGATGCGGGCGCCAACGACTACCTCACCAAGCCGTTCCACCTTGACGAGCTGGCGGCACGTATCCGCAGCCTCACGCTCAGGCGCTTTACGCAAAGCGATGTTGTCCTGACCTGCGGATCGCTGAGCTTTGACACCAAGGCGCGCGTCGCCTCCGTGGGCGACGAGGCCCTATCCCTCACACGCAAGGAGACCGGCATCTTGGAATACCTGATGCTCAACCAGGGGCGACCGGTAAGCCAGGAGGAGCTCATCGACCACGTATGGGATACCAGTGTCAACAGTTTTAGCAACGCGACCCGCGTGCACATCTCGTCACTGCGCAAAAAGCTGCGCGGCGCGTTGGGACATGACCCCATCCGCAACCGAATCGGCGAGGGCTACGTTATGGAGGACGGCGAATGAAAGGGCTTTCTCTGCAATGGCGCATAACGATCATGACGGCACTGCTGACGTGTGCGGCGTGCGTGCTGACGAACTGCCTGGTCGGCTATACGGGCATGCGCTACATGGATGCCATCGGCAGCGACATCTCGGCCTTTAACGCAACCGACGAAGATTCGCCCCAGGCGTTCGACCCAACGAAAGCGACCCTCGATGAAAAGGTCACGATCGTCGTAAACGACGCACAAGAGTCTTTTGGCACGACAACCTGGTACATCACGGCCGGAATCACGCTACTTGGCGGCGTGCTGGCATTCTTTGTGAGCGGCCGTGCACTTAAACCGCTACGGGCTTTTGCAGCCCAGGTTGAGCGCGTGCAGCCTGACAACTTAAGCGAAATTAAGCTCAGCAAAGATGTACCCACCGAGCTACAGCGATGCAGCGCCTCATTCAACGACATGATCGCCCGTCTTGACGAAGGGTTCTCTGCACAGCGTCAGTTTACCGGCAACGCCGCACACGAGCTGCGCACCCCGCTCGCCCTTATGCAGGCACAGATTGAACTATTCATCTCCGAGCACTCCGGTTTGCAACCCGAAACAGCCGAGCTGCTCGGCCTGCTACAAGAACAAACTGAGCGGATGTCGCGGATGACCAAGGTGTTGCTCGAGATGAGCGAGCTCCGCAGCGTTCCTTGCGAGGACGATGTTGAACTTGGTCCCTTGTCCGAAGAGGTCCTCACCGACCTTGCGCCACTTGCCGAAAATAAGGGCATGGCCCTCAATTGTGCTGGAGACGCTTTAGTAATCGGGAGCGACACGCTCCTCTATCGGCTGGTGTTTAACCTGGTCGAAAATGCCATCCGTTACAGCCGCCCCGGCTCGACTGTCAACGTCTCCATCTGCGACAACAACAGCCGCGTTTTCCTGCGAGTCGAGGACCAGGGCCCGGGAATACCCAAGCAGTACCAAGAGAGCATCTTCCAGCCGTTCTTTCGTCTAGACAAATCCCGCAGCAGGGCATACGGCGGCGCAGGACTCGGACTAGCGCTCGTTTGGGAGATTGCAGCGCTTCACGGTGGCGTTGTAGAGGTCGAAGTAAGTTCCGAGAACGGGACCACCATGCTCGTAAGCCTTCCAAAACGATCCGCAGCGTTAACCGAGCAGTAAAACGAAAGGGGTCCCGCACACGTTTGCGCGGGACCCCTCTCTATCAATGCAATTCGCCCAAAAGAGTAGAAGCTAACTCCCACTCGACCGTGCCGACGGGCTTCGGCGTGAGGTCGTAGCAAACGCGGCAAATACCGGGGACCTCGGCGGTCACGCGAGCGGTAATGCGCTTGAGCAACGCCCAGTCGAGCTCAGGCACCTCGGCGGTCATAACATCGACGGTGTTGATGCAGCGAATGATGCAGGGCCAATCGTAGGCGCGCTTGCCCTCGCGCACGCCGGTGGCGCGGAAGTCGGGCACGACGGCAAAATACTGCCAGATGGTCAGACCCGCCTTGTCGATCTCCTCGCGCACGATCGCGTCGGCTTCGCGCAGCGCCTCAAGACGGTCGCGGGTGATGGCACCAAGGCAGCGGACGCCCAGGCCGGGACCGGGGAACGGCTGGCGCTCGACCATGTTCTCGGGCAGGCCGAGCTCGCGACCGACCACGCGGACCTCGTCCTTGTACAGCAGTTTGACGGGCTCGCAGAGCTCAAACTGTAGGTCCTCGGGCAGACCGCCCACGTTGTGGTGAGCCTTCACGCCGTCTTGGGACTCAAGAATGTCGGGATAGATGGTGCCCTGGGCGAGGAAACTGACCTCGTCGCCAACCTTGCGGGCCTCCTCCTCGAACACGCGAATGAACTCGGCGCCGATAATCTTGCGCTTTGCCTCGGGCTCCTCGACGTCCACGAGCTTATCCAGGAAGCGATCAGTAGCGTCGACATAGACCAGGTTCGCATCCATCTGGTTCTTGAAGACGTCGACGACCTGCTCGCTCTCGCCCTTGCGCATCAGGCCGTGATTCACATGCACGCAGATAAGCTGCTTGCCGATGGCCTTGATCAGCAGTGCCGCGACAACGGAGCTGTCAACGCCGCCGGAAAGGGCCAGCAGGACTTTCTTGTCGCCAATCTGCTCGCGGATTGCAGCGATCTGCTCTTCGATGAACGCCTGGGCAAGTTCGGGAGTGGTGATTCGCACCATGTCGTCGGGACGCTTGTTGGGATCCATGCAGAGCTCCTTTTCGGTTCGATGGGAGTGCGTTGCATGTATGCAAACGCACCGTCATATGACCTCATTATATGCAGAGCAAGGTCCGTTTCCCATCGCTGCGTCAGAGCTTTTTGCAGGGGTGGCAGTTTTTCTATATTCCAAGGTCAGCTAGGCTTCGACAGCCACCTTGGGAGCATCGCCAATAGACTCTTCCTTTATACGTTCGGCATAATCGTAGGCGATACCCACAAATTCCAGTCCCGAGCAACAGGAGTACAATTGCTGCTAATGTTGCCACCTGATGGGAGATGGAAGATGGACTGCGATGGCTACCCATGCGTTCCCATGCCGTTGATGTGTACCGCCTTTGTGCCGGGGCAGATTGACGCTGCGGTTGCAGGCATTTCCGACCCCGATTCGCGCGCCATTGCCACGGCAGAAGCGCTGTACTTTCGCGGACAGGCCACCCTCGCCGCCGAGACAGCACGCCCCCATCTTGACGCCACCGACCCCGCACTGCGCTATTCCGCATGCTTTATCTGCGGATATGCCAGTCTGTCGCTCAACCGTATCGCCGATGCCCGCCGTTGCCTTGCGGGCATCCTCGATACGCCAACTGACGAGGAATCGCCCGCCGTCCACGCCACGCATATCCTGTTCGCCTCGGCCGCGAGCGTCCTGCTGCACTTACCTTCCCCGTATTCCGCCGAAGAGTTTTATCCGCTTGCGGCGCATCTGCCCGAAGGCCTGCGCCTGTTCGCCAGCTACGTGATGGCGCATGCCCTGTACCTGCGCGGCGAATATGGCCGCAGTCTGGGCATGGCGGAAAACGCCCTGATCATGAAACAGGGAAGTTATCCGATCTCGGAACTGTTCCTGCACCTGGCAGCTTCCATGGCATGCATGAGCCTCAAGGACATCGACGCCGCAAAAACGCACTTCGGAGCCGCTTGGGACATTGCGCGCCCCGACGGCCTTATCGAGCTCATCGGCGAGCACCACGGCCTTTTGCAGGGGCTTATCGAGGCATGCCTAAAAACGCAATACCCTGACGACTTCGCGCGCATCATCGAGATCACGTACCGCTTCAGCTACGGCTGGCGGCGCATCCACAACCCCGATTCGGGCGAGGATGTGGCCGACGATCTAACGACCACGGAGTTCACCATGGCCATGCTCGCCTGCCGCGGGTGGACCAATGCCGAAATCGCTCGTCATATGGGTGTGTCGCCGGGCACCGTCAAAAACCGACTATCCGGCGTATACGCAAAGCTTGGCATCGGCACACGCGCCGAACTGGTCGCGCATATGTTGCGTTAGCGACCGGGCTGCCAAGCGCATCGAACGCGCTCCGGGGCCTGGCGCTTTCGCGCGCTCAAATTGGACATTTTGGCCATCGAACGGCACTACCGCCACGGGGCACCTTCTCGCAAAATTGGATTATTTCCTCCGATGTTTGCGGGATGGGAGCCAAAGATGCTTGATCGCCGTTCGTTACTTGTTGCCGGAGCGTCCTCGCTGGCGAGCATTATGTTGCCGCGCGTGCCGGGAAGCGCAAACGCCTTCATATTGCCGTTCGCGCCCACCGCAGCCTATGCCGACGAAAAAGATCCCTTCAGGGTGCTCGTTCTCTCGCGCACCATGTTTGGTGTGGTCGTGGTCGACGTCGCCAACAAGAATACGCCCATCGCAGGTGCCCAGGTCACGCTCGCATCGCGCTATGCCGCAGACAAGCAGCTCACCGCCACGACCGATGACGAGGGCACGGCCATCTTTGAGGTCGCGCCGCTTTCGGAAGGCTACGTGGACGAGGCAACGCTCCTTGACGCGTACGACTTTAACGGCGGCATCTCCATTAGCATGGCGGGCTACCGTGATGTCGAGATTCCCCTCGCGCGTATCCAGGGCGGCACCGCCATAACCGCGCCCACACGTCCGCTCTCCGACGGCGAGCCGTACTTCCGCCAGCTCACGTTCGACGAATGGGACATCCAGTACGCCGACGCCACGTTTATGGCAATGCCAGCGGACGAAGCAGCAAACGACCAACCCGACACGCACGCCTTTACCGTTCAGGCACATCTGCCACAGGGCGGGCAGGCAACATTGCATATCAATAAAGTGATGCCCGCTGCGGGCAGCTCACCCGAAACCGTCACGCAGATTGGCCAAGTCAAGGCCAGCGCATCGGGCGCGGATAATCTGGCGACGTTCACGCTCGAAGACAAGTTCCTCGATGCAGCGTCGAGCCTTCTGGAAGAAGGATGCAAGTTACGCTTTGTCCTCGACTACCAGGGCAAGACCTATACACTCTCCTCCCCCATGGCCGTTGTCACTGCGCCGGCCGCAAAGGCGGAATCGGGCTCGACCACTATCGTCCCCACTACCATGGACCAAGAGATCACTCCGTTTGATTTCCCCGCGGCGTTTCCCGGCATCGGCGGCAATAAGTTCACGTGCTGGATGCCCACATTTCCAATCCTCTTCGATTTCTCGTTTGCTGGATACGTGCTGTTTGGCGGAGGATACAAACCAGCCAGCTATATGAACGATTCGGGCAACCCTGATCCGGAATACTGGAAGAAATCGCCGCGCGAGTCGGGCGCCAAGCAGGCAAACCGCTACCTCGACGAGATGGAGGGGAAGT
>USAX01000013.1 GCA_900552705.1 uncultured Collinsella sp. | reverse complement strand
TACCCGTGCCCGAGCTCGAAGAGCCCTATGGCCGCCTTCCTGGCCTCGATATCATGCTTCACTCTCAAATCAACGCGCATAAAGAAAGCCTCCCATTTCTCATGTCCAAGAAATGGGAGGCAGTTCACACGCGCTGCAGGGTCTTTTTGCATGTCATGTTTAGTTGTTACCAACACCTTAGAGAGCGGCGACAACCTCGATCTCGACCAGACCGCCAGCCGGAAGGGCGGCAACCTGGAAAGCGCTGCGCGCGGGGAACGGAGCCTCGAACTTGGAGGCGTAAATCTCGTTCACGGCGGCAAAGTCGGCGATGTCGGCCAGGTAGACCGTGGTCTTGACGACATCGGCAAACGTGGCGCCGGCAGCGGTCAGCAGAGCCTCGACGTTGGCGAGGGACTGCTTGGCCTGGGCCTCGACACCCTCGGGCAGCTTGCCGGTCGCGGGATCGATGCCCAGCTGGCCGGACAGGAACACCATGTTGCCAGTCTGGATACCGGGGGAATACGGGCCGATGGCTGCGGGTGCGTTATCGGAAGACACGACGGTCTTGCTCATGTTTTTCTCCTTACAAGTAAAAGGGAACGGGAGCGCGGCGTTCACACCGGGAGGCACAGTTCGGTCTGAACACCGCGCTTGATTGGGATAGTACTCAAGGTTTCCGCGCGATGCAAGATTATTATCACGTTGCGAGAATATTTTATCGCCCAACGGTTTCCCCGGACCGCTGAACGGTTCTCATGTGGAGCAGCCAGTCCAAGCTGCTGAAGACTTTATCCCGCTTAGAGCACGGGCATCGCCTGCCGCGACGGCACCACTATACTTTTGAGTATCTGAGCATTTTGAAAGGCAGGATATGACCGCAACCGCCAGTCGAACCACCAACCGCAGACCCGAGCTTTTGGCGCCCGCCGGAGGGCCCGAGCCCTTTGCCGCCGCGCTCGCCGCCGGGGCAGACGCCATCTACTGTGGCATGGGCAGTTTCAACGCCCGCCGCAAGGCCACGAACTTTACCGACGAGGCCTTTGAGCAGGCTTGCCGTGCTGCACACCTGGCCGGCTCGCGCGTCTACGTCACGGTCAACATCGTCATCAAGGAATCCGAGATGAGCGATGCGTTGCAGCTCATCCATCGCTGCTCCACGCTGGGCGCCGACGCCTTCATCATCCAGGACTGGGGCCTGTTCTTTGAGGTCAAGCGCACCATGCCCGGCATCGAGACGCATATCTCGACCCAGGCGAACATCCACGACGACCGCGGAACCCTTTGGTGCCGCGAGCAGGGCGCCGACCGCGTGACCCTCTCGCGCGAGCTTTCCATCGACGAGATTGCCGCCATCCACGATGCCGCGCCCGATGTGGACCTTGAGGTCTTTAGCCATGGCGCCATCTGCTTTTGCTACTCTGGCCTGTGTCTGCTTTCGAGCTTTGCCATGGCGGGACGATCGGCCAACCGTGGCATGTGCGCCCAGCCCTGCCGCTTGCCCTACGAGCTGATCGACGAGAACGGTCGCTCGCTCTCCCCTGCCGGTCGCGAGCGCGCGCTGTGCCCACGTGACACCAACACCTCACAACTTGTTCGCCGCCTGTATGACGCCGGCGCTGCGTCGCTCAAGCTCGAGGGCCGCATGAAGGCGCCCGATTACGTGTATTCCATCGTCGACGTGTATCGTCATCAGATTGATGACATGCTGGCCGGAACCACCGTTGCCAAGGACGAGAAAGCCGCCCGCCAGCGCCAGCTCAAGCGCAGCTTTAACCGCGACTTTACGCACGCCTATCAGGACGGCACCTCGGGCGACGAGATGATGAGCTATGAGCGTTCCAACAACCGCGGCCAGATCGTGGGCACGGTGCTGGGCAGCCGCCCGGCCAACCGCGATGTGCGCGGCCTCAAGCCCGACGACCGCCGTCGCCGCGCCGCCATCGCCCGCATTGAGCTGTTTGAGCCCGTGGGCAAGGGCGACCTGCTGGAGCTTCGCCACGATAACGAGTTTGACCAGTTCCTGACCACCATTGCCGCCGATGATGCCGCAGCCGGTGAAGTCATCGAATGTCGCGTACCCCGCAGCATGCCCGAGGGCTGCCGCGTCCGCGTGATTCGTAGTCAGCGTGCCATCGACGCCGCCGGCGCCGCGCTCAAGCGTGATGTGCTGCACCGCCGAGCTGTTGATGTGTCCGTCGTGGCGCGTCTGGGCGAGCCGTTTACCGTTACGCTCACCTGCTGCGACGACCCTTCGCTTACGGCCACGGCCACGGGCTTTACCGTCGAAGCCGCCAAGACCCGTGCGGTCGAGGCGTCCGATCTGGTTGAGCACGTCGGCCGCATGGGTTCCTCTCCCTTTGAGGCTGCGAGCTTTGAGGTGGCGCTCGATGAGGGCTGTGGCATGGGTTTCTCCGCCGTACATAAGGTGCGCGCCGCCACTTGTAAGGCGCTGGAAGAGGCCATTCTGGCACCGTACGAGGAGCGCGCGAAAACGCTCGAGCTGCCGGCGATTGTAACCGGTGATTCCCGCCCCGTGCCCGAGCACTACCGCGATGAGCCGCAGATCTGCGCCACCGTCACCTCGCTCGAGGCCGCCGAGGCAGCGCGGGCGGAGGGTGCAACGCGCATCTACATGACCACCGACGCGCTCGATGCGGCCAAGCTCTCCCCCGCCGATACGTTTGAGCAGGGCATCGTACCCGTGCTCGATGAGGTCTGCCGCGCCGTTGACCACGTCCGCGTTGACCCATGGGTTGTTGCCGGCGCCACGGTCGCTATTGGCAACATCTCTGAGCTTGCCCTGGCCGCCCAGGTTGGCGCCACGGCCGAGATTCGCTCTTGCCTGCCGGTGCACAACACGCCCTGCATGGAGGCGCTTGCCGAGCGCGGAGCCGGTGCGTTTTGGCTCTCGCCCGAGATCACGCTCGACGAGATTGTCTCGCTCGGCGCCGCCGCGCCCGCGGCTCTAGGCATCACCGTCTTTGGCCGCCCGCGCGTCATGACAAGCGAGCATTGCATTCTGCAGGTTGCCAACGGTTGCATCCACGATTGTGCCAGCTGCCGCCTGCGTGCCCGTAAGCTCTCGCTCAAGAATATCGACGGAAAGGTCATGCCCGTCCGCACCGACATCCACGGCCGCTCTCGCCTGTACGACGCCTACCCCATCGACCTCACACCGCAGGTTCCACAGCTGCTCGACGCCGGCGTGCGCCGTCTCATGGTGGACGGAACGCTGCTCGAGACGGATGAGGTGGGCCGTGCCGTCGCCCGCGTCCGTCGCGCCGTCGAGGCCGCGCAGGCCGGTCGCAAGCCCGCCGCCCGCCTACGCGGGGCGACCTCGGGCTGCATGTTTGTCGGAATCAGCTAACTGAAAGGCTTACACGTGAACGAAGAACCTCAAGTCCTCTACTGCGACGCCTGGCTCATGGCCATCGACAAGCCTGCCGGTATGATCGTCCACGGCGATGGCACCGGCGAGCGCACGCTCACCGACTACGCCAGCGACCTGCTGCTGGCGATGGGCGACGGCTTTGCCGCGACCGACATGCAGCCGCTCAACCGCTTGGACCGTGACACCACCGGCGTGGTGCTGTTCTCACTCGACAAGCAGACGCAGCCCGCCTTTGATCAGATGATCATCGACCACGCGTTCGAAAAGCACTACCTGGCGCTGGCCGAGGGCAAGATCGACTGGAACGAAAAGCTCATCGACAAGCCCATCGCCCGCGACCGTCACGACAGTCGAAAGATGCGCGTCGGCGCCAGCGGCAAGCCGTCTCAAACACGCGTAAAGGTGCTCAAGCGTCTTAAGAGCCGTCGAGGCCTGCCCACGCGCTCGTATATTGATGTCGAGCTGCTCACCGGCCGCAAGCATCAGATTCGCGTGCACCTGGCAAGCGAGCATCATCCCCTGGTTGGCGACGACCTGTACGGAACGCCGCGCCCCTGCGGCCTCATGCTCCATGCCCACAGCGTGTCCTTTACGCATCCCGTAACCGGCGAGCACATCCACATCGAAGCCCCCTGCCCCTGGGAGCCCTAAACCACCACAAAGGGGACAAGCACCTTTATGGTGGTTTTGCCGCAATGGCTCAGCCGCGGTCCCAAAACGTCTCGATCTGTAACAGTTAGAACCCATTTTCCGGTCTATCTGTTACAGATCGAGACATTCGAATCCCCCTTAAGGGAAAATCTCAATCTGTAACAGTAACTCGGCAAAATCGATCCCAGATGTTACAGATTGAGACAAAGGGACGGCGCGGTTCGGAAGCATCTCAATCTGTAACACCTATCCCACTTTTAACGGTCCAGTTGTTACAGACTTAGACAGAACCAGTAGACGACGAAAGCGGCAACGTCCGTGATGGACGTTGCCGCTTTTCTATTGAGAAAACTAAATGGTTTTGACCTTGTCCCGCCGCTAGACCGTGACGACGTTGTCCATTGCCCGGTACTTGGCGGGCACCTCGCCCGCGGTGATGATCGTTGCATCGCGAAAGTCCGCGAACTTGACGGGCGCCACCATGCCAAATTTGCTGGCGTCCGAGATTACGAAGCGTTTGGCCGTATGACGCATCGAGATGCGCTTTACTTGGGCCTCCTCGATATCGGGCGCCGTGAAGCCCTGCTCGGCGGCGATGCCATTAGAGCCCCAAAAGCCACAGTTGAAGTTGTAGCGATCTAAGGTTGCCAAGGCATCGGGGCCAACGAGCGCCTCGGTCTCGGGTTTGAGCTCGCCGCCCAGCACCACGGTACGCATACCCCGCAAAGCAAGGCGCTGAGCATGGAGCACGGAATCGGTCACGTAGGTGACATCTTCAAGGTGGGGAAGATGCTCGATGAGCCTGAGCGTCGTCGAGCCCGAGTCGATGTATACAAAGCTCTCAGGCTCCACAAGCGCCGCCGCACGGGCGCAGATACGCTCCTTGTCATCGTTATGGAGGTCGCTGCGCTCATTAAGCGTTAGGTCGCGCGTCACGTGCGCGCGCTCAAGACTCGTCGCCCCACCGTGGACCTTGGCGATGCGATGCGCTCGGTCGAGCGTCTGCAGATCGCGCCGAATGGTAGACGCCGTCACGCCCAGGGCCTCAGCAAGCTCCGGAACGGTAACCGAGCCGGCCTGCTGCACCATCGATACAATCGCGTTGAGCCTATCTTCCGCAAGCATCGCTTACTCCTCCTCGGGGTACACGACTCCCCAGTCGGCGCGAAGCTTGGTCATAAGCTCCATAACATCAGAAGCATAATCCAGCAGCTCGCGCTTGGAGTCGTCGCCGGCAACGGCCTTCTCAAGATCGGCCATCTCGTAGCACAGTGCGTAGGCCTCGGTGCCAGCGTGGACCTCCTCGCGGTGGCCGTCGGCAGTCCACACGATGGTCGCGTGATCGGCACGCGGATACTCGTTGACCTCGATATAACACTTGTCGAAGCTAATGATCGAGCGCTTGGGCTGCTTGGAGTGGAGCGTAAGGCTCACCACGCCCAGCTGCTGTTCGGCATTACGGCAGACGATGCCGCCCGCAACATCGACGCCAGTCTCGCAGGTGTTGCCTAGAGACACGACCTCGGCGGGCTGGCTGGCCATAAAGAGACGCATGACGGACAGGGCATACACGCCAATATCGAGCATGGCACCGCCAGCAAGGTTGCGGTTGTAGAAGCGATTGGTCAGATCGCCGTACTCCTTGTAGCTGCCAAAGTTGAGCTGAGCGAGATTCATGCGGCCGAACTCACCGACATCCATGCGACGACGCAGCTCCTGATACAAAGGCATGTGGAGCACCGTGGTGGCGTCCATAAGGACCACGTTGTGCTCGGCGGCAATGGCACGGGCCTCATCGAGTTCAGCGGAATTGAGGGTAATGGCCTTCTCGCAGAGCACGTGCTTACCAGCTGCCAGCGCAGCGCGCAGATAGGTGATATGAGTGTTGTGCGGGGTGGTGATGTAGACGGCGTCGATGTTCTGATCGGTGTAGAGGTCCTCGACCGTTTCATAGACCTTCTCAATGCCATACTGCTCTGCAAAAGCCTGAGCCTTGGACAGTGTGCGGTTGGCAACGCCCGCAAGCTTGCGGCCGGCAAGAGCGAGAGACTGGGCCATCTGGTTGGCGATAACACCGCACCCGATCACAGCCCAACGGAGCTCGGGAGCCGTAAAGATATCGTCGGGGAACGGCTTGTCCTGGACCGAAGCGAACGCTGCTTTGGCGGCTGCCGCCGCGTCGAGTGGAGCCTGCTTGAAATCTGCCATATGTGCCTCCTGGGTCATGGAGCGTCTAACATTTCTGCCGTCTCTATATTCGCACAAATTAGCGCGTATGTGCGTACTTTTGCGTATATAACCGCCAAATGGTCATAATACAGCCGCAGACGGTGCTTATACACGCATAGCCACGCAATCCTACGCACACAAATACGCACAAATGCGCACTAATCATTACTCAGAGACGGGGAATTCTGCTTAGAACTCGAAAGACAGGATGATCCGCTTCGCCTCGTCGCTCATGGCGCGCTGCAGCTCTAAGGACCGTCCCAAACTGCCGACAGAAAAGGAACGTCCCAAACTGCAGACAGAAAAAGAACGTCCCCAGGCGCCGGCATTTCAAGAGCACTCATTTAAGTCTGTCCCCAATGAGTGCAATCACTCATGTAAGTCTGTCCCCAATGAGTGGGAGCAATCAGAGACTCTTTGCGAGGGAGGCCGGACGTGGCCTTCCTCGTTTTTATTCATGGACTTTAGTCCGTGCTGCGCGGCACGCGCGGCATAGAAAGCCACCCGCTCAGCGGGTGGAGGCCAATTTCCGCTACGCGACAAGAACCTTCCCCCTAGCATGAGGATTGTTCAGGTCATCATACTAGGGGGAAGGTGATTGCTGTGGCCCAGAAAGCCAACAGCCTCGCGTACACGAAATGGCTGTGCAAGTACCGCATCGCACCGAGGTCAAGCTCATCGCCGCCATCGTCGAGAAGCACCCCAAGGTGCGCTTTGCCGTAAGCTGCACCTCGGCCTACGCCGACCTCTACGACCGCATGGAGCAGGCCCTGCGCGAGCGCGTGGCCAACGCGGTGGAGGTCGTCCGCTCCGACATCAGCCCCGCGCTTCTTGTCCACACCGGTCCAAACCTCGTGGGTGTGGCGGTCCAGGGACTCTAGCGGAGGCGGGGCGTCCTGCCCCAAAAACAAATGCAAAAGACGAGCGCTTCTTGCCGCTCAATTGGCAAGAAGCGCTCGTCTTTTCTTAACGCGTTGTATGGCGGAGAGAGCGCAAGTTACGCGAGCGCCCTTCTTGCCAGCTCGGCCGCGCCGAGGATTCCTTGGTCGCCGCCGCAGCCCGGGGCGCAGATGTAGCTCTCCATGTCCTTAAGCTCGGCGGTCTGGATGTAGCCACCCAGATATTCGAGGGTCTTCTTGCGGACGATGCCGTAGAGCTGCTCCTGGTGCATCACGCCGCCGCCGAGGACGATGCGGCGAGGCGAGTACATGAGCACGAGGTTCGCGCACATCTGCCCCAGATAATCCCCCTCGAGCGCCCACACCTCATCGTTGTCCGCGAGCTCGGCCGCGGGCTTTCCCCAGCGCGCGGCGATGGCGGGGCCGGAGGCGAGGCCCTCGAGACAGTTCGCGTGGCTCGGGCAGACGCAGCGTCCCTCCTCGGTGGGACGGGTCCTTACCAGCATGTGGCCGGCCTCGGGGTGCAGCATGCCGTGAAGGAGCCTGCCCGCGCACATGACGCCCGCGCCCACGCCGGTGCCGATGGTCACGTAGACGGCGTCCTCGAGCCCCTTGCAGCAGCCGAAGACCACTTCGCCGAGGCAGGCAACGTTCACGTCCGTGTCGTAGGCCACCGGAATCCCGAGGGCGTCGGCGAACGCGGCGCGAAGACCATGGCCTCGCCACGCGAGCTTGGGCGTCTGGAGGATGGAGCCGTAGCGCTCGTCGTTGGGGTCGACGCAGGTCGGGCCGAAGGCGCCGATGCCCAACGCGTCCACATCGCGGGCGGTGAACCACTCGATCATCTGCGGGACGGTCTCGGCGGGCGTAAGCGTCGGGGTCTCCATACGGTCGAGGACCTCGCCGTCGCCGGACACCACGGCACAGACCATCTTGGTCCCGCCGGCTTCGAGGGCGCCGAGCCTCATTTGCTTTTCGCTCATGTGATCCTCCTTACAAAGGGACGCCCGCAGTCATGGTCAACCGCGGGCGCCCATAACGTTGGCTTGTTTCGAGGCGACCCTACCTGGGCACGCGGTCCTGCCTTGCGGCAAACGGGGCGAGTACGGCGTGCGGCTCGCTTTGGTACCAGTAGGCGACGGTGGAGATGTCGTCCTCGCGCTCGTAGAGCTTGATGTCGTCGTTGCCGAGGTCCTGGAACGTCACGCGCAGGTCCTCCTTGAACGAGATCGGGTCGGGAAGGTGCCACCTGTAGAGGCCGTGCCTGGGCAGCGCGTCGTCGTTAGTCGCGAGCATCGGATTCGGGTTCGGCTTGCCCGCGCTGAAGCGGTCGCGCGTGGCGTCGCGCGTCGAGCGGTACGGGTAGCCGGCGAACAGCGTGTTGAAGCACTGCGCCTCGGGCAACGCGTGGGGCGGCCTGTCGAGGAAGGCCCAGGCACCGCCGAAGTAGTCCTCGGCTCCCGTCGAGGTGACCGTGGGGAACTCCTCGTCGCCGTCGAGGAAGAACTTCATCTCGCCCTCGCCCCACCAATAGCGCTCCAGGGCGCACAGGGCCATGTAGGTGCCGACGTAGTAGCCCTTGCCGCGCACGCCGTCGAGCACGGTGTAGTCGACGCCCCTGCGGGTGCTGCGCTCGCGGTTAAAGCGGGCGTGGAAGTACATGGCGTCGTCCGGCACGTCGGTGAGCGCGTAGTTGAACGTGTAGAAGATGTACTTAATGAACCCGGGGTGCTCGCTCGTAAGCGTGACCTTGGCGTGCTTCCTGAAGGGCATCTCGAAGTAGCAGTTCATGCCGCCCGTCGGGTTCACGCAGATGGGCATCGAGTTGACGATGGCGCGCTCACCGAAGCCGTTGCAGAAGAAGTCGCCGACAGGGCACTCGACCGAGGGGGTCTCCTCGTCGTCCCAGTAGAAGCGCAGCACGAGGTCACGCATGACGAAGCTGCCAGCGGCGGTCTTGTCGGGGACGGTCATCCAGATGTGGCGGATGATGCCGGGGCCCTCGATGTCCGCGAGCGTGATGGTCTCGCCGGACTCAAGGGGCACGCAACACGAGCCCTTGCGGCCGACGCCGAGGTGGCTGGCCGACATGGCGGCGCGGCCCTTCTCGCCCGTGATGTTCTCGGGGGTGATGGCGCGGCTTTCCTCACCGCCGTGCATCCACACGTCCTTAAGGAACTCTCTCATCGTCGACCTCCTCTATTCGTCGTCGTCGCACTCGGCGGAACTGGCACCGTTCACGTAGATGATCTGCTGGCGCGCCTCGTTGACGAGGGCGTCGAAGTCGAGTTTCTCGTCGGGGCGCGCGAGCGCGACCGTCATGGCGAGCGGGAGGTTGACACCCGCGATCACGTGGATCCGGTCGGAGGCGAAGCGGGAGAAGCGCTGGTTCACGCTACCGCCGAACGCGTCGGTAAGGACGACGACCTCGTCAGTGCCCGAAAGAGCCGCCTCGACCGCCGCGTCGAGCCCCTCGCCGTTGTCGTTCACGTAGGCGCACACGGCGTTGACGGCGTCGCCCTTACCCGTAAGGAACTCGAGGGTGTCCTTGAAGCCCTGGGCGAGAAGGGAATGGCTCGCCACAACTATCTTTCTCATTGATTCACCAATCTCTTGGGTCGAAGCTAAGCGAGGATGCCGGCGGCGGAGGCGACCATCGCGAGGACAATCACCACGAGGATGAGGGCCGTCATGCTCGCGTTCTTCTTGGTAAGAAGGTAATACGCGCTTCCCGTGATGGCGGCGGGGATCATGGCAGGCAGGATCTTGTCGAGCAGCGGCTGAATCTCCATCGCGACGTCGCCGAAGCTGAAGCTAATCGGGCAGGTGACGCCGATGACCGAGGCGATGAGGCAGCCGACCACGGTGAGGCCGAGCACGGAGGCGGCGGCAGTGAGGTTGGGAAGCTTCTCGCTGAAGTCGGTGACGAGCTTCACGCCCTGCTTGTAGCCGAACTCGAGGGCGTGCATGCGGACCCAGAAGATGGCCAGGATGAGCGCGAACCAGATGCCGGCTCCCACGGGGTTGCCCTCGATGGCCATGTAGGCGGCGATGGAGCCCATGATGGTCGGGATCATGGTCATGAGCAGGGAGTCGCCGACGCCGGCGAGCGGTCCCATGGTGCCGATCTTCAGGTCTTGGACGGCGTCCGCCGCCGCTAGGCCGTCGCGCTCCTCCATGGCCACGCAGGCGCCAAGGATGATGGCGGCGAGCCAAGGCTGGGTGTTGTAGTAGCGGAAGTGGTTGTTGAGCGCTTGCTTATAGTCCTCGTCGTTCGTGTAGATCTTCCTCAGGACCGGCGAGAGGGCGTAGGCGACTGAGGCGCCCTGCTGGGTCTGGTAGTTGAAGGTACACACGCTCATGAGCCAGCGCCAGTTCGCGTTGCGCAGGTCCTTCTTGGTGACCTTGTAGCCGGAGGGCTTGCCCTTGGCGACGGCGGTGATGTTCTCGTTTTCCATGGTTACTCATCCTCTCCGATGAAGGCGTCTGCGGAAGCGTGGGCGGCGAGCTCGGTGTCCCTCTCGGCGCGCTGGTAGAACGCGATCGCGAGGGCAAAGCCGACGATGGCGGCGCCGATGATGGGCACGTTCAGGAAGGCCGAGAGGAAGAAGCCGGCGAGCAGGTACTGGAAGTACTTGCCGGTGGGCATGTAACGCAGCAGCATCGCGATTCCGACGGCCGGGAGCATCTTGCCGGCGAGGGTGAGGCCGGAAAGGAACCACTGGGGCATAACCTCGAGGAGCCAGTTGACGGCGGGCTGGCCGAGGGTCACGGAGACAAAGACGGGCAGGGCGGCGCACAGGCCGAAGAGCACGGGGCAGACCCACAGGATGGCGTTCATCTGCTTGAACTTGCCCTCGTCGCAGAACTTCTGGGACTTCTCGACGACGAAGCCGTTGAGGATCTTGACGATGACGTCGAGCTGGATGCCGAGCATGCCGACCGGCAGGCCGATGGCGAGGCCCGTGTCGGAGCCCAGGGTCACGCCGTAGGCGGTGGCGATGATGGCCATCGTGCCGTAGTCGGGAATGGAGGAGCCGCCGAAGCCCGCGACACCGAGCTGCATGAGCTGGATGGTGCCGCCGATGACGAGGCCGGTCTGCCAGTCGCCCATGACGACACCGGTGATAAGGCCCCAGAAGACGGCATAGTTGACGAAGATCATCGGGATGCCGTAGTAGTCCACGTGCTTGATGAAGGCCAGCAGGGTCAAAAGGACGACCTGCAGGATAGTGAAGTTGACCATGATCCCTCCTTAGATGAGGTCGGCGACGGAGACGGGCTTGTCGGCGGGCACGAACTGGGCCGTCACCTTGACACCACGGGCGATGAGCGCCTTGTAGCTCTGGACGTTCTCGGCGGAGGCGTAGGCGCGCTGGGTGAGCTGGACGCCGCCCTCCTTGACAAGAGAGCCGCCGACAATCAGCGACGGGAGCTCGATGCCCGACTCGACCAGGTGAAGGATCGTCTCGGGCTCCTTGGCGATGACAAAGACCTTCTCGCGGTCGTACTTGCCCGCCGCGAAGTTCTTGAGCGCGGTCTCCTCGGAGATGATCGAGACGGCCATGCCCGCGGGGCGCGCCATCCTCATGGTGGACTTCAGGACCTCGTCGCCGGCGACCTTGTCGTCGATGACCATGACTCGGGTCGCGCCCGACACCGGGGCCCACTGCGTCACGATGATGCCGTGAAGCAGGCGATTGTCGATTCGTGCCATAACAACACTCATGTTTGCTCCTATCAAATGAAGTTTTACGTTCGGTACTGCCTCGGCGCTATCCGGATTCGCGCCGGGCAAGGGGTTATCGGATTATTGAGGACGCGCGGTCAGCTCGCGGCGGCGCGGGGAAGGTCACTCGTCGAGCAGGAGGTCCGAGGAGCCGAGGCGCTCTTCTCGCGCCGGGGCGGCGCTCACGCTTATGTAGTCGAAGACATATGCGATCTCGCTTACGGGAACCTCTACGCGATAGCGCGTCGAGATGCTCGAGAAGCTCTGCCTGAAGGACTCGATGAAATCGGCGCGTTCCTCCTCGAAGCGGTCCTGGCCAACGTAGGTCTCAATGGGGTTTCTGGTAACAAGGCGCTCGACGAGACAGCAGAGGTGGACGTAGAGCCCAATGATGGCGTTGCTGCCGATCTTCTCGCCTGTCCTGCGCTGAAGCTCGTGCACGGCGCTCTCGATCTCGTGGAATAGCCGCTCCGGGTCGAGGATGGTGATGGAGCGGATGACGTTCTGCAGCGTCATGTTCGAGAGCAACTTCTCGTGGAAAGAAGAGAGCTCGGAAGCGTCAAGCCACCTGCCGAACACGGCATCAACCTTAGAGGCGGACGCCGTCGACATGATGTCCTCGAGGGCGACGAAGGGAACGGAGGCGACCCCGGGGTCTCCCGTGCCGATGACGGCGCAGACGCGGTGCTCGGAGAAAACGGCGTCGTTCGACCCGTTCGCGACGAGCTGCTTGAAGGGCCTCGTGAGCAGGCGCGCGCCTATGGTGCGCGGGAGGCTCTGCGAGACGAGCTGGCGTATCCTCTCCGCGGCGTCGACCCCGGACTCGGAGCAGAAGACGATGGCGTCCTCACGGTTGACGCGCTCGATCACCTTGCAGTGCGTCACGCACGCGGCGGTCGCATCGCCAAGAACCTCGGCGATGGACTTGCCGCCGAGCAGCCCGACCCCGATCTCGAGCGCAAGACCGGTAGAGACGTTGTTCACCACGCCGATAGTGGAGTCGGTAACGTTCTCGAGGGCCTTATAGGCCTCCTCCAAGGAGCCCATGTCGACGAGGAACACGACCCCGGTGCAGTAGGAATGGCGGTCGACGAGGCGCTGGAGCGGACCGACGATGTCCTTCAGCTGCTGGTCGTAGGGCATGTCGACCGCCTCGTACACATGCATGCCGAGCATACGGTTCGCCGCGTCGGCGATGCTCGTCGCCGTTGAGTAGCCGTGGGACAAGATGACGCAGAGCGTCCGAAGGGCCTTCGCATCGCGAGACTCCGATGCGACGCACAGCGTCAGAAGCGTCTTCGTGAAGTGATCGAGCGAGATTCCGAGCGCCCCTTCCACGTCTGCGGCGACCTGATCGGAGACACTCGAGGCAAACGGCAATTCGGAGGTCACGGCACCGAGGAGATGGGAGATTTGCTCCGCACAGGCAGACTTTCGCTTAGCCAGGCCGATACCCGGCCACAACTGCAGGCAAATCTCCTGGGCCAGTAGAAAAGCGACCTTCCTCGAAAGCTCGATGCCATAAGAAGAGCCTGCGTCGGCAAGGACCGCGCCCACGACGCGCTCGAAGGCGCGCGACCTCGAGGAGGCGACGCCGTGGTCGAAGATCAAGTGATCCTCAACGCCGCGCACAGCGGAGACAGCTTGCGAGACAAGCTCGGAGACAGAGAGCTCCCCGGCGCAGAATCGCTCATCGAGGGAGCACAGGGCATCGAGCGCCTGCTCGACCGGCCCTGTGCTCTCGGCGGCATCCAGAGACGCGTCGATCAGAACGCCATCGTCGGGCTGTTGATCGATCTGCGCGGAGGAGAGGAGCCCGCTGGGAAGAAGATACGGGCGAACGACGACGTAGTCGCCCTCGCGATTGAGGAACGCTTTGGCGCAGCAGTTCGTCACGCAGGCGCGCAAGCCGGCGATGTTATCGGAAAAGTCCGCGTTCACGAGGCAACGGTATGCGCCGCGGCTGATCTTCACATCAGAACCGATTCGGCACCCCTCGCTGCGCAGGAAGCTCAAGATGAGATCCTCGCGCTCCTCGGGGGTCCGCTCCTTGAGTGAGGGGACGCGGGCACAGATGGGCATTTTGCTGTAGGCCGAGGAAACCTTCAGGTCATCGGCGGAAAGCGTCGTCGAAAGAACGAGGCGAGCGCGCGGCGCATCCTGGGAGGCATCGAGCCCGAGGGCCGTCGCAAGGCAGTGCTCCATCGCAGAGGGAGAGAGTGCCTCGATGCCGTTGACAAAGACCACACCCCCGCGCGATTTCGCGATCGACTCGTCAAGAAGCCCGTTGAACGAGGCGGCGTCCGGGACCCCGGCGCAGTCGATGCGCACATAGGAGGAGTCGCGGGACAGCAAGCCCTGGTTCTTGCCGTACTCGTACACAAGGCGAGAAAGGAAAGACTTACCGACACCCACGCCGCCGCTCAAGAGGATGGGTAGGCCAAACGGAGGGTACTGAACCGCAGCCTTGCACTGCTCGACAACGGAGCTGAGGCTCAGGTCGAAGCCCACGGCACGCGCGAAGTCGCGGTGATCGGCGATTCCCGTCGCCTGGATGAGGTCGGCGAGCGAGGCGTACTCGCTTGCAGAGAGCTTTACCTGAAAACGCTTCTGGAACGCGCGGCGATGAAAATAACGGACAGGCCTGCCCGCCACCTTAACCACAAGGCCGGCGCGAACAAGGTCGTTGAGGTACTGGCTCGCCAGGCTCCTGGAGATGATGAGCGTCTCGGCGATGTCGGAGGTGGACAGACGGGCAAGGTCGTCGAGCGAGACGGCAGAGGTGAGGACCTCGAGATGCTCGAGAATCCTGTCCCTCATGTCGACGGGTTTCTTTGCCAAGCTGTCCTGTGTGGTCTTGTCCATGACTTCTTACCTCCTCGTACAAGGAGTATAAGGGGAGAACAGAGAACGGAAGGGGGCGCGTGGGGGAATCAACAGCTCCGAGGAAAAGCCCACCACTTGAGGGGCAGAAAACAACGGCCATTGAACATTCAGGGCCGACGCTCAACACTTCGGCTCGACACTTCGCTTTGGAAAGGGCCCCGGCGCGCCGGGCCTAAAGCTTAACCATGCGCGCGGCGATGCGGGCGCAGTCGCAGGCGGCCTTCTTCTCGAAGGTGTTGTAGTCGACGACCCGGCCCTCGGCGCAGGGCTTGTCGCTGATGGCGCGCACGACGACGAGGGGCACGCCGTTGAGATAGGAGGCCTGCGCGATGGTGCAGCCCTCCATCTCGCAGCACAGGTCGCCGAAGGCCGCGAGGATTCGCTCCTTCTGTTCCGCGGGCGAGACGAACTGGTCGCCGGAGACGACGCGGCCCTTGAGGACCTTAATGTCGGGGGCGACGGCGGCCGCGGCGGCGCACGCCGCCAGCAAGGGCCGGAACGGATCGCGCAAGATCAAGGCGTCGCCCGGGAGGTCGGGCGTTACCGTCAGCCGGCGCCGCGTCTGCCGCATCATGAGGGAGAACGGCCTGGCCGGCGCATACGGCAGGAAGAGGTTCAAGGTGCACCCCGGGGCGGTCAACGAGGCCGACGTGTCGAACGTCGTCGCGCGCGGCTTCGGCGGCAGGGCGCCGTGCACCCATATACGCAGCGACTTGGCCTGCGTGCGCGTCGGGGCGTCGTGGAACTACGTCTGCCTGCTCGTCGACCTCTGCAACGGGGAGATCGTCGGCCACTCCGAAGGACCGAGGAGGGACGCGCGAGCTCCGAGCCAAGCTCTTGGATTACGTGCACTGGTACAACAACTTCAGGATCCACTCGACGCTGGGCTACATGTCGCCGGTCGAGTTCAGGGAGGCGGGGCCGTCCCTCCCGGAATCGTCCAAATAAGTGTTGCCAATCCATAGCCAATCCAGCCATCATCTTCGCGAAGGCGGAAGTCAGGAAAAGCTCGGCTTGAGCTCGGTCGGACGCGGTCTGTGGGGCATCATTCAGGCTCAGGGGGTCTCCTTGTCTTCTTCGGTCGCAACCTGAATGATAGGGACGGCCCCTTCTCTCTTTCCCCTTCGTTTTCGACGCGTCACCCTCTCGGCGGGCTTAAGGCCCGCGCTCGCGGGTGCAGGGGCTACGCCCAAACCCCAAAAACGTAACGCCGTGCTCGAAGCGTTTCCGGACGTCAGCGTAATCTCAAATCCCGTTCGTCAACTCATGGGCAAGCCACCTGAGACTACTCATTTCTCCTACTGGCAATGAAGACCTGCGACCTGCAGTTTTGCAAACTGCTTGAAAGCCACCTGCGTTGATTCACTTCCTATTGCAGCTGGCGGCTTGCACGCGAAAAGGCATTTAAGTTTCAAAACGGGCGTTTTCGGCGCTATCGAGCCTCCAAAGGCATCCCGCCGCGCCCTTTGGGACAAAAACAAAAACTCAAAGCCCTGAGTTCGAAAATAGTTTTTGGAGTTGTCCCGACTTTTGTCCCCGAAGCCGACGAAACGCGACAGGGTATCACCTGGCGGCACTCGATTCGAGACGGCACCGAAAACTGGATGCAACCGGAATGACGGGACGGCAGAACCGAAGCCATCGAGTGGGGATAGAAAAAGGCCCGGGTGCCGTGGCATCCGGGCCTTTGCTAGCAACTTGATGTTGCGGGCAGCTTAGAACTTGTGGCCGCACTTCTTGCAGACGCGCAGCTTGTTCTTGCCGTCCTTCTCGTGACCGACGCGGGTAACCTTACCGCACTCGGGGCAGACGAGATTGACGTTGGAGGCGTCGATGGGAGCCTCCTGCGAAACGATGCCGCCCTGCTGGTTGGCAGCGTTGGGCTTGACGGCCTTCTTGACGACCGAAACGCCCTCGACAACGACCTTGTTCTCGGCGGGGAGAGCACGCAGGACAACGCCCTGCTTGCCGCGATCCTTACCAGAGAGAACCTGGACCTTATCGCCCTTCTTGATATACATATATCTCCCCTAACTACAGGGTCTCGGGAGCGAGCGAGACGATCTTCATGTACTTCTTGTCACGAAGCTCGCGAGCGACGGGCCCGAAGATACGGGTGCCGACGGGCGAACCATCGTTGTTGATGACAACGCAGGCGTTCTCATCAAAGCGAATGTAGGAGCCATCCTTGCGGCGGATCTCCTTAACGGTGCGAACGACGACGCAACGGACAACGTCCTTCTTCTTGACGTTGGCGCCAGGGGTAGCCTCCTGGACAGCACCGATGAACACATCGCCGATGCCTGCATAACGACGCTTGGAACCGCCAAGCACCTTGATGCAGCGAATCTTGCGAGCGCCGGAGTTGTCGGCGACGTTCAGCATGGTTTGCATCTGAATCATGGTAGATGTTCCTCCGAACTAAGAACCGAAGAGAGGTGCGCAGCCTTTATACGGCCCGTGGTATGCAAGCCAGGCATACGCACATCTTCGGAAACGTACAAGTCGTAAGAGCGACTGCTTATTTAGCGCGCTCGACGACCTCGATGAGGCGCCAACGCTTCATCTTGGACATAGGACGGGTCTCCATAACGCGGACGGTGTCGCCCACGCCAGCCGTGCACTCCTCGTCGTGAGCGTGCAGCTTCTTGGAGCTGGTCATCATCTTGCCGTACTTGGGGTGACGCTTGCGCTCGGTGATGGTGACAACAATGGTCTTGGCACCGGAGACGGAGGTAACGACACCCGTACGGACCTTACGCGAGTTACGCGAATCAGTCATGTTCTCTCCTTAGGTCCTACTCGGCGACAGCGGACTTCTCCGCTGCGATCTCGCGGGCGCGCTGCTCCGTGAGGACGCGAGCGATGTCCTTCTTCACGGTGTTGACGCGAGCGGTGTTGTCCAGCTGGCTGGTGGCCATCTGGAAACGAAGGTTAAAGAGCTCGGCGCGCATTTCCTTCAGCTTCTCAACGAGCTGAGCGTCCGAGAGCTCACGAATCTCTGCGGGCTTCATTAGTTCTCCTCCTTGGCGGCGGCGGCGTCCTCAGCAGCCCACTTGGCCTCGAGAGCGGCCTCCTCAGCCATCTCCTTCTCGATGCGCTGCTCAGCGTTCTTGGCAGCAACAATCTTGGTCTTGATGGGAAGCTTGTGCTGTGCAAGACGCAGAGCCTCGCGAGCGACCTCCTCGGGCACGCCCTTGACCTCGAACATGATGCGGCCGGGCTTGACGACGGCCACCCACTCCTCGGGGTTACCCTTACCAGAACCCATGCGAGTCTCGGCAGGCTTCTTGGTGATGGGCTTATCGGGGAAGATCGTGATGTAGACACGACCGCCACGCTTCATGTAGCGGGTCATGGCAATACGAGCGGCCTCGATCTGACGGTTGGTGATCCAATGGGCCTCGAGAGCCTGGATACCAAACTCGCCGAAATGCAGCTCGGTATTACCCTTGGCCTGGCCCTTCATGGAGCCACGCTGCACCTTGCGGTGAAGAATACGCTTAGGGGCAAGCACTACTGACCCCTCCTCTCGGAGTTACGACGACGAGGACGGGAAGAGCCCTCGAGTGCAGGGTTGGGAACAGGCTGGCCCGGGAGCTTCTCGCCCAGGTAGATCCAGACCTTCACGCCGCAAGCGCCCATGGTGGTGCTGGCGACAGCCGTGCCGTAGTCGATCTTGGCACGGAGGGTGTGCAGAGGCACGCGACCCTCGCGGTACCACTCACGACGGCCCATCTCGGCACCGCCGAGACGACCGGAGCACTGGATACGGATGCCCTTAGCGCCGGCCTTGCGGGCGGACTGGACAGCCTTGCGCATAGCGCGACGGAAGGCAACGCGGCCCTCGAGCTGCTCGGCGATAGACTGAGCAACGAGGTTGGCGTCGAGCTCGGGGCGCTTGATCTCGACAACGTCGACGGAGAGCTGGCCCTTGGAGACGCCAGCGACCTTCTCGAGCTCGGTGCGGAGGGTATCGATCTCGGCACCCTTCTTACCGATGACAACGCCGGGGCGAGCGGTGAGGATGATGACCTTCACCTTGTCGCCAGCGCGCTCGATCTCGACGCGGGAGACAGCTGCGCGGGAAAGACGCTTCTCGAGGTACTTGCGGATCTCGAGATCGTTACCGAGGGTCTTAGCGTAATCCTTCTCTGCGAACCAGCGGGAGCGCCAGTTCTCGGTGATGCCAAGACGGAAGCCGGTGGGGTAGACTTTCTGACCCATACAGCTTTACGCCTCCTTTCGAGGAGCAACGACGACGGTGATGTGGGAAGTACGCTTCAGAATGCGAGAAGCGGAACCCTTGGCGCGGGGACGGATGCGCTTAAGCGTCGGACCCTCGTCAACATAGGCAGCGGCGACAACCAGGTTGTCGGCACGCAGACCGTTGTTGTTCTCGGCGTTCGCAACGGCGGAACGGAGAACCTTCTCGACATCCACGGCGACGGCGCGGTCGCAGAAGTGGAGGATGTCGAAGGCCTGAGCGACAGGCTTGCGGCGGATCAGATCGACCACCAGGCGGGCCTTGCTGGGGGAAACACGCACGTACTTAGCGACGGCGCGAACCTCGGTGGCCTCAGTTTCAATAGACTTAGTTGCCATTTACGGTTAACCCCCTATTTGGCCTTGTGGCCACGGAACGTACGAGTCGGCGCGAACTCGCCGAGCTTGTGACCAACCATGGACTCGGTAACATACACGGGCACATGCTTGCGGCCGTCGTGGACGGCGATGGTGTGACCAACCATCTCGGGGAAGATGGTGGACGCGCGGGACCAGGTCTTCACGACGTCCTTCTTGCCAGCCTCGTTCATCGCGGTGATACGCGAGAGAAGGCGAGTCTCCACGAACGGGCCCTTTTTGAGACTTCTGCTCATAAGTGCTTTCTCCTAAAACTCGGTATCCGAAATTACTTCTTACGGCGACGAATGATGTGCTGGTTCGAGACCTTCTTCTTCTTGCGCGTACGAAGGCCCTTCGTCGGCTTACCCCAGGGGGTAACAGAGGGACGACCAGAGGTGTGGTTCTTGCCCTCGCCACCACCGTGCGGGTGGTCGACAGGGTTCATGACGGTACCGCGGACGGTCGGGCGCACGTTCATGTGACGCTTACGGCCGGCCTTGCCGATGACGATGTTGGCGTGATCGGCGTTGCCGACCTCACCGACGGTGGCGCGGCAGGTAACGAGGATGCGACGCATCTCGGAGGAAGGCATACGGACGATGGCGTACTTGCCCTCCTTACCCATCAGCTGGCAGGAGTTACCGGCGGAACGGGCGATAGCGGCGCCCTTGCCCGGCTGGAACTCAACGGCGTGGATGAGCGTACCGACGGGGATGTCGGCGAGGGGCAGAGCGTTGCCCGGCTTGATGTCGGCGTCAGAACCGGACATGATGGTCTGACCGACCTCGAGGCCCTTGGGGGCCAGGATGTAGCGCTTCTCACCGTCAGCGTAGTGCAGCAGAGCGATGCGAGCGGAACGGTTCGGATCGTACTCGATCGTGGCAACCTTGGCGGGCACGCCGTCCTTGTTGCGCTTGAAGTCGATCACGCGGTAACGACGCTTCACGCCGCCGCCCTGGTGGCGGGTGGTGATGCGGCCGTTGTTGTTACGACCGGCCTTCTTGGGCAGGGGCTCGAGAAGAGACTTCTCGGGCTTGGTGCAGGTGATCTCAGAGAAATCGGAGATCGTCTGCCAACGCCTACCAGCGGAGGTCGGCTTAAGGTGCTTTACAGCCATTACAATCCCTTTCAATAGGAATCCGTTAGCCATCGCAGACAGGGATTCGAGGTTCTGCCTCGGGTGCGATGACACCGGACGTATACACGGTTCCGGGCGTGTCCATTTTATACGCCCGAAACCTTGAGCTCTCGCCTCCCCTATTTGGGAGGCATGAGCTCACTCAACAGCAGCGAGTCTTAGGCCTGGTTGCCAAAGACCTCGATGGTGTCGCCCTCGGCCAGCGTGACGATGGCCTTCTTCCAAGAACGGGTCTTGCCGGCGACATAGCGCACGCGCTTGGTCTTGGGCTTGACCGTCAAGGTGTTCACGCGAACGACCTTGACGCCGAAGATCTCCTCGACAGCGTCCTTGATCTGATACTTGTTAGCATCCTTGGCGACCTCGAACGTGTACTTGTTCTGCTCCATGCCGGAGAAGGAACGCTCGGACACGATCGGACGGATGATGATCTCGTGGGCGGTCATTTATGCAAGCACCTCCCCGAAGTGAGCGGCGATGTCGGCGGGCATCAGCACAGCGTTGTTGTTGACGAGATCGTAGGTGTTGGCCTCGTCAGCGGTGATGATGAACGTCTTGGGAATATTGCGGAACGACAGGTAGGCGTTGACGTCCTCATCGCGAACGATGATGGTCAGACGCTTGCCCTCAAGGCCAAGAGCCTTGAGCATGGCGACGGCAGCCTTGGTGGAAGGCTTCTCGAAGCCGTAGTCGTCGACGAGCACGAGCTCGCCATCGGCCAGCTTGGCGGACAGCGCGGAGCGCATAGCCAGCTTGACCTCCTTGTTGTTCATACGCTTAGCGTAGGAACGGGGCTTGGGGGCGAAGACAACGCCACCGTGACGCCACTGGGCAGCACGGATGGAACCCTGGCGGGCACGGCCGGTGCCCTTCTGACGCCAAGGCTTCTTGCCGCCACCGGAAACCTCAGAGCGGCCCTTAGCGGACTGGGTGCCCTGACGCCAAGAGGCCATCTGGCACTTGACGATGTGGTGCATAACGTGGATGTTCGGCTCGATGCCGTACACCTCAGCGGCGAGCTCGGCCTCGGCGACCTTCTTGCCCTCGCTGTTCTTTACTTCAAACTTTGCCATTTAAGTGTTCTCCTTGGTATGACGCTGGGCTAAATGGGCTGGGCCCTTAGGCCATACGGATGGCGACGAGACCATTCTTGGCACCCGGGACAGCGCCCTTGACCAAGATGAGGTTCTGCTCGGCATCGATGCGGACAACGGAAAGGTTCTTGACGGTAACGCGCTCGTTACCCATGTGACCGGCCATCTTGACGCCCTTGAGGACGCGCGCAGGATAGGCGCACTGACCGATAGAACCGGGGTGACGCTGGAAGTGAGAACCATGCGTCATAGGACCGCGGCGCTGACCCCAGCGCTTGATGCGACCCTGGAAGCCCTTACCCTTGGAGGTACCGATGACGTCGACCTTCTCGACATCAGCGAAATCAGCGACGGTGACGACCTCGCCGACCTTGTGCTCCTCGCCGTTCTCGACGCGGACCTCACGAAGGAAGCGGACAGGCTCGACGCCAGCCTTGGCGAAGTGACCAGCCATGGGCTTGTTCACGTTCTTGGCCTTGATGTCGCCGAAACCGATCTGGACGGCGTCATAGCCGTCGGTTGCCTGAGTTTTAACCTGCGAGACAGCGCAGGGGCCAGCCTGGATGACCGTGACGGGAACGACGTTGTCGTCCTCGTCCCAAACCTGGGTCATGCCAATCTTGCGGCCGAGAATCATGCTGATCAAGATATGATCCCAACTCTCGCGTGGTCTTGGGACAATGCGTACACCACCGAGCGTACGCCCCTAGAGGACCACTACTTACACGACGTGCTCCCCAGCCTTGTATTTCGCCCGGACTACCTGACAACCCTATTAAGCAGGCATTTTGTCCAGCCAGAATACTCCCCTGGTTTCACACAGCTGTTTAGTATACACGGCTGCGGGCGTATCCATCGAGATTCATATTTCACTCACATTGTTTACGCAGGTAAAGTGCGTGGATGGCTCCCGAGCACGGCGGAGGGCCGGAGAAATATATTAAGGTCCTGCTCTACAGTCCTGCGCAAGACGGAGAGCACATTAAGTGCTCTCCTTTGCGTGCGGAACTCGCGATGACCTTAATATATTTCTCCGGCCCTCCGCCGTGCTCGGGAGACGACACGTTGATGTCTGCTTAACTCTGCTCGCTCAGGCTAATGACTTTGTTGGGGGTCCACTATTTGCTGGAGGGTGAACTTGCATTGCATTGGCTCGCCCTCTACTTGTGGCTCCGCCTCATCAAAATCGAAAATCATAATGGCGCAGTTGGGGAGTTTTGTTGGGAGCTCGAAGTCCACTGGGGCTGCAGCTTTGATGAATTGGCGGCTGGCGCTGCCGTGGCTTACTGCTAGGAGGGTTTCGATGCCCTCGGCGCCCATGAGATTGGTGAGGGTGCCCACCATGCGCTCCTGCAGGGCATGGCTTCCTTCTCCGCCAAATGGGATCAGGTCCTCGCCGGGGTCCCAGACGTCGGTGGGTAGGGCGTCGTGGGGGCCTTCTTCGAAGGTGCCGTAGCTGCGCTCGATGATGCCTTCGCAGGGCTCGACTGCTGTGTCCGGGCCGAGGAGCTCGCATGCGACGAGCTGAGCCGTGTCCATGGCTCGGCCTAAGGGCGAAGAGACCACTTTGTCGGGGACGACGCCGTGGGCTTTGAGCCATGCGGCTGCCATTCCCGCTTGCTTGCGGCCCAGGTCGGTCAACGGTGAATTACAGCGGCCCTGAACCAGCTTTTTGACGTTGAATTCCGTCTGGCCGTGGCGGAGTAGATACAGCTTCTTCATGCTCTCCCCTTCTGCTTCAGTTACCTTGCTGGCACAGCCCTACTCGTGGGTATGGCCTACGTAGTCTTCGTCGATCGTAATCTTGGCGACCGACTTGGGATATTCCGATTCGACCCTCTGGGCCAGCGCGTGCTTTACGTCTTCGGCGCTCATCTGCAGATCCGAGGGACGTACGCAGTCAAAGATCACATTGGTGTGCGTAGGACCCGGCACACAGCGCAGGTCATGAATCGAGAGGCGGCTATCGATCTGTTGGGCCATGGCGTGAATGCGCAAGCGCATGCTCGCCACCTTGGGGTCATCGGTCACGATGGGATCGTAGTGAAGCGTAACAATCATGCCGTCTTCGTCCCTAAATGCCTGTTCGATGTTGTCGAGCGTGTCGTGACTTTCCAGCGGGCTGGCCTCAGCTGCCATCTCGGCGTGAGCGCTTGCGAACTTCCTGCCCGGGCCGTAGTCGTGAACCATCAAATCGTGAACGCCCAAAACGCCGGGGTAGCTCATGATCTTGTCTCGAATGTGCTTGACCAGCTTTGGATCGGGTGCCTGGCCCAAAAGCGGGCTCACCGTATCCTGGATGAGCTCAAAGCCGCTCCAGCCGATATAGGCGCCAACGGCAAGGCCGACCCATGCGTCAAGATTGATGTGCGTCACCTGCGAAACAATTGCGCACGCCAGCACGGCACCCGTAGCTAGGACATCGTTCTTTGAGTCCTGAGCGGTCGCATGCAGCGTCTCGGACTCAATGCGATCGCTGAGCTTTTGGTTGAGGGCCGCCATCCAGAGCTTAACAATCATCGAAAGCACCAAGACTGCCACCAGGGCAAGCGAGAACTCGACAGGTTCGGGGTGGATGATGCGCTCAACCGAGGACTTCACCAGCTCAACGCCAATCAGCAGCACGAGCGCCGCCACGACCAGACCCGAGAGATACTCGTAGCGGCCATGTCCGTAAGGATGCTCGGGGTCGGCCGGCTTGCCCGCCAGCTTAAAGCCAAGCACGCTCACGATGTTCGAGCTGGCATCGGACAGGTTGTTCATGGCGTCCGCCACAATCGAAACCGATCCCGACAGCACGCCAATTGCACCCTTCGCAGCGCAAAGCGCAACATTGGCGAGAATACACACTATGCCCGTCAACGTTCCCACGCGCGCACGGTCGCCCTGCGCACGACGAACAATCCACTCGACCATCCTCATCAGTCCCCACGGTACTACCTATATATCTATTGCTCAAACGGATTGTAGTGTAGCCACTTTGTCCTCCAGATACAAAAAGGCCGCAGCCCACACGGGCCGCAGCCTTGGAATATGACAAAGGAATCGTCCTTTTGTCGCACAGATTTATGCGCTTGCTTCAGCAGCGCTCGCCACTGTTTCGAGCGAATCAGCTGCGTCTTCTGCCGCCTGCATCTTTGTCGGCACCACGCCAAAACAGCAGCTCAGCGCCGCAGACACCGCAAATGCTGCGCCGCCGGCAGCGCAGCACCACAGCAGATTCGAGATGCCGCCCGTGGCAAAGCCAATGACCATAAGAACATTCGTCATACCGATGGTATAAGCCGTAACGTGGCCTACGGCCGCAACAAGGCCTCCGACGGCGCCGCCAACGGCCATGCACGTCAGACACCTGCCATATTTAAAGCCGCATCCGTACAGCGCTGGCTCGCTTACGCCGCCAA
>USAX01000012.1 GCA_900552705.1 uncultured Collinsella sp. | reverse complement strand
CAAACATCGGTGAGAGTTGCCAACCGGTGAGGGGGAAGAACACGCCCGCGGCGAGCGGAATACCGATGCCGTTGTAGAACAGCGCCCAGAATAGGTCCTGCTTGATGTTGCGAATCGTGGCGCGCGAAAGCTCGATGGCGCGCGCAACATCCATGAGGTCGCTGCGCATGAGTACCACGTCGGCGCCCTCCTTGGCGATGTCGGCGCCGGTGCCGATCGCAAGGCCCACGTCGGCGCGCGCCAGGGCGGGGGAGTCGTTGATGCCGTCGCCCACCATGGCGACCTTGCCGCCCGCATCCTGCAGTTCGCGCACGTGGCGTTCCTTGTCGGCGGGGAGGACGTCGGCGATGACCTGTTCGCTGGTGAGTCCCACGCGGCGGGCGATAGCCTCGGCCGTCACGCGGTTGTCGCCGGTGAGCATGCGCACGTCGACGCCGAGCTTGCGGAGCGCGGCGATGGCCCCGGCGCTCGTCTCTTTGACCTCGTCAGCCACGGCGATGGTGCCGACAAACTCGCCGTTCTTGGCAAAGAACAGCGGTGTTTTGCCCTCGGCGGCAAATTGCTCGGTAAGACCCGCGGGCACGGTAACGCCCAACTCGTTCATCAGGCGTACGTTGCCGGCGGCGATGACATTCTGCCCCTCGCGCGCCGTTACGCCACGACCGGGCACGGCGGCAAAGTCCTCGACCATGCGCGCGACAATTCCGCGTGCCTCGCACTCGGCCATGATCGCCTCGGCCAGCGGGTGCTCGCTCGAGCGCTCCAGCGCGGCAGCGAGCTTCAGTAACGCCTTTTCACTCATAGCGGGCGAGCCGTCGGCGCGCGCGACAACCACAATGTCGGTCACGGCCGGCTTGCCGCGGGTGACCGTGCCCGTCTTATCGAGCACCACGGTGCCCACGCTGCGCAGGTTCTCCAGCGCCTCAGCGCTCTTAAACAGAATGCCCATCTCGGCGCCCTTGCCGGTGCCCACCATAATGGCGACGGGCGTGGCCAGGCCGAGCGCGCACGGACAACTGATCACCAGCACGGCGACAGCGGAAGTGAGCGCCTCGTTGATGCTTCCGGTCAGCACCATCCATGCCACAAAAGTTACGGCAGAGATTACAAACACCACGGGCACGAACACGCCGGCGACCTTGTCGGCCATGCGGGCGATGGGCGCTTTGGTGGCGTTGGCGTCCTCGACGAGCTGGATAATCTTGGCGAGCGATGTCTCGGCACCCACCCGCGTGGCGCGGAAGGTAAACGAACCGGTGCGGTTGACGGTGGCGGCGTTGACGGTGTCGCCGGCGGTCTTTTCCACGGGTATGGACTCGCCGGTCAACGCACTTTCGTCCACGGCCGAGCTGCCCTCGAGCACCACGCCATCGACGGGGATGGACTCTCCGGGGCGCACGCGCAGGACCTGGCCGGGAAGGATACTGTCGACGTCGACGGTGGTTTCGGTGCCGTCGTCGGCAACGACGGTCGCAGTCTTGGGTGCCAAGTCGATGAGCACCTCGATAGCGCCGCCGGTTTTGGATTTGCTGCGTGTCTCGAGGTATTTGCCCACGGTGACCAGCGACAGGATCGTGCCCGCACTCTCAAAATACAGGTTGTCCATGCCCGTCATCATGGCCTTGTGGACCTGACCGGCGGCCAGCTGGTCGGCCATGATAAACATGGCGTAGAGCGACCAGGCAATGGACGCGGTGGCGCCGACGGCGATGAGGGCGTCCATGGTGGGTGCGCCGTGCGCGAGCGATTTAAACCCGTTGATAAAGTACGCGTCGTTGACATAAACGATGGGGATGAGCAGGACGAGCTCGGTGAGGGCGAGCGTCATGCTGTGGGTATGGTCGGTGAAAATGCCGGGCAGCGGCCAGCCGAGCATGTGCCCCATGCCTATGTAGAACAGTGGGATGAGGAATGCGATCGAGACGATGAGGCGGGTGCGCATGGCAGAGGCGGCGGCCTCCAACTTTTTGGTCGGCGACTCCATATGGGCGGCGCCGGACCTGGCTTGCGCGCTGCCACTTGAGCCGGCGGCATCGGTGCCCGTGCTGACGGGCGAGGCCGAATAGCCCGCGCGATCGACGGCGGTGCAGATGTCATCGGGGCTGACCTGCGCGGGGTCGTAGTCCACCAGCATGGAACCGGCGAGTAGATTGACCGCGACGCTTTGGACGCCGTCGAGTTTGCTCACGGCGCGGTCAACATGCGCCTGGCAGGCGGCGCACGTCATGCCGCCCACGTCGAACTTATCTTGAGCCATGGCTTCTCCTTTCTGTAGTTCGGTGTTGGAATTGTTAACCTACCGATACTATACACCCATACCCCCTGGGGGTGTCCAGTGCAGAAAGAAATGTATGACATTTCGCTACAGATGAGGGTAGTTGGCTGGTCGATGGACCGTCCCAACCAATCATCTCAATCTGTAGCATCTAGCAGGGAAAATGACCTCTAACTGTAATAGATTGGGATGTTGTTTTGCGCGGCTGAAGTTTGTCTCGATCTGTAACAGTTAGACCAGTCTTTGCCGAGTGTCTGTTACATATCGAGACAATCGGCCCAGACTCGCCCGTCCGCTTCGTCATCTGTGGTTTACGTGGGGGCATGCGAAGCACGGGTATACTAACCGGCGGCGAATCTGCTCCATCGCTTAGAGCTGCTGCGTCTGGACGGCGCGTGATAGGGCTGCCAAAGCGATCGCCAGCGTGCTGAGCAACGTCCTCTCTGTGCGCACTTGTTTTTGTATGTATTAGCGCACTACCAAGCACGCCTGCGCGGCCGCATGCCGCGCCCATTGCGCGTGCAGATAAGGAACAACAACATATGCGTAATTCTGTATCCGACGTCACCGACGCCGAGATCCTGGACGAGACCCGCGAGGCCATGACCCAGGCTGCCTTCGATGCCGCCGATGAGGCCAGTGCCGCCCAGGCCGTCGAGTCCGCTACCGAGAGCCTGCCCGCCTTTGACGAACTGGGCCTTTCCGACGAGATACTCCGTGCCATCGAGAACCTGGGCTACACGGCGCCGACGCCCGTGCAGGCCGGTTCGATCCCCGTGGTGCTCGAGGGCCGCGACCTGCTTGCCGCCGCACAGACCGGCACCGGCAAGACGGCCGCCTTTTTGCTGCCGACCATGAACAATCTGGAGCACATCGCTCCTCCCAAACCCGTGCGCGAGCGCGGCGGCCGCAACCGTCGTCGCGGTGCTAAAAAGCCCGAGGGCAACGGCCGTGGCCCTGTGATGCTCGTCATCACCCCCACGCGCGAGCTTGCTCAGCAAATCGACGAGGTCGCGAGTAAGATCGCCGACGTCACCGGCCATGTCGCCGTGACCGTCGTGGGCGGCGTGAGCTACAAGCCGCAGACCGCGGCGCTCAAGTACGGCTGCGACATCTTGGTCGCCACGCCGGGCCGTCTGGTCGATCTGATCGAGCAGGGTGCTTGCCACCTGGACGAGGTCAAGGTCCTGGTGCTGGACGAGGCCGACCGCATGCTCGACATGGGCTTTTTGCCCGCCGTCCGCCGCATTGTGCGCGAGACGCCGGCCGAGCGCCAGACGCTGCTGTTCTCGGCCACGCTCGACGAGGAGGCCGTGGGCGAGATCACCGACCTGGTGAGCGACCCGGCCCGCGTGGAGATCGCGCCCGCCACGTCGACCGCCGACACCGTCGACCAGTTTGTGTTCCCGGTGTCCATCGAGGCCAAGAACAACCTGCTGCCCGAGTTCCTCAAAAAGGAGGGCCCGGAGCGCACTATCGTCTTTATGCGCACCAAGCACCGCGCCGACAGCTGCTGCCGTCGTCTGGAGCGCAAGGGCATCAAGGCCGCCGCGATCCACGGTAACCGCAGCCAGGCTCAGCGCGAGCGCGCGCTTTCGGCCTTCCGCGACGGTACCGTCGACGTGCTGGTGGCAACCGACGTGCTTGCCCGCGGCATCGACATTAGCGACGTGCGCTACGTCGTGAACTTTGACGTGCCGGCCGAGCCGACCGACTACATCCACCGTATTGGCCGCACGGGCCGCGCCGGTGAGCTGGGCTGGGCCATCACGTTTGTGACCGAGCAGGACGTGGATGAGTTCTACGAGATCGAGAAACTTATGGACAAGACCGCCGACATCTACGAGGCCGGCGACCTGCACGTGGGCCCCAATCCGCCCACGGTTGACCCCGAGCGCGATCCTGCGGCCTTTAAGGTGAAGAAGAAGACCAAGCGCGGCAAGTCCAAGAGCAAGAAGAAGCTTGAGCAGGCACGTCGCGACGGCAAGCGCAATGGCGACGATTACGGTGATGTTGCCGGTCGTTCCAACCGTGGTCGCGACGAGCGTCGCGGCGACGGCGAGCGTCCGAGCCGTCCCAAGCGTGGCGGCAAGACCCGCGTGCGCGAGGGCGTTCAGGCTCGCGTGGACGAGGCTGTGGAGAGTGTGGCCCGCGAGGTGGCTGCCGAGGAGCGTGCCGGTGCTGTTGAGCAGGGCCCGCGCGGCAACCGTGCCGAGCGTCGTGCCAAGCAGTTCCAGGGCGAGGCGCATCGCCGTCGCCGCGAGGACGAGGACCGCGGTGGTCGTCGCCGTGTTGAGCGCGAGGACGAGGGCCGTGACTCGCGTGGCGGCAAGCGTGGCTCGGGCGATCGTCGTCGTTCCGGTCGCAATGACGAGCGCGGTGGCCGTGATGGGCGTCGCGGCGGCGAGGGTCGCGGTGAGCGTGGCGCCCGCAGCGGTGAGTCCCGTGGCGGCAAGCGCTTTGAAGAGCGCGGTGGCCGCGGTGGCGAGCGTCGCGAGGGCGCTCGCGGCAATGGTGGGCGAAGCGGCGCCGGTCGTTCGAATGAGTCGCGCGATCGTCGCGATCCGCGTGCCAGCCGCGATCGTCGCGATGACTGGCGCAACTACGACGATACCCGCGAGGAGCGTCGCGGCGGCTACCGTGGTGGCCGCGGCGGCAACCAGGCCGGCTCCCGCGGCGGCCGCGCCGGCGGTCGCGATAACCGTGGTAGCTATGGCAACAGCCGTGGCGGCAAGCGCGGCGGCAGCTCCCGTCGTCCCGGTGACGGCGGCGGCAAGCGCAAGTAACACACGCGTCGCGCTCTAAGTCGAGGCGACCAGAGGGCTCCGGGCATGTTTTTGCTCGGAGCCCTTTTTGGTGCAAGGGGGACAGGTTCATATGCACCAACGTCTTGAAGTTGCGGTGGAATACGAACTGTTTTGGCCTTTTGAGCGGCTTTTCAGTCCCTATTTCACCGCAACTCATGATTGGTGCATGGTGGCCTGACTCCTTTGTTCCAAAAATGATCCGTTTTCCTCCGTCCCCAAGGGATCATGTGATCCGAAGAGGACGGAGGAAAACGGATCAAAAGGAAAAAATAAGGCGTATCTTTCCACATTGGATATTGCTATTTGGTAACGCGTTTTATCAAATATGGCATTTATCTGCGGTAATGTTCTATTTCACCGCTGAGGACGACGTTTCATACCGCCTGCCGAACCGTGTTGCTGCCAAACAACTTTATAGGTCAGTGTGTTGCGTGTAGCAATTTCGCCCGGCCTCGCCTCCGGGCTGCCATGTGAGAGGGGATCTTATGGCTCGACTGCATGTAATGGAACGCAGCCACGCTCAGGCCGTCATGGACGACCTGCACGATGCGCTCGGACGTCGTCTGGCGGTGAGTTCGCTCGCTCCGTGTCCCGTTGAGTTTACGGCAGCGCTTGTCAACCTGTGCTCCACCCAGAGCTGCGGCAAGTGCACGCCCTGCCGCGTGGGCCTGAGCGCGCTGAGCGACCTGCTCGCCGATGTGCTCGAAGGGCACGCCGGTGAGTCCACGCTCAACCTTATTGAGCGCACGGCCCGCACCATCTACCTTTCGAGCGACTGCGCCATCGGCTACGAGGCCGGCGCCATGGCGCTCACGGCCATTCGCGGCTTCCGCGACGATTTTGAGCACCACATCCGTGAGCACTCCTGCGGCTTTGACCGCGAGGCCCGTGTCCCGTGCGTCTCAGGCTGCCCGGCGCACGTCGACATTCCCGGGTACATTTCGCTCGTTGAGGCCGGCCGCTATGCCGATGCCGTCAAGGTCATCCGCAAGAACAATCCGCTTCCGCTCGTCTGCGGCCTGGTGTGCGAGCATCCCTGCGAGATGCACTGTCGCCGTGGCATGGTCGACGACCCCATGAACATCCTTGCCCTCAAGCGGTTTGCCGTTGAGCATAGCGACCTCAACGACCACAAGCCACATGTAGTGGACAACACTGGTAAGCGCGTCGCCGTGATCGGCGGCGGCCCGGCCGGTCTTTCTTGCGCCTACTACCTGGCCGTGATGGGCCACAAGGTGACCATTTTTGAGCAGCGCCACCACCTGGGTGGCATGCTGCGCTACGGAATCCCCAGCTATCGTCTGCCGCGCGAGCGCCTGCAGGCCGAGATCGACTGGATCATGAGCGCCGGCATCGATGTGGAACTCGACCACTCCGTGAACGGCGAGGAGCTCGCCCGTCTACGCGACGAGTTCGATGCCGTCTACCTAGCCATCGGTGCCCACAGCGACAAGAAGCTCGGCCTTCCGGGCGAAGAGGCGCCCGGCGTTGAGTCGGCCGTCAAGATGCTGCGTGCCATCGGTGATGACGAGCTGCCCGACCTAAGCGGCCAGCGCGTGTGCGTCATCGGCGGCGGCAACGTTGCCATGGACGTGGCACGCTCTGCCGTGCGCTGCGGTGCCGAAAAGGTAAGCATCGTCTACCGCCGTCGCATCTGCGATATGACGGCCCAGGATGCCGAGATCGCCGGTGCCCAGGCCGAGGGCTGCGAAGTGCTGGAGCTGACAGCCCCGCTCGCCATCGAGGCGGGCGAGGACGGTCGCGTGAACGGCCTGCGCGTGCAGCCGCAGATTATCGGCGAGCCCCGCCGCGGTCGTCCGGCTCCGCGTGCCGCCGCCACGCCCGAGCACGTCATCCCCTGCGAGCGCGTGTTCGTCGCCATTGGCCAGGACATCGATTCCAAGCCGTTTGAGGAGATGGGCATTGCCTGCAAGTGGGGCTGCGTCGTCACCGATTCGGATGGCGCCGTGCCCAACTTCGATGGCCTCTTTAGCGGCGGCGACTGCCAGACCGGCCCCGCTACCGTCATCCGCGCCATCAATGCCGGCCGCGTGGCTTCGGCAAACATCGACCGCTATCTGGGCTTCGACCACAAGATCAAGCTCGACGTGGAGTTGCCGACCGTCCAGTTTAAGGGCAAGCACGAGTGCGGCCGCTGCGAGCTGGGCGAGCGCGAGGCCGGCGAGCGCATTCACGATTGGAATCTGGTCGAGCAGGGTCTCACCGAGCAGGAGGCGCGCCAGGAGGCGAGCCGCTGCCTGCGTTGCGATCACTTTGGCTTTGGCGCGTTCCGCGGAGGGAGGAACCTGGAATGGTAGAGCCCAACAAAACCACCGTCAGCGACAACACCGAAAACGGAGCGCACAATATGGTCAAGCTCACTATCGATAATTGCGAGGTCGTGGTTCCCGAGCACACCACGATCCTGGACGCAGCCAAGTCCGTCGGCATTCAGATTCCTACCCTGTGCTACCTGCGCGATCTAAACGAGATCGGCGGTTGCCGCGTGTGCGTGGTCGAGGTTGAGGGCTGCGACCAGCTGGTTGCCGCCTGCAACAACTACGTGCTCGACGGCATGGTGGTCCACACCAACAGCCCCAAGGCGCGCGAAGCCCGTCGCACCAACGTGCAGCTGCTGCTGTCCCAGCACGATTCGCAGTGCACGAGCTGCGTGCGCAGCGGCAACTGCAACTTGCAGACCATCGCCAATGACCTGGGCATTTTCTATCTGCCGTATCAAAGGCATTTGACGGGCGAGGGCTGGGATTTCGATTTTCCCATCATCCGCGAAAACGACAAGTGCATTAAATGCATGCGCTGCATTAAGGTGTGCGAGAGCGTACAGGGCCTAGGGATCTGGGACCTGACCAACCGCGCCACGCATACCGCCGTGGGTACCCGCGGGCGCGCGCCGATCGGCAAGACCGATTGCGTCGCGTGCGGCCAGTGCATTACGCATTGTCCGACGGGCGCACTGCGCGAGCGCGACGATACCGAGACCGTGTTCGATGCTCTCGCCGATCCCGACAAGATTGTGCTGGTGCAGATTGCGCCGGCCGTGCGCAGCGCTTGGGGCGAGGAGCTCGGCATTCCGCGCGAGGCGGCCACCGTCGAGCGCCTGGCGTGTGCGCTGCGTCGCGTGGGCTTTGAGTACGTGTTCGATACCGATTTCTCGGCCGACCTCACCATTATAGAGGAGGGCTCCGAGCTGCTCGAGCGCCTGGGCGCCGCCGCCAAGGGCGAGGGTGACAGCCGCGGCTTGCCCATGTTTACGAGCTGCTGCCCGGGCTGGGTACGCTTTGTGAAGGCCCGCTATCCGGAGTTTGTCGACAGCCTGTCTACGTCCAAGTCGCCGCAGCAGATGTTCGGCGCCATCGCCAAAACCTACTATGCCAAAGTGCTGGGCGTGGAGCCCGAGCGTCTGTTTGTGGTGTCCGTGATGCCGTGCACGGCCAAGAAGGCCGAGTGCGCGCTGCCGAGCATGGTGGGCGAGGACGGCACGCCCGATGTGGACGTTGCGCTGACGGTGCGCGAGATGGTGCGCATGATCCGCGCGAGCCACGTGAGCGTGGATACGCTGGTTGAGGAGCCGCTCGATACGCCGCTGGGCTTTGGCACGGGCGCGGGTGTGATCTTTGGCGCCACGGGCGGCGTGATGGAGGCCGCCGTGCGCTCGGCCTATTACCTGGTGACGGGCAAGAACCCCGACGCCGACTTCTTTACCGATGTGCGCGGCCTGGACGGCTGGAAGGAAGCCGTCGCCGATATCGATGGTACCAAGGCGCGCGTCGCCGTGGCGCACGGGCTGGGCAACGCCGCCCGTCTGCTCGACGCGATTCGCGACGGCCGCGTGAGCTATGACTTCGTTGAGGTCATGGCGTGCCCGGGCGGCTGCGTCGGTGGCGGCGGCCAGCCCATCCATGACGGCTGCGAGCTGGCGGCCGAGCGTGGCCAGGTGCTGTGGGGCTTGGATGCGAAGGCGGACATTCGCTTCTCGCACGAGAATCCCGATGTCCAGGCGTGCTATCGCGAGTTCTTGGGCGAGCCGCTCTCGCCGCTGGCCGAGGACCTGCTGCATACCGACCATCACGCCTGGTCGATGCCCAATGAGGGGGCGTGCTAGCGATGCGCGCTTTTGATGTTGAGATGTCGCGCCGGGGGTTTGCCTCGGTGCTCGCCGCGGGCGCCCTGTCGCTTGCGCTCGCGGGCTGTGGCGGCGGAGCTGCCGGTGCCGGGTCCGCCGCGGGCTCGGCTGCCGGGTCTGCGGCGGGCGGTTCTGCTGTCGAGCCGGTTGAGGTGCACGTCGCGTCGCTCAAGGGTCCGACCTCGATTGGCCTGGTGCAGTTTATGGACCAGGCTGCCGACGGTGCCACGGACAACGAGTTCGACTTTGCGATCAACACTGCCGCCGACGAGATCGTGCCCAAGGTGATTCAGGGCGATGTCGACATTGCCCTGGTGCCCGCCAACGTGGCGAGCGTGCTTTACAACAAGACCGAGGGTGCGGTGCAGGTCATCGACATCAACACGCTGGGCGTGCTGAACGTGGTGACGGGCGACGCGAGTGTGGCCTCGTTTGGCGATTTGGCGGGCCATACCGTCTATATGACGGGCAAGGGCACCACGCCGGAGTACGTCATGAACTACCTGCTGGAGCGCGCGGGCCTGACCGGCCAGGTGACGCTCGAGTTTAAGAGCGAGCCCACCGAGGTGCTGTCGGCCCTGCTTGCCGACCCGTCCGCCGTGGGCGTGCTGCCGGAGCCGTTCAAGACCGCTGCCATCGCCAAGAGCGAGGGCAAGCTGTCGGCACCGGTAAGTCTGACCGATGTGTGGGATGAGCTGGCAGGAGACACGGGCTCGCGCCTGCTGACGGGTGTGACCGTGGTGCGCCGCGCGTTTGCCGAGGAACATCCCAAGGCCGTGGCGGAATTCCTGAGCTGCCATGCGGCGAGCGTGAAGGCCGTGAACGCGGCGCCGGCGGACTGGGCTCAGGCCGTGGTCGATGCAGGCATCGTGGATAACGCCACGATTGCCGAAAAGGCGATTCCCGGGTGCATGCTCGTGTGCCAGACGGGGAAGGATATGAAGGCGGCGCTCGGTGGGTACCTGCAGGTGCTGGCCGATGCAGACGCGAGCGCCGTGGGCGGCAAGCTCCCGGCTGACGATTTCTACTACATGGAGTAGCTCGTGTGTGCGTTTGCTCGACACATGACAAAGCGTATGAAGGCGGTGGCGGCAGCAGGTGCCGTTGCCGCCTTTTGGCTTGCCGTGTGGGCCTTCGCGGCGGCGCTGGTGGCGCAGCCGCTGATTTTGCCGGGGCCGGGCGCTGTTATGGTGGCGTTGCTGCGGCTGGTGTGTGATGCCAACACGTGGGCGATTCTGGTGGGCTCGGGTTTGCGAATTTTGGGCGGGCTGGCACTTGCCGCGGTGTGCGGCGGCGTGCTGGCGGGAGTCTCGGTGCGGTCGCGGACGTTTGCCCGCTTGGTGGCTCCGGCGCTTTCGTTTGTTAAGGCGACGCCGGTTGCCTGCGTGGTGGTCCTGCTGCTCATTTGGCTGGGGTCGGCGCGCGTGGGCATTGCAGCGGTCTTTTTGATGGCACTGCCGGGCGTATATTTCTCGCTGGTCGAGGGTTTGGCACAAGTGGATAAGCCGCTGGAGCAGATGTTTCGTCTGCATGGTGTGCGGGGTTGGCGACTGTTCTTCGCCCATGCCTGGCGCGAAGTCCTGCCGTTTGTGCTTTCGTGCGCCCGCGCCGTGATCGGCATGAGCTGGAAGGCCGGCGTGGCGGCGGAGTTGATTGGCATGGCGGCTGGTACCGTGGGCGAGCGCATCTATCAGGCGAAGCTGCTCATTGAGACGGCTGACCTGCTGGCGTGGACCGTGTTGGTCGTGGCGGCATCGTGGGCATGCGAGCGCGTGCTGGTGTGGCTGCTGCGGGCTTCGGGTTCCGTGGCATGGCGTGTTGCCGTGCGGGCGCATGGACATGGACTGCGCGGGCGTGCGGGGGCCGCGAGCGATGGCGCTTTGGCGGAGCTTGCGCTTGCCGTGGGCGATCGCGCGCCCTGGGCGCCGGCGCTGGACGGTCTGGTGCTTCGTGTGCCCACCGGCGGGCGTACCTGCGTGATGGGCGCCTCGGGGGTGGGCAAGTCGACGTTGCTCGCGCTAGCGGCGGGGGAGTGCGCACCGTGCTCGATGGTGTTTCAGGATGTGCGCCTGGTCGAGGACGCTTCTGCTCTGGATAACGTGCTGGTGTGCGCCGACGCGCGCGTGGACGCCTCGAGTGCCGCAGCCCTGTTGCGCCTGCTGGTGTCGGGGGTCGATGTACATGCTCGTGTGGCCGAGCTCTCGGGCGGGCAGCGCCGTCGCGTCGAGATTGCCCGAGCCCTGCTGTGCCCAGGCGACGCGGTGATTCTGGACGAGCCCTTTACCGGTCTAGATACCGCTGCGCGCGACGCATGCGCCGAAGTCGTGCTCGACTTGCTCAACGGTCGCATGCTGTTGCTTGCCACGCACGATGCCGTCGACGCTCGGGCCCTCAATATCTCGGACATCATCACACTCTAAATACTTATTCAGCAACAAAATGATCCGTTTTCCTCCGTCCCCAAGGGATCAGGTGTGCTATTCTATCTGCGGGGTAATACTTAGGAATACCAAGTAATACCAACGCCGTAGAAACAAACTCCAGATGCGGGCCAATCGGGTTGCCTTCACAGCCCGTCGCCCAGCCGCGTGGCCCGCATCTATCCGCACCACCGTCGTTTCAAAAAGGAAGCGCCATGGCAGAACACATGACCCCGGTTGTAGCGAAGGTCTTGCCTGAGGAAAAGGCGGCCTTCGCGGCGGCAACCCAGCTCGTAGGCACCACGCCGTCCAACGCCATCCGCATGTTCATCGCCGCCTTCAATCGCTGCGGCACCTTTCCGTTCGACATTTCGCCCAGCGGGGCCTTTGGCACTGTGCCCGATTCTCATCAATAAGTGATCCGTTTTCCTCCGTCCCCATGGGATCAGCTCTCTGCCGAGTTGTGGTAGAACTAGGGAACGGTTTTGAGGAGGTTGGCATGCTCAATGCGATGGCGTGGGCGCTTGCATGTTTTGGCGTTGTCGCTGCCGATATAGCCCTGAGCGTGGTTCTGTTTTCGGTTCTCGATGCCGTATCGGTGCTGACGGGCTATCCGATCGACAATCTCGATATCCAATGGTTCCAGGCTGCCGCTCAGGCGGCGTCGTTTTTGATGGCGCTGCTGTGGTGGTGTTATCTGTGGCCCCGCTCCTTCATGGCGCGCCGGCAAGGTGAACGTCCGCTCGGCGGGGGAGCAAGTGCTGCATGGAAGCGCATCGCTTGCGTTGTCGTGATTGGCCTTGCCCTGCAGGTGGTCGTTGGCTACGTGACCGACGCCGTGCTGTCGCTGTTGCCCGACGCCGCGGCCGACTACAGCGAGCTTGTCGAGGAAACAGGTATGGGCGACACCAGCTATCTCGCCGTCCTGACTACGGTGCTCGGCGCCCCATTTTGTGAAGAGCTGCTGGTGCGCGGCATTATTTTTGAGTTTTCGCTCCGAGCGTTTAATCCGCAGTGTCGCCCACTTTGGAAGCGCCGGCGTCGTGCGAGCGCGCAGGACGGTGCCATGGTGCCCTGGGCGGCCCCAAGCACGTGGGGTATCGCCGCGGCGATTGTGCTGCAGGCGGCAATCTTCGGTTTTATGCACATGAATTGGGTTCAGGGTTGCTACGCGGGTGCCGCCGGCCTCATCTTTGGCTGGGTGCTCGTGACGACCGGAAAGCTCCGCTACACGATTCTGCTGCACTTTGCCTTTAATGCCGGGTCGTACCTCATGGGCCCGCTGTGGTTTGTGAACACGCCGCTCGACGTAGTGATCACGGTTGCCATCGCTGGCTTTGTGCTGGTAGAGGCGATGCGGTCGCTCAAACTGACGTGCCAGACGGATCATCCCTACCAGCAAGCGTGATTCCCCTAAGGAAAACACGGCTAGGCGTGTCTGAGCGTGTTCCCCCTAGGGAAATCACGACTGGAGACAGCCCAAGCGTGTTTCCCCTAGGGAAAACACGCTTGGGCGATGAGGAGACGCCGACTGGCCAAGAGACACCGGCCGGCCCTCGCCACGCTAGTTGCGGCGTCCGCCGCCGTTGGCGCCCTGACGTCCCTGGGCCGCGCGGTTGCGTCCGGCAGTGTTCTGCGCGCGCGACATGCCACCGTGGCCCTTGCTGCCTTTGGGTCCCTTGCCGGCGGCGCCACCGTGGGCCTTGCCGCCCTTCTTGCCGGTGCCATGGCCACCGCCAGCAGACGTCTCGCCCGGACGCGGGGGCACGGGACGAATCAGGCAATGCTTGGTGTAGCCGATCAAATCGCGGCGGCCGGCCTTTTCCAGCGCCTCGCGCACCAGCTTGTAGTTCTCGGGCTTGCGATACTGGATGAGCGCGCGCTGCATGGCCTTCTCGTGCGGGTCGCGCGCCACATAGATCGGCTCCATGGTGCGCGGATCCACGCCGGTGTAGTACATACACGTCGACATGGTGGACGGGGTGGGGTAGAAGTCTTGCACCTGCTCGGGCATATAGCCCATGTCGCGCACGGCCTCGGCAAGGTCCACTGCTTCCTTCATCGTTGAGCCGGGATGGCTCGAGATTAGGTACGGCACTACGTACTGCTTGAGTCCGTATTCGCGGTTCAGGCGTTCAAATTTACGGCAGAATGCGTCGTAGACGGCGCGGCTCGGCTTGCCCATCACGGACAGTACCGCGTCGCTCACATGCTCGGGCGCTACGCGCAGTTGGCCCGAGACGTGATGCTCCAGCAGCTCGCGCAAAAACTCGTCCGAGGCATCGGCCATGGTGTAGTCAAAGCGGATGCCGCTGCGGACGAAGACCTTCTTGACGCCCGGTAGCTGGCGCAGGTCGCGCAGCAACTGCGTGTAGCCGCTCTCGTCGACCACCATGTTCTTGCATACGCTCGGCCACAGGCAGCGCTTGTTCTTGCACACGCCGTGCTTGAGCTGCTTGTCGCAGGCAGGGCGGCTAAAGTTGGCCGTCGGCCCGCCCACGTCGTTGATGTAGCCCTTAAACTCGGGGTCGCGCGTGAGCAGCTCGGCCTCGCGCATGATCGAATCGTGGCTGCGCATCTGCAGCACACGGCCCTGGTGGAAGGTGAGGGCGCAAAACGAGCACTCGCCAAAGCACCCGCGGTTGGAGCTAATGGAAAACTTGATCTCGGCAAAGGCCGGCACGCCGCCTGCCGCGTCGTAGTCGGGATGCCAATCGCGTGCGTAGGGGAGTTCGGCCACCTCGTCCATCTCGTCGGTGGTGAGCGGCGCCGACGGTGGGTTTTGCACCACATAGACGCTGTTGGGGTAGGGCTCTACCAGGCGATGTCCGGTGATGGGGTCCATATTCTGCTGCTGCACGTTAAAGCTGCGCGCGTAGTTGAGCTTGTCGGCGGCAAGGTCGTCCCAGCTGGGCAGCAGGTCGTAGTCGTAGACCTCGTCGAGCGAGCCTGTGCGGTAGACGGTGCCGTTGATATAGGTGATCTGATCGACGGGCAGCCCCGCGTCGAGCGCGTCGGCGATCTCGACGATCGCGTGCTCGCCCATGCCGTAGATGAGGATGTCGGCGCCCGAGTCGAGCAGTACCGAGCGCTTGAGCTTGTCCTGCCAGTAGTCGTAGTGGGCCAGGCGGCGCAGGCTCGCCTCGATGCCGCCGATGATGATGGGAGCGTCCTTGAACGTCTGGCGGATGAGGTTGCCGTAGACCGTGACAGCTCGGTTGGGACGGTGCCCCTCCTCGCCACCGGGAGTGTAGGCGTCGGTGTGGCGGCGGTGCTTTGTCACCGAATAGTGGTTGACCATGGAGTCCATGTTGCCGGCACTGACGAGAAAGCCCAGGCGCGGCTCGCCGAGCACAGTGATGCTGGCGGGGTCAGTCCAGTCGGGTTGACAGATGATGCCCACCTTGTAGCCGTGCGCGTCGAGGACACGGCTGATGATGGCCATGCCAAAGCTGGGATGGTCCACGTAGGCGTCGCCGCAGACGTAGACAAAGTCGCACTGGTCCCAGCCGCGCGCACCCATGTCGGCCCGGCTGACGGGGAGGAACTTATCGCGGCCCGGACGCCAGGGGCGGGCGGGCGTCGCTTGGGAATGCTTGGTGCGGGCGACCGTGGCCTGCGCCTTACCGCCGCGCTTTTGCTGCTGGCCCTGTTTGCCCTGCTGACTGCGCTGGTTGTTCTGAGCGTGCTGAGGCTTTTTTGCCACGATCCCTCCCGGTGTTTGTATGCTGCACGTAATTGTAACCAGTCTTTTTGGGACGGGGCTAAAAAGACTGGTGGAGTACATGAGCTGGTGAGTGAGGGCGTCGCTGAGCCAATCGTTTGTTTCCAGACTGTGTATCTGCGCGTTGGGGAACCCGTCTCGCGCGCACGCCATGTTGTCAATGGGTTACAGTATGAACGGCGGCTATGTTTCCGCCAACGCACGAGAGAGTCGTCAACAAGGAGGATGCACGACGATGCAGCGTGCCAAACAGATATCGGAGTCTATTGAGCTGGGCATCATCTTGGCGCTCGCCGGTGGCTTTATGGATGTGTATTCGTACATTGGGCGCGACCATGTTTTCGCAAACGCGCAGACGGGCAATATCTTGCTGGTGGGCGTGAGCATCTCGGAGGGCAACTGGACGCTGGCGGGACGCTACTTCTTTCCCGTGGTGTCGTTTGCCGTGGGCATTATGCTTGCCGACCTGGTTCACGAGCGGTTTGGCAGTGTGATTCACTGGCGCCAGGTGACGGTGTTTTTTGAAGCCGTTATCTTGCTGGGCGTGAGCTTTATCCCGGGCGGCGATTTCAACCTGCTCGCCAACTGCCTTACTTCGTTTGCCTGCGGTATGCAAGTCGAGAGCTTCCGCAAGATCCACGGTCACGGCATCGCCACGACCATGTGCATCGGCAACTTGCGCAACGCGCTGCAAAACGTGGACGATTACATCATCACCCACAAGCGCGGCTTTTTGGAAAACGGCCTGCTGTACTTTGGCGTGATCTTTACCTTTGTGTTTGGCGCCGTGCTGGGCAACTGGTGTATTGAGCGCATGGGACTGCACTCCATTGCGGTGGCGAGCGTGCTGCTGTTTATCGCGTTTGCCATCATGTTCATCGACCGCGAGCGCGACTTGCGTTTTCGCTGGAAGGTTGCGGCCGAGGCTTGGAAAGAGGGCTGCCGAAAGTAACCGAATGCGGCAAAGGGGCTGTCCCTTCGCCGCATTATTTTTCATCTCCTGTTGAAACGCTTTAACAATTTTGACGTTCTCACGTGTTTTTTGTTTCAAAAGCGTTAGGATGGGACTTATAGCGTGGGGCGTAATGGGTGCCCCGCACACGATGGGAGGCTATCAATGGCTAATCGTTTCGTTCTCAATACCATCTCTTATCATGGTTCCGGCGCCATCAAGGAGATCCCCGGCGAGCTCCAGCGTCGCGGCTACAAGAAGATCTTCGTCTGCTCCGACCCCGATCTGGTTAAGTTTGGCGTTACCGCTAAGGTGACCGACGAGCTCGACGCCGCCGGCATCGCTTGGAGCCTCTACTCCGAGATCAAGCCCAACCCCACCATCCAGAACGTCAAGGACGGCGTCGAGGCCTTCAAGGCCGCCGAGGCTGACGCTATCGTGACCATCGGTGGCGGCTCCTCCATGGACACCGCTAAGGCCATTGGCATCATCATCAACAACCCCGAGTTCGCCGATGTCCGCAGCCTCGAGGGCGTTGCTCCCACTAAGAACCACGCCGTGTTCACCATCGCCGTGCCGACGACCGCCGGTACCGCCGCCGAGGTGACCATCAACTACGTCATCACCGACCCCGAGAAGGTCCGCAAGTTCGTGTGCGTCGACACCAACGACGCCCCCGAGGTCGCCGTCGTCGACCCCGACATGATGGCCTCCATGCCCGCCGGCCTCACCGCCGCCACTGGCATGGACGCTCTGACCCACGCCATCGAGGGCTACACCACCAAGGGCGCTTGGGAGCTCTCCGACATGTTCCACTTTGAGGCTATCAAGCTGATCAGCGAGAACCTGCGCGACTCCGTCGCCGAGGCCAAGTCCGGCCAGCCCGGCTCCGGCCGCGAGGGCATGGCTCTTGGCCAGTATGTCGCCGGCATGGGCTTCTCCAACGTTGGCCTGGGTATCGACCACGCCATGGCTCACACCCTGTCTGCTCACTACGACACCCCGCACGGCGTCGCTTGCGCCATGCTGCTGCCGATCGCCATGGAGTTCAACAAGCCGGTTTGCGCCGAGCGTCTGGCCAAGGTTGCCGTCGCCATGGGCGTTGACACCACGGGCATGAGCACCGACGAGGCCGCCGATGCCGCCATCGCCGCCGTTAAGCAGCTCTCTGCCGACGTGAACATCCCGCACGTCTGCGAGGCCATGAAGGCTGACGAGATCGAGGTCCTGGCCAAGGACGCCATGGCCGACGCCTGCTTCCCGGGCAACCCGCGCGAGGCGACGCTCGACGACGTCATCGAGCTCTTCAAGAAGATCTGCCCGGCTGCTTAACCTGGTTCGGCGGGCGCTGTTCGGAAGAGCTCGATGGGTCATCTCGCTGGGTAAATATTTGTGCGTGATGGTATCGTTGTTGGGGCTTTTACTGATTACGGGATGTTGACTTTGGAGTTGTGGATGGTGTCCCAAATGGATTCTACGCTTGGTTTTATTACTGACCAGTTGAAGGCGCTTACCTCGATTGCTTCGCCTACGGGCTATACCCGTGCGGCGACTGATTATCTGATGGAAACGTTGCGCGATATGGGCTTTGGGCCCGAGCGTTCCAATAAGGGCAACGTACTGGTTGAGCTTGGCGGCGAGGGCGAGCCGCTCGTACTGGCGAGCCATGTCGATACCCTGGGCGCCATGGTACGCTCCATTAAGGACAATGGTCGCCTGCGCCCCACGACGCTCGGCGGGCACCAGTGGTCTACGGCCGATGGCGAGAACTGTACCGTCTACACACGCGATGGCAATGTCTACACGGGCGTGGTCCTCAATACCGAGCCTTCGGCGCATGTGGCCGATGAGCCGGTCAAGACCATCGAGAAGAACATGGAAATCCTGCTCGACGAGAACGTTGACAGCAAGGACGACGTGCTTGAGCTGGGCATTCAGACGGGCGATATCATCGCTATGGATCCGCGTACCACGGTGACGGAGAGCGGCTACATCAAGAGCCGCTTCCTGGATGACAAGCTGTCGGCGTCGATTCTGCTGGGCCTGGCCCGCGCCGTTGCTGGCGGCGAGGTGACGCTTTCGCGCAAGGTATCGCTGCTCTTTACGGTGTACGAGGAAGTCGGCCACGGCGGTGCCTTTGTGCCGGACGACACGCGCGAGATGATCAGCGTGGACATGGGCTGCGTGGGCGACGACCTGGGTTGCACCGAGCGCATGGTTTCGATTTGCGCCAAGGATTCGGGCGGTCCGTACAACTACGACCTGGTGACCACGCTGTCCAACATCGCGCGCGAGCTGGAGCTCGATTACGCCATCGACGTGTACCCGCACTACGGCTCCGACGTCGAGGCCACGCTCTCGGCCGGCTACGACATTCGCCATGGCCTGATCGGCCCCGGCGTGTACGCGAGCCACAACTACGAGCGCAGCCACATCGACGGTGTGCGCAACACCTACGAGCTCGTCCGCGCCTACGTCCAGCGCTAGGGAAGTAGTTTGCGACTCGGCTGACCAATCGCTAAGGCCCGATTTCTCGGGCCTTTTTTCGCCTTAGGTCGTTTAGTATTATGATGTATGTAATATGTTAACTAAACGCGTAGATTACTTAACGAGGTGATGCGGCGCATGGATACATCGGAATACTTATCTATGGGTGATGCCGCCCGCCTGCTAGGCGTCACGAAGGCTCGCATATCGCAACTGGCGGCAACCGGAACGCTCGCATGCAATACTGTGGGTGGACGGAAGATGGTTGAGTATAATTCCGCGATCGCCTATCAAAAGGTTCGCAAACGCGGCCGCCGTCCTGCAGCCGATGTGGGACGCAAATTTACGCTGATGTCGGCTGACTATGAGGTCGCGCATGTCTCGTTTGATCCGACGCGTGAGTTCTCCTTTGAAATTGCTGAGGTGCTCGATGCGCAAAGGATGCCGCTGGGCACGTGCTCGAGCGCTTCTCCAACGGTGAATAAGCGGGCGCTCAATGCATGGTGGAGCCATCGGTCGGTGCCCGACGCCCGCCCTGGACTTATCTCGCGCTATCGCGAACTGGGAATTGCCAGCGGCATCGAGGTGCCGGTTGAGTGCCTGGGGCTGTCGCTTTCGGATTGCTATTGGTTGCGGCCGGCCGATTGCGAGGGACTCGAATGGCGAGACCTCAATTACTTCGAGAATGATTTTGAGCGGTCTGCGCCCGAGGGGCGTTCGGGTTGGCTGGAGGGCATCGGTCTTAAAAATCCCGACAACACATCCGAGGGCGAGCTTCCTAAATCGTGGATGATTCGCAACGGTGTTCGCGTCCTGGTCAAGGGGTGCGGCATGGACGACCAGCGGCCCTTTAACGAGGCGGTTGCAACGGCTCTGCATCGTCGCTTGCTTCCCAAGGGGGAGTTTGTTCCTTACACGGTTGAGCGCATGTTCGATGGCTCCGTGTGCCTGTGCGAGGATTTTCTTGACGGCCGCGAGGAATACGTTCCGGCTGTTTACGTTAAGGGCGCACTTGGTAGCCAGCGGGGAAACTCGACATACGATCGATACTGTCGCTACCTTGGCAAGCATGGTGCCGATGAGGCCGCTGTGAGAAGGTCTATGTCGCAGATGATTGTCTGCGATGCCCTTTTGGCCAACAGCGACCGCCATTGGCGAAACTTCGGCATCATCCGTAATGTCGACACCCTGGAGATAAAACCTGCTCCGCTGTTCGATAGCGGCAACTGCCTGTGGTACAACGTACCAACTGCCGTGCTCGCAGCTGGGGAGTTTGGGTTTTCCGCTAAGCCGTTTGGGCCCGACCCTTCCGTCCAGCTGGCGCTTGCGGACTCGCTCGATTGGTTCGATTCATTGCGGCTCAACGGATTTGTTGATGAGGCGATCGAGATTCTTTCGCAGAGCAAATGGGCCACGGCGGAGGGTCGGCTCGAGGCCATCCGCTGCGGCCTCGAGCGTCGAGTAATCGAGGTTGGTGCCGCTGTTGAGGTACTTCGACACGTGCAGCGATAAACCCGCGGCTACTTAAGCGCGCCGGTCACGGTGCCGCCGCCCAGGACGATGTCGCCGCGGTATATAACGACGGCCTGGCCGGGGGCGATGGCTCGCTGCGGTTCGTCAAAAGTCAGCAGCATTTGTCCGTCGGCGCCACGTGTAAGGGTCGCTGTCTGGTCTTTCTGTCGGTAGCGGTACTTGGCGCCCACGCGAATGCCGCCGGCATCCAGCTCGGCCTCCATACGGTCGGCAGGGGCGCTCCATATCCAGTCGTTGGCCGTGAGCGCCGTGGCCGTCAGGTCCTCTGCCTCGCCCAGATGCACGGTGTTGTTGACGGCGTCGACACCCGTTACGTACACGGGATGCGCCATCGCGACGCCCAAGCCCTTGCGCTGGCCGATGGTGTAGCGCAGCGCGCCGTTGTGGCGCCCGACCACGCTGCCGTCGCGCCATACGATGTTGCCCGGTGCAGCGGCATGTCCGCAGCGGCGCTCGATATAGCCCGCGTAGTCACCGTCTGGAATAAAGCAGATATCCTCGCTCTCGGCCTTCTTGGCGTTGATGAAGCCCTGCTCGGCGGCAATGCGGCGCACATCGCACTCTTTGTCCAGCCCTGCCAGTGGAAAAATCGTGCGCGCCAGGCGCTCCTGCGTAAGCGAATACAAAAAGTAACTCTGGTCCTTTTTGGGGTCCTCGCCGCGATGCAGCTGCCAGGTGCCGTCGGGCGCCTGGCTCGTTTTGGCATAGTGGCCTGTGGCGATGTAGTCGCAGCCCATATCCAGCGCCGCATCCAGCAACGCGCCAAACTTAATATGGCGGTTGCAGATGATACACGGATTGGGCGTCAGCCCCTCCTGGTAGGCGTTCATAAAACGCTCGACAACGTTGCGGTCGAAGGTTTGCTGCAAGTCGAGCACGTGATGGGGTATCCCCAGGCGCTCGGCGACGGCCTTTGCATCGGCGATGTCGCGGTCGACCTTACTCATGCCCGTGGTGGGATCGGGCGCGGGGCAGGTGAGGCGCATGGTGGCACCGACACATTCGTAACCCTGACTTTTGAGCAGATACGCGGTCACGCTGGAATCGACGCCGCCGCTCATGGCGACGAGCACGCGCTTGTTGTGCATGGGGAGGTTCTCCTTGGTGGCATGTGGCCAAAAAAGAAAAGCGGCGCGGGAGGCTGGTTCCGCGCCGCAGACATTGTAGCAAGTTCGGGCGTCCTGTGGGACACCCTGTTGGGATGAGCTCAGGCTGCCAGAAGAGAGGGGAGACCGGCGTGCCTTGGACTCGTTCTAAGAACGAGAGCTCTAGTCCTGGAACAGTGCCGTGGACAGGTAGCGCTCGCCGGTGTCGGCAAGCAGGGCCACGATGGTCTTACCCTCGTTCTCGGGGCGCTTGGCCAGCTGCAGCGCGGCCCACACGGCGGCGCCGGACGAAATGCCCACGAGCACGCCCTCCTTGTGGCCCACGGCGCGGCCGGTGGCAAAGGCGTCCTCGTTCTCGACGGGGATGATCTCGTCGTAGACCTGGGTGTCGAGGACGTCGGGCACAAAGCCGGCGCCGATACCCTGGATCTTGTGCGGGCCTGCCTGGCCCTTGGAGAGCACCGGGGAGGTGGCGGGCTCGACGGCGACGACCTTAATCTCGGGGTTCTGCTCCTTGAGGAACTCGCCCACGCCGGTCACGGTGCCGCCGGTGCCAACGCCAGCGACGAAGATGTCGACCTGGCCGTCGGTGTCATCCCAGATCTCGGGGCCGGTCGTGGCCTTGTGGATGGCCGGGTTCGCGGGGTTCACAAACTGGCCGGCGAGTATGCTGTTGGGGGTCTCCTTCTGCAGCTCCTCGGCCTTGGCGATAGCGCCCTTCATGCCCTTGGAGCCGTCGGTGAGCACGAGCTGCGCACCGTATGCCTGCATCAGCTTGCGGCGCTCGACGGACATGGTCTCGGGCATGGTGATGATCACCTTGTAGCCGCGAGCCGCCGCCACCGAGGCGATGCCGACGCCGGTGTTGCCGCTCGTGGGCTCGATGATGGTGTAGTCACCGCCGCGCACGAGCTTGCCGGCCTTCTCGGCCTCGTCAATCATGTTCTTGGCGACGCGGTCTTTAACGGACCCGGCGGGGTTGAAGTATTCCAGCTTGACGAGCACGCGGGCCTTGAGGTCCTCATCGGCCTCAAAGTGGGTGAGCTCCAGGAGCGGGGTGTGGCCGATAAGCTGATCGATGGACGTGTAAACCTTGCTCATGATGAACCTCCAAAGCGTTCAAATGACTGGATACCGTGTGGTTTTACGGTGCGTCTAGCAGCTAAACCCATAAACCTTATAGGTTGTTCGTTTAGCTGTTGGGAAGCATAGTAGACACCAAAGCCTAGTAATGCAATAGGAAATAGGAGATTATTGCAAGTTGATTAACCATCTTGACCGGAACGGGTATTTTCAAAGCCAATTTTTCGGCTAGAATTTCAACGGACTAAAAGACCGAAAGGCAGCACTATATATGTTGGTTTCTACTAAGGGCAGGTACGCCCTGCGCGTTATGGTCGACTTGGCCGAGCACCAGGCGACAGGCCGTATCCCGCTTAAAGAGATTGCGGCGCGTCAGGGTATTTCGGAGAAGTACCTCGAGAATATTCTGGCGACGCTCGTGCGCGCCAACATGCTCTCGGGCATGCGCGGCAAGGGTGGCGGCTATGTGCTCACGCGCCCGCCCGAGCAGTACACGGTGGGCGAGATCTTGCGCCTGACCGAGGGCAGTCTAGCGCCGGTCGCCTGCCTGGATGGCGACTGCAAGGGTTGCTCGCGAGCTGATGAGTGCCCCACGCTCGACGTGTGGAAGAACCTGGACAAGCTCATCAACGACTACCTCGACGGCGTGACGCTCGATCAACTTGTCGCTCCCAACCATGGCTACGACTACGTCATCTAACCCCACCTGCCATGTTGGGATGGGGTGGAAATGGTAGATTTTCTTGCCCTCTGAGACTTGGCAAATAAGAAGGCCGCCCATTTTGCGATGGGCGGCCTTTGATTTGGTCCGATGCGTTTGTGTGTCGGGGGCGTTCTACTCTTCGGCAATACTATCGAGGATACTGCGCATGATGGACACTAGGATGCTGCCCATAAAGGCCGAGCCAAAGCCGGCGATGGAGATGCCGACACCCAACAGGTTGACCGACAGGTAGCTCGCGAGCTCCAGCATAAAGCTGTTGAGCACGAGCTGGAAAATGCCGAGCGTAATGATCGTGAGCGGCAGCGAGATGACCGTGAGGAACGGTTTGACGAACGAATCGACGATGTTGAGGAACAGTCCCACAAAGGCAAAGCAGACCCAGGCCTCGGCAAAGCCGAAGGGTTGGATACCGGGGACGAGGAACGTGGCGATCGCGATGGCGATCGAGGTGAAGAGCCAGTTAAGCATAAAGCGCATGGCGTGAATCCTTTCTTGCTCCGGGGTTGCTGGCGTCGCGTGAAGCGGCTTGCGGCGGCGACTTGGATGGTTGCGCGGGCGCGCCGCGGTGTTTGGGCGCCCATTGTCTCAAATATTCGTGGAGCTTACGTGCGCATTCGGTTTCTAAGCGGCGTTCGTCCTGAAAAACGTGCCGCTGACAGAGAGTCTTGTCGCTTTAGTTTAGTGGTGTGCTACACTGCTACGGGCAAATGCCCCATGCATTGTTTTATTGCATAGAACGGGCGAACGATGCCCGATGTCAGTATCAACTTCGATGCCTTTTGGCGGGTTTGGCGGTGATCGATGAATATCGAGAACATGTTTGACAAGCCTGATGTCAAGCAGCTGGTCCACGCATTTAGTCTTTTGGATGACGAGAAGGATATCCAGGCGTTTTTGACCGATATCTGCACGCCGCGCGAGATCTGCGATCTTTCGCAACGTCTGCAGGTTGCGCGTTATCTGGATGAGGGCGAGCCTTATGTTGAGGTTCAGGCCCGCACCGGCGCTTCGTCCACTACGGTGAGCCGCGTGTCCAAGGCACTCAACGGCGAGTACGGCGGCTATCGCAAGATCCTCATCAAGCTGGAGGATGGCGAGTAGGCCAGCGGCAACAAACGAATTGCGCAGAACCGTCCCTTCGGGGGCGGTTTTTTGATCCTTTGGGGACGGAGGAAAACGGATCACTGGGTTAGACTGACCTCCTCGGTGATCCATTTTCCTCCGTCTCCAAGGGGTCAAATCTGTTGGCGTGGGGCAAATCTGTCCGCGCGGGCGGGTAGGATGGAAGCATTGAATATTGCGAACGGTTTGAGTGGAGGACCATGCCTGTTCGAATCTATACCACCAACGCCGGCGCGGATTTGAGCGATGCCGAGGCGGCGCTGCTTGCCGACCTTATTGCCCGCCACGGGCGTGCCGTGCTGCTGGCGCCAACGTTTGCCGAGCTCGACCTGTGCCGTCATGATGCGGCGGAAGCCGGCGTTTCGCTGGGTATTGACTACAAGACGCCTACATCGTGGCTTCGCTCGCTTTGGGAGCTTTTGGGCGACGGGCGCGGTTTCGTCGACAACCTGCAGCGCCAGATGCTGTTTTCGGACATGGTAGCGCGCCTCGACGACGCCGACCTGCAGCCGCTTTCGCGCAGCCAGGGCACGGTGCGTATGCTCGCGCGTATGGCTCGCGATGTGCTGCCGGGTGTGGCAGGGACAGGCACCGAGCGTTGCTGCGACAACGTTTGCAAGCCCAAGCCCAAAAGCGACGCCGAGGCTCGCGTGTTTGAACTTTTGTGCGCCTATGCGCGCGGTTTGGACCGTCGAGATATGGTCGAGCCCTGCGAGGCGGCTGACATTATGGCCGGCGCTTTGGCCGACAACCTGCCG
>USAX01000011.1 GCA_900552705.1 uncultured Collinsella sp. | reverse complement strand
TAAAGGGATTGTGCTGCAGCAGGCTGAACTCGGTGCTCTCAACGATGGCATAGTCCTCCTGTGTCTCGAACATCATGCCAAAGATCGACGACCGAGGTAGCGTCTTGTCGATTCGACCGGAAAGATCGGCAAAGGCGTTGCCGTTCAGAAACTCCTCGACGAAGCCCGGACCATCATGGGAATACACCCGTTCGATTCGCTCACGGGCAACATCGGAGCACATCGCCGCGCCATACACCGCAAGGTTTCCACCCTTGGAATGACCTCCGCACAAAAGCGGCCCGTCAATCGCATCCGCCGCCTCGTCCACATAACGCGCCGCGGATTCCTGGGCCGGCACAGGACACCGGAATGCCATGTTAAAGTCCTCTTTCCAGCCCACAATCGTACTGTCGGTCCCCCGGAAGGAAAGATAACTAAACCCCGCCGGAAACCGGAAGGCCATGGCTGCAAACTGCTCTGTCGCCACCACATCGCTCACGGCACGATAGCCGCAAACGTGCACGCCACGGTAACGAGGGCTTGCTGCCACGGCCTCCAACAAGGCCCTGCTCCCCTCTGGGTCCCACAAGTCGCCAATCATGTCCCGGTAGCACTCGGCACGCAGCAACTCGCGTACGTCTAGGCCCTGCCAGTTCGTCAGCTCCGCCATATCACCCGGCAAACGCAAATAGGACAACCACGCAAAGACCAGGCTATCCACCGCGCAGAACGGCCGCTCCTCAAACGGATCAAACGCCGTCTGGGCATAGGTCAAAAAATTAGGCGAATCCGACATGGCCCTCCCATCAACTATGGTGCATTGGGGTCAGGTTACTTTGCACCAAAAAGGCGCCCGGGCCGTGTGGACCCGGACGCCTTTCATTGTAGCCTGTTGCCCAAAAGAGCTTGATTTAGCAGGAGAAGTCGACGCTGTCGATGATGTCCTTGAGGGCCTTGGCGGAGGCGGTAAGCTCATGCTGCTCGTCATCGTTCAGCGGCACGGGGACGCGGCAGACAACACCGTCGCGGCCAACGACGGTCGGCATGGAGATGGCAAGATCGGACAGGCCGTACTCGCCCACCATGAGCGAGGAGACAGGCAGAACGGTCTGCTCATCGCGCATGACGGCAGTGCAGATGCGCTTGACGGCCATGGCGACGCCGTAGTAGGTGGCGTGCTTCTTCTCGATGATGGTGTAGGCGGAGTTCTTGACGTCCTCGGCGATGCGCTTCTCGGCAGCCTCATGCTCAAGATGACCGTGAAGCTCGCAGAAGGTGTTCAGCGGAACGCCGGCAACCTGAGCGCTGGACCAAGCGACAAACTCGGAGTCTCCGTGCTCACCCATGACATAGGCCTGGACATCGCGCGGGTCAACCTCGACGTGAGCGCCAAGCATCTGCTGTAGGCGGCCAGTGTCGAGCACGGTGCCGGAACCGATGACGTGGCCCTCGGGCAGGCCGGACATCTTGATGGCGGCGTAGGTCAGAACATCGACCGGGTTGGAGACGATGAGCAGAATGCCGTCAAAGCCGGACTTCTTAATCTCGGGGATAATGGACTTAAAGATGTTGACGTTCTTGTTGACCAGGTCCAGGCGAGTCTCACCGGGCTTCTGGGCAGCGCCAGCGGTGACAACGATCATGGCGGCGTCGGCGACATCGGAATAATCGCCGGCGTAGATCTTCATCGGCTCGGCAAACGTCATGCCGTGCGCGATATCCAGAGCCTCACCCTCGGCGCGGTTCTTGTCCACGTCGATGAGGACCATCTCGGAGAACAGACCACTCTGCATGAGCGCGAACGCCGAAGACGAACCAACGAAACCGCAGCCGACAATAGCGACCTTCTTCTCGTTAACCATTAGAAACTCCCATCTCTCTCCACAAACAAGCCGCCCGGGAACGACCCGAGCGGCTTGCCGTAATCCCAATACATCCAATCGGGACTTTGATTATGCTCCTATTCGCAGCCAAAAATCGACCGTTTACCGAAATTGTTTGCAGGATTCGTAAAATAACTGCACGAAATCGGTTTCGAGCTATTGACGAGCCGAAATACCTTTCTAATACAGGCCCGCCTCGCGAATGGCCTCGACAGCCAAAGCAATCTGATCAGGCGGCAGGACCAGCGCCATGCGCACGTGCCCCTCGCCCGAAGGACCAAAGCTCGCGCCCGGCGTCACCACAACGCCGGCCTTCTCCATGAGCTCCTCGCAAAACGCCATGGAATCGGTGCGACCACCGGGAAGCTTGGCCCACACAAACATAGAGCCATGCGCGTTGGGACGCTCCCAGCCCAGGCCCTCAAGACCGTCGCACAGGGCATCGCGGCGCTCCTGGTACTTCAGACGCTGCGCCTCGACCTCATCGCGCGGACCGTTCAGGCAGGCGATAGCAGCCTTCTGGACCGGGAAGAACATGCCAAAGTCGATCTGGCTGCGCAGCTTGGCAAAGGCCTGGACAACGTCCTCGCGACCGACCAAAAAGCCGATGCGAGCACCGGTGACGTTAAACGACTTGGAAAGCGAGAAGAACTCCACGCCCACCTCGAGCGCGCCGGGATACTGCAAAAAGCTGCCGCCCGGCTCGCCGTCAAACACGATATCGGAATACGCGTTGTCATGGACGATGAGCAGGTCGTGCTCGCGGGCGAAAGCGATGATCTCCTCGTAGACCTCGGGCGTGCCCACCGAGCCGACCGGGTTTGCGGGCAGCGACACGATCATATACTTGGCACGATCGGCCACCTGGGGATCGATACCCGCCACATAGGGCAGGTAATTATGCTCGGCGACCAACGGATAGTACTCGAGCTTGGCATCGGCGATCTTGGCGCCCGCCTCAAAGACCGGGTAGCACGGATCGGGAACCAAAATGGTGTCACCCGGATCAAGCAGGGCCAGGCCCAAATGGCCCACGCCCTCCTGCGTACCGTTGCACGACTGCACCATAGACGGCGTAATGCCCGAAACGCCAAAGCGACGCTCATAGTAATCGCACACGGCCTGCTTGAGTTCGGGCAGGTCGCGCAGGGCATACTTCCACATCTCGGGATCTTGGGCTGCATGCATGAGCGCCTCGACCACGTGGTCGTACGGCTTAAAGTCGGGCGTGCCCACGCTCATGTTGTAAATGGTCTTGCCCTGAGCCTTCAGCGCGAGAAGCTTGTTGTTGAGCGAGGCGAAGACCTCCGCGCCAAAGCGGTCGAGACGCTGCGATGCCTGCATGGTGCCACCTTTCGATATGAAAAACGCGGCGCTCCGACAAGAGCGCCGCGCGATACGGGCCATCAGATTGCAAAAGTGTAACGCTTGCAACCCCCGTATTGGTTCAATTTAGCCGACCTTAGTCAATTGGATTGAGCGCGTCGATCTGCGCAAGCCACAGACGCGAGCTGGCGTCACTCGGCATACGCCAATCGCCGCGTGGGCTGAGCGTCACCGAGCCCACCTTGGGACCATCGGGCAGGCAGCTGCGCTTAAACTGCTGGGCAAAGAAGCGACGGTAGAACGTACGCAGCCACGTATGGATGGTGACCTTGTCGTAGACACCCTCGAAGCTCTTGAGCGCCATGCGATAGATCTTGCCCGGCTCAAAGCCAAAGCGCAGCAAATAGTAGAGGAAGTAGTCGTGCAGCTCGTAGGGACCCACCAGGTCTTCGGTCTTCTGCGCGATCTCGCCGTCGCCCGTGGGCGGCAGAAGCTCGGGCGAGACGGGCGTGTCGAGGATGTCAAGCAGCGTGGTCGCTATGCGCCCGCCAAAGACATCGGCCGCATAGCGAACCAGATGACGCACGAGCGTCTTGGGCACGCTCGCGTTGACGGCGTACATGCTCATATGGTCGCCATTGTACGTAGCCCAGCCGAGCGCCAGCTCCGACAGGTCGCCGGTGCCGATGACAAAGCCGCCAGCCTGGTTGGCCAGGTCCATCAGAATCTGCGTACGCTCGCGCGCCTGGCTGTTCTCGTAGGTCACGTCTTGGACGGCCGGATCGTGCTCGATGTCCTTAAAATGCTGCTCCACGGCCGCATGAATCGAGACCTCGCGGAAGGAGACACCCAGGTCGCGGGCGAGCGACTCGGCATTGGACTTGGTGCGGTGCGTCGTGCCAAAGCCGGGCATGGAGACCGCCGTGATACCCGTGCGTGGCAGCCCCAGCGCATCGAAGGCGCGCACGGTCACGAGCAGCGCCAGCGTGGAGTCGAGGCCGCCCGAAAGGCCGATGACCGCCGCCTTGGTGCCCGTATGGGCAAGGCGGGTCTTGAGACCAGCAGTCTGCAGGTCGAGAATGGTCTCGCAGCGCTCTGCTAGGTCGCCGTGGTCGGCCGGCACAAAGGGCGCACGCGGGAAAACGCGGTCGATATCGCAGGCATCGCGCAGGACGGGCTCTTCGGCCAACACGCCCTCAAACGAAAACTCAACAGTCGTGGCCTCCGGCGCATCGTCGGCGCGTGTCCACGTCGTCGAGCGACGGCGCTCGGCAACCAGACGGTCAAGATCGACGTCGGCGATGGCCATATCGCATGTAAGCAGTTTGGTCGCGGCGAGCTTCGAGCCGTTTTCGTAGATAAGGTTCTCCCCCGCAAAGACCATGTCGGTCGTGGACTCGCCCTCGCTCGCATCCGCATAGGCATAGGCGCAGTACAGGCGCGCGCTCTGGTTGGAGATGAGACTGCGTCGGTAATCTGCCTTGCCGATAATCTCGTCCGAGGCCGACGGGTTAAGGATCACCGTGGCGCCGGCAAGCGCCATCCCCGTCGAAGGGGGCACCGGCACCCACAGGTCCTCACAGACCTCAACGCCCAACACCAGGTCCTCGGCGCCCTCATCACAGCAACGGTAGACAAGCCCCGAGCCCAGCGGCACCGGACCCTGGCCGGCAAATTCAACCCACACGGGATCGACGGGCGCCGGAGCGAACCAGCGGCGCTCGTAGAACTCACCATAGTTGGGCAGATACTTTTTGGCCGTAAGGCCCAAAAGCTCGCCCGCACAGCACACGGCGGCGCAATTGTAGATGTTTTCGGCCACCGCAACGGGCAAACCAACGGTAAAGACGATCGGCAACTCACGCGTTTCATCGAGGATGCGCACGAGCGCCGCCTCGCATGCATGCAGCAGCGTGCGGTTATGGAACAGATCAGCCGCGGTATAGCCGGTCAGGTTAAGCTCGGGCAGCGCCAGCGCGCGAACGCCGCGCTCGGTAGCCTCGCGAACAGCCGCCAGCGCAACCTCGGCATTGCCCTCGACATCGGCCACGCGAATCTTGGGCGAGGCCGCTGCCGCGCGCAAAAAACCGTCGTTCTCAACTTGACCGTTTAGAAAATCGTTCATGCGAGCTCCAGCACATCCGTTAGCCGCAACGAGCGGCGGCGATATAGTCCGCCTCCATTGTACTGTCAAGTTCAATCAGCACAGATGGGACAAGCTCATGATTAAAATTGGAAAAGAGAAGCCGGGATGACGTTTAGCAGTAGAACGAGATCTCGTCCACAAGGAAAAATGCCTTCCATTTAGAGCAAATCAATTCATGCTGAGCGGCGATGATTTCACAGAGGTCATCAAGCGTGCTCCGGGGGATCTTCGCTTTGTTATTAGCGACAATGCAGCCACCTCTTCGAGTCAGCCAGATTTTGGCCGAGTTATCTGAAGGCGCCCCCTTGCAAACATGGACATGGATTGGCTCGCCCGCTTCATTGGACCAAAAGAAGACCCGATAGCCGCCAATAAGAAAAAGGCTAGGCAACTTTAGCTCCTCCGTTTGCGGCGTAGCGATACAGCAGATGGGCGTTATTGCTCAGAAAAGTCTCAAAACCTCGCTTCTCCTCGTCGGTAAAACGCCCCTCCCACATGGTCCAATTGTAAGAAGGCAGCTCGCAACGAGCGGAGTCGAAACCCTCTGCCGTCGGTCGTTCAAAATGCACGATGACCTTTTCGATATCGCCATCTGTGATCAGGTCAGAATGAATGACCTCGGTACCATCTTCGAATGTCATATACGGGTACATCACGTAAACCACCTCGCAATCATTAATTCAGTTTAGCATCAAGCTAGTGCACCAATGATAGCAAGCCCCCTTGATGAGTTGATGGCATCTGTTGCCAGCACGATCAACGGCGGTCCGGATTGTTGGGCCCCGGCCATAATCGACCGCCACGAAGCGTTCATCCGCAGGTGCGTGGCATAGCGCCTAGAACACTAGCTGAGACAAGGACACTATCGCTGGCATAGTGAACATAGACAGAAGGGTGGTAACACAGACTGTTCCACATGCATATCGATAGTCCTTATTATGCTGCTGGGCAAAGATAGCTACATTCGCGCCGGTGGGGGTCGCAGCCGCAATCAGCAGCGCCATCTTAATTGACCTATCACATGGAAAGAGACATAGGAACAGGAGCGAAAGAATCGGAATGACAAGCAGCCTGACCGATGAGACGGCAAACAAGCTTTTCGCCCTCAGGAGCGCCATCAAATCAGACTGAGCAAGATAGATACCGAGAGTCATCATTGCTAGCGGAGTGTTGAGCCCCGAGATATACGAAAGCACTGACTGTGCCAGAGGGACCGTTGGGACACGAAGGATAAAAATCAAGAAACCGCCCAATAAAGCCATGACCATTGGACTTGCCAGGATCGCTTTAGGACTCATACATTTTTTAGACCCCGACAGCAGATACTGCCCGTATGTCCATTGCATAGCATTGAGAAGAGCGATCATGCACGTGATGAAAAACACGGCATCTTTTCCAAGCGCCGCTTCAACAAGGGGTATTCCCACAAATCCGGCATTCGAGAATGCCGCAGCAAAAATGTCGATGGGACGGCCCCTGAACAACAGGCGGGCAACAACGCAAGCGAGCAACAACATCGCCGCCGACAGCATTAAGGTCATTCCCAACTCATACATCCTCTGAAACGAATACTCGATCCAAAATGATTTGAGAATGATTGCGGGAATCACAAGGTTGATGAGCAACTTTCCGAATTCTATTGCAGCCTGCTCGCTCAATATGCCCAAGCGGTTTAGAGCGTAGCCCATTCCCATGAGCAAAAACATGATAAGGACTTGTTGGATGAGAGGTTCAATGATTGACACAATACATGCTCCGTATAATCCTGACCGGTTCATCTACCACGATGGTCTATAGCGCCCGCTATAGCGCGGCACCGACCGCCTGAATGATTCGCGCAACGAACGCATCGGCAACCCCGCGCGGCGTTCGCGAGTTGTAGGTTTCAAAATACTTGCCGTAGTCTTCCTGAGGCACAAGGTAGTTGCAGTACGTGTTCGCATAGCCGATAACAAAGACGTTGTATTGGCTAAACGCCCTCTTAAAATCCAAGCCTAATGTGCTACACGTATCGCATGGCATCGTGATAAAAATGCAGTTACCAATTACCGCAAACTGGCTCGGAAGCTCAAGCTCGATTTTCCCCATCGAGAGCTTAAGTTGTTGCCGCTTAAGGAGAAAGTCTCGCATCGGGCTCGCATCCATAGCCTCTATCCGATTGGTCATCTCGATCCAATCCGGATCTGTTTTTGCATCGTAGACACTCTTCATGCTGATAGAGCCCCAACGCGGAGTATCAACTCTGAGTGCCGCGCGCTCACGCTTGGATTCAATTTGAGCGCAAAGTTCGTTAGCCGTGCGCTCGAGTTCGGCAACTCCCTCCCCTTGCCGATAGAAACGCGTCGACACATCCCCGCACGTTCCGTTGACGCAAAGTACAGGACAGCCATATTTCCTCTCCAAACGCTGCCTGACATGCCCAATCAAATCAGCAGAGAGGACGGCGCTTTTCCCATTAAGGATGGTAGGATGAGCGGATATGAACAGCATTTTTCCAATTGGGCGACCGCCTTGAGCGTCCTCAAACGAGAAAATACTTACCTGTTTATCGGCCGGACCGCCCTGAACATTTCGATTCCCGTACAGTCCCTCGATGCCTAACATCTCCATCGATACGGTCGCCTTCGACCTGGACGCCCATGCAGATACCGCCGCCTCGGTAGCCAAGCCAATCAAATCACTCGTCAATTCGGTTTCAGGTAACGTATCCTCGTAGGCAAGCTTAAAATAGCATGGTGCAGAATGGGTATGAATGCATGCGACGACGATATTGCTCGAATCGATGCCCGTTTTTGACGATACGGCGTTCTTGACCGAAAGGGAAAAATCTTTCGACACCATTATTGAATCGAGCTCGATAAGAATAAACGGGACAAGATCAACACAGACAGCGCTAGCGTTGACCTCAATAGGATCAAGAACATCCGTCCAGGCACCTTTTCTGTTGTAGCCGCCCATGCGGCAAGGAGACTGGGGTGTTACGTCAATCTTCGAGATTCCAAACTCTATGTTCATTCCAACTCCAACTCTTCGCGGCACACGCCGCCCAAACATCGGAAATAGAAATACAAAAAGAGAAGGGCGTCATGGACGCCCTTCCAATGCGTCCTGCCACACGCAGGCCGTAGAAAACTTAACGCTCGGAAACGGGGCCATTCTCGAGCTCATCCGCCGTAAAGCCCAGGAAATACGTGCCCAAGGCGCTCACAAGGAAGCCTGCACCAGCAGCGATTCCAAAGTTGATGAGATTCTGGGTCCCGCCGCCCGCAAACGCGAGGAACTCCAAGAAGTTAGATGCCGCGCCGGCAGTATAAACCGTGGCTCCGAGAGCGATTGCAAGCGCACCGGCAACAAAGGATCCGATAATCTTCCAGACAAACACGCGGCGATAGCGCAGCATCATGCCGTAGATGAAAGGCTCGCCGACGCCTCCGACAATGTTTGCGACCAAATAGCCGAATGCCATGCTCTTCTCGTCTTTATCGCGCAGCTTGAGCCAGGTCGCCACCTCGCAGCCGAAGGTCGCCCAAAGGCTAACGCCCGTCGCAACCAAAACAAAGCTGTCGGTTCCCACAGTCATATAGTTAGCGATGGCAATCATCGCAACCGCCACATGCATGCCGGTAATAATCATTGGGCACCAAAGACCCGCCAGAATACCTCCTCCGAGGATGGCGGCGATACCACCGGAAGTACCAAGGAACTCAAAACCGGCGGCGAGGGCATTACCGGCCCATGAACCAACAGGGGCGAGAGCGCAGAGAGACACAGGAACAGCGACGACCATGGTAAGGAAAGGCGCGAAAACCGTTGAAAGGGTATCTGGCACATATTTGCGGAAGAAGCGCTCGATATAACTCATCGCCCACACGGACAGAAGAATGGGAAGGACCGTCTTTGTGTAGTTTGCGGCGACGCAGGGAATGCCATAAACGGAGAACTGAGCTCCATCGGTCGCAAGCTGAATCATGGTCGGGTCGATAAGAATGCCGCCCATAAAGGCACCGAGGACAGGCGTTACGCCAATGTTCTTAGCCGCATTATAGCCAAGGTAGATGGGGATAAAATAGAACGCTGCGTCATAAACCATGTTCATCAGAACATAAAGGTCGCTTGTGTCGGACAGCACGCCCGCCATCGTAGGTCCCAGCACCACCGCTACGGTCTTGAACAGGCCAGCACACATTAGGACGGGGATCATAGGCACCATGGAGCTTGACAGGTAGTTGAGGATGTTATTGCCAATAACCTTAGGTGTGAGCTTCTGCTTAGGAGCATCAAGGTTCTCGTCGATGGCGTCCTGCTTGGCAAAGCCGCCGATCTTGCAGAGCTCGTCATAAACCTTGGGCACGTTTTGGCCCACGATTACCTGGAACTGCCCTCCGGAGATTTGAGCACCCAACACACCGCCAATCTTCTTCACTTCTTTGATATCGGGGGCATCGATATCTTTGAGGTTAAAACGCAGGCGCGTCATACAGTGCGCAACAAACGTCACGTTCTCCTTGCCACCGACGGCCTCGAGCACGTCCGCTGCGATTTTCTTATTGTCAGTCATAGCTGAACTCCCTTGCTTTTCTGTCTTCCCGTTTGCGCACACGCGAAGAACCGATTACGGCAGGCCTGACACGAGGCAAATCGAGAAAAGCAAGAAGAAGACAAAAACAGAAGAGCCCCAAAGCACAAAGCGGACAGGGAACTGTCTACGTCATGCTTCGAGGCTCTTCTCGAATAACACCTTATGTGACTATGAAACTACATCCAACAGTTGCTTTTACGAAAGTCGAAACCGGCAAACGGTCGAATTTCGGCGATGAGCGGTCAATCAGGACCTGGATCCCGCGCAGACGCGATTGACATGGAGCATCAGGTAGACCTTCTCTTCATCGGCGAGCGCGGCGTCAAAGCGTTCTTCGATAAGCGCGGCCATGCGGTCGACGCACACGGCCACATCGGGATGCTGCTCGCAAAGCGGCCCATAGAGCGCACCGTTCTCCGTGTTGAGGGGCTCTCCTGTCTGCACGCGCTCCAGCAGGTAGCGCACGTGTGTGGCATAGCGGCAAAAGTCAAAGCCGTCGCGGTCCACACAAACCCCCAGCTCGGACTCGATGATCTTGGTGAAGTTCTCGAGCATCACCTCGTCCTTACGCACCGTATTGGATTTGGCCTTTGAAGACGAGGCGACCACGCTGTTGACGATGCAGAGCGCGATACCGCTCGCCTCCCCCCGCGGCATCTTAACGTTGAAGCCGCGATTGATGCCCTCGAGCGCGAACTGGGCGATCTTGTACTCGATGGGGTACATCTGCTGCACGTCATAGGAAAGCGGCATCTGCACAAACATATGCTCGCGGCAGCGCTTGATGGCAAAAGCGATATGGTCGGCCATGGTAAAGGGAAGGTTTGCCGAGAGTTCACGCGAAATGTTGGAGCGGGCGATATCGGCGATCTGGGCGGAAAACTCCATCACCTGGGGATCAATCTCGTCGAGCAGCGCTAGGTAGCGCGAGTCGACACCGTAGAAGGTTCGCTCAATCTTATCGAGCGTGACCTCATCGGGGCCGTTGGGAAACCCGATACCGCGACCAATTGCCACGAGTTCACGGCCCTTGGCGTTTACGCAGATAACCGTATTGTTATTGATCCGCTTAAGGATTTTCATGTCGCTCCCTACCCGGCGCAAGCAACAGCGCCACGAGCTCGATTATTTCACGGGATTTCAAATCCGGTCAACCTTCCTTCCGGCAACCGAGCAATTCGCCCCGTATTCATTCGATCAGTTTGAAGAGGGACTTCGCTGCTTTGATGAGTTGATGGTGTTGCGGACGAGTCCATCTGCGGTTCACACCGACTGGGTACCCTTGGGGCTAAACAACCTGTCGTAGCACTAAACGAACCGGGAGGACCCCGTATGACAACCAAGTACACCGACGCGCCGCGCACGCGCGTCATGACACCGGCATCGCTCAACAACGGCGTGCACGAGAACCATTCCATCGGACAGACCATGGCCATTGCGCCCAAAAAGGGCCTTTTCGACGACATTTCCATTCCCCAGATCATCGCCGGCGCCGCAGCTGCCGCCACGAGCGTGGCGCTTGCTTCAAAGATCGGCATTGCCGGCTCGGTGATTGGTGCCGCCGTGAGCTCAGTCATCACTGTTGTGTCCTCGCAGGTCTATCGCCACTTTATCTCCGCCAGCGCCGAAGCAATCAAGGGCACGCATGCCGCTGTCGACTACCCTACCGGCGCCTACGAGCCCGTTGAGCCCAATGTCGAGGAGCACCTGGGTGGCGCCGCAACCACGCAGGAGATGCGCCAGGTTGCGGGACGCGCGACCACGGCGCGCGTCGCTCCCAACAGCCTGCGCGCCAAGGCGGCGGCTGAGCGCAGCCAGACGCAAAAGAAGGTCATCGTCTTCTCGATCGCTATCTCCATCGTCGCGGTCATCGCCTGCGCCGGCGCCATCCTTATCACCACTGCCGGTGAGGGTCTGGGCGAGCGCCCCGAGCCAATCCTTTCGTCGCGCACGACCGAGAGCGATGCAAATGGCAACACCCAGTCGCAAGATCAGCAGGCACAGACGGACGATACGCAAGACAGTTCTACCTCTGCCAATTCGTCCTCGAACACCCAAAACCAATCGCAGGGCGTCGATTCCTCTGCGAACAACAGCGGCACGCAATCCGGCACGACTGACTCAAGCCAAACGACTGACGGCTCTCAACCGAGCACGGGCGACCAGGCGAATGGCAATACACCGAGTACGGGATCTACCGACAACAGCAACACCAACAGCTCGAGCGGAACCGCGTCCGGCACGACATCTGACAGTTCAAGCCAAGGCACGACATCGGGCAACTAAGCACATTTGCCTCTCATAGATAACCGACCTGTACAACGGGCGCGAATCGAAAGCGGTTCGCGCCCGTTTGCCTTGGGCGCCGCCATGGCGAACGTCATGCGATGGTAAGATGCTTTACATGTGTAAAGAGGAGATTTGCCATGAGCAAGACAATAGTTAGGCCCACGCTTTCGCTGGGCAACCACATCTATCTGTATCGCCTGCTGCGCGATGCGATTGGATGCGGCAAGCAGACGTTTATGACGCAGGTCGAGGAGGCGCTCGCCGCTGGCGACATGACCGCTTATGACCTGGGCTTTGAGTCCACGCGCGAGTTGCTCGAGGAACTCGACGACTGCATTAAGCTGACCGTCTTTAAGGGCGGTCGCCTGTATGCCACTGTCATCGCCAACGAGGCATGGGATGCCGCCCTTGCCAAGGGCGAGGACAAGCCCAAGGCTGCCAAGGGCGCCAAGCAGTCCTACAAAAAGAAGAAGCGCGGTGAGAAGGACCTCAAGGCCGTGCGCCCCAAGCACGTTAAGCGTCCCGAGCCCGAAGCCATGGCTGAAGCCGCGCCGGAGCCCGAGCCCGAGACAGAGATCGAAGTCGCTATTGAGGTAACAGCAGAAGCCGAAACCGAAATCGCCGCCACGACTGATCCCGAAGTCACATCAGAGCAGGAAGCCACTGCGGAGCTCAACGAGGCTCCCAAGTCGACAACCGAAGAAGCCGCTGACCAGCCCGAGACGTCTGCGTTCCAAAACAGCGATGTCTTTGGCAACAAGGCCGAGGACGATCAGTCCGATGAGCCCGCCGATCAAGACGCTACCGAGTCGACGCCGGAGCCCGAGACACCGCAGCCCGCCATCTCGCTCACGGTCGTCTATGACCCCGAGAACGCAAACGCCGGCATCACCACCATGGCCTCCACGCCCATCGAGGCAAAGCTGTCTGTCGAGGCAGAGGACGCCCCGCAAGCCGATGCCAAAACCGAGACTGAAGACACATCCGTCTCCGTGGAACCGACAGATTCCGCAGTTAAGCCGGAACCGGTGCCTGAGTCTGCACCCGTCATCGAGTCCGCATCCGAACCTGTCTATGACCAGATTCCCGCACCGGCTCCGGTCCCCGCTGCAGTACCGGCCCCCGCACCTGCAACGCCCGCCATCCCCGAGGACTTCCCCGTCGATTTCGCAACCGAGGTCTTCTGCCCCGGCCCGTTGCTACACCAGCTGTCGACCTATCTCCCCTACGGCGCCGACACGCTCGGCATCGTCGGCGAGTACTACTGGATCGCCCGCGAACGCGGCACCATCGAGGCCGCGCGAAACCGCGCAATCTTCCCCCTGCGCTACACGCAGGCCGGCGAGCGCCACGAAGTCACCGTGCGCATCCGCCGCAACACCACCGGAGGCCTCGGAGCCACCTGGACCGTCGACAAGGTTGAAGAATCCAACGAATAGCAAAACGCGGCGAACGTCACAAAAACGTTCGCCGCATTTTTTATTCTCCCAGGTTGAGCATAAGTTCGTGTGACAAAGGGGCTGTCCCTTTGCCACATCAAACTAGTCCCTGGTAAGTTTCCTGTGGATACGATGCGGCTGGGCTGCGTCCTCGCCCAGGCGCTCGATGCGGTTGGCCTGATAGGCCTCGAAGTTACCCTCAAACCAATACCAGTTGCCCGGGTTCTCATCGGTGCCCTCCCACGCCAGGATGTGCGTGGCAACGCGGTCCAGGAACATACGATCGTGGCTAATGACCACCGAGCAGCCCGGGAACTCGAGCAGCGCCGCCTCGAGCGAGGACAGCGTCTCGACGTCGAGGTCGTTCGTGGGCTCGTCGAGGAGCAGCAGGTTGCCGCCCTGCTTGAGCGTAAGCGCCAAGTTCAGACGGTTGCGCTCGCCACCGGAGAGCACGCCGGCGCGCTTCTGCTGGTCCTGACCCTTAAAGCCAAAGCTCGCCACATAGGCGCGGCTCGGGACCTCGGTCTCGCCGACCATCATGTGGTCCAGGCCGTCCGAGACGACCTCCCACAGGTTCTTGTCGGAGTCGATGCCGGAGCGGTTCTGGTCGACGTAGCTGATCTTGACGGTCTCGCCCACTTCGAGCTCGCCCGAAGTCAGCGGCTCCAGGCCCACGATGGTCTTGAACAGCGTGGTCTTACCGACACCGTTGGGGCCGATCACGCCCACGATGCCGTTGCGCGGCAGGGTGAACGAGAGGTCGTCGATGAGCACGCGACCGTCGAACTCCTTGTGCAGGTGATGAGCCTCGAGTACCTTATTGCCCAGACGCGGGCCCACAGGAATACGGATGTCGGTCCAATCGAGCTTCTGGCTTGCGCGTGCCTCGGCCTCCATCTCCTCGTAGCGAGCCAGACGGGCCTTGTTCTTTGCCTGACGGGCCTTGGGCGAGCTGCGCACCCACTCGAGCTCGGCCTCCATGCGCTTGGCGAGCTTGGCGTCGCGGTTACCCTGAGCCTCGATACGGGCGGCCTTGGTCTCCAGATACGTGGAGTAGTTGCCCTTGTAGGGATAAAGGTGACCACGGTCGACCTCGCAGATCCACTCGGCAACGTTATCCAGGAAGTACCGATCGTGTGTGACGGCAAGCACCGCGCCCTGGTAGTTGTGCAGGAAGTGCTCGAGCCACAGGATCGACTCGGCGTCCAGGTGGTTCGTGGGCTCGTCGAGCAGCAGCAGATCGGGAGCCTCGAGCAGCAGCTTGCACAGGGCCACGCGGCGGCGCTCGCCGCCGGAAAGCACGTTGACCGGCATGTCGGAATCGGGCAGCTGCAGGGCGTCCATGGCCTGGCCGAGCTTGGAATCGATATCCCAGCCGTCGGCGGCATCGATCTCGTCCTGGAGCTTGCCCATCTCGGCCATGAGGGCGTCCATGTCGCAATCCGGGTCGCACATCTCCTCGCCGATCTTGTTGAAGCGATCGACCTTTGCGATCATGTCGCCAAACGCCATGCGCACGTTCTCGATGACGGTCTTGTCGTTGTCGAGAGGCGGCTCCTGCTGCAGAATGCCCACGGTGTAGCCGGGAGTGAGCCTGGCATCGCCGTTGGAGACCTCCTCGATACCGGCCATGATCTTGAGCAGGGTCGACTTGCCCATACCGTTGGGGCCCACGACGCCGATCTTGGCACCGGGATAGAAGCTCAAGGTCACGTCGTCAAGGATCACCTTGTCGCCATGAGCCTTGCGAGCCTGATACATCTGGTAGATAAACTCCGCCATTTGCCTGTTTTATCCTTTCTACCTGCTGTTTCCCTATTCTTGTTTTCGTTTTAGTGGAAACGAAATGAGGTAACCAGCTCTGAAACTAAACGAAAAAGGGGCATGGTTGCCCACACCCCCTAATACTACCTGGGAAAAGTCCCCCGGAACATACTATGAACTGCGTACGCTAGTTTTCCGCAACCTTAACGAGCGGCTCACTGCGATTTGCGCCACAGCAGATACGAATAGACGTAGGCAGCTCCAGCTGAACCAAACGCCAGAACCGCAATCACCGCGGCGACGACTTCGCTCGAAAGCACCGCACCTGCCACGCCCATCACAATCAGGCCAATACCCAGCACCATAACGCAGGCGCCGCCAAAACGCTGCGTACGGCGCCAGTTCTCGGGATCGGCAAGCGCCCAAGGTGTCTTGATACCGAGCGTATAGTTCTGCTTCACACGCGGCAAGTAGTTGCCTACGCCGATGATCAGCAAACCGACAACACCGGAAATCAGCACGTTAACCGAACCGACCGCCGGCACCACGCCCCAGACCGTAAGCTCACCCAACCAGCTTATGGCGCACATGAACAAGGTGAAGGCGATTACGAAGCCCTGATAGAACTTGCCCGAGGTCCGATACGCCTCACCTTTGGGGTCGATGCGCGGCACCACGCAGAACATTGCGAGAAGCGCCAGAGGCAGCACGCCGAGCGCGGAGGCCATCCAGCTAGGACCCCAACCGTCGACGGCGCCGTTCGCGCCCCAGTGCGTGGGAATCTGCGCAGGCAAGCTCGGCATCACCATGAGGTGCGCTACGACATTGGCGACGCACAGAGCGACCAGCGCAACCCACACGCGCGACGATACCCCCGTGGGGTGAATGCCCTTGTTTTCGTTATTCATCCTTATCACCTTCAGTGTTTGTAAAGCCCATAAACCAGCCAATTAAATCCTGCATGACGGTGGTGTTTAAGCTGTATACGATGTTTTGGCCATGGCGCTCGTCGGTCACCAACCCGGCGTTTTTGAGCGTCGCCAAATGATGGCTCAATGACGGCTTGCTGATGTCAAAATGCTCGGCAAGCTCCCCGGCCGTACAATTGCCCTCGCGCAGCAACTCCAAAATGCGCCGTCGCGTTGGATCGGCAAGCGCCTTAAAACCCTCTCCCGGCATAGGACCTCCTCTCACTATCTCTCACGACGCGCACAGTATACTCGTTATTTAGATGTTTGTCTAATTATCTAATTTGATACTACGTATAGAACATTCGTTCGTTTTTAGATACAATGGGCCCAGAAGCAGATGGGTCAGCTCCCTCTTACCAAGAAGGAGATGGACTATGAGTATTGACGATGTCCTGACGTTGTTATTGCTTGTAATCGCGGCCGTGGAGCTCGGCATCCACATTGGAGGTCGAATGAAATAGCCGCCCCCGCGTAATGCGAAGACGGCCACTTCTCACGCCATAAACGTGTTTCGGAGTTGGCTAACCCGCGGCAACGGGTGCCATCTGCTTCATCTTATGCGAATCCCGATCTCATTTCAACAAGCCCCTAGGGCTCAAATGGAATCGTGATAATCCCTATAATGGCGATAGCCCAAACACGATCCGCTTCCCCATCGGAGGACATCTATGACCGAAACCGCAGCCGCAGCTCCCGTCGAGACACGCGACACCAAGCTCGAGATCATCATGGGCCGCGAGGCGCTCAATAAACTCGCCAACGCCACGGTGCTGGTGCTGGGCTGTGGCGGCGTGGGATCCAACTGCTGCGAAGCGCTCGCGCGCGGCGGCATCGGCCATTTTGTGATCCTGGACAAGGACATCATAGCGCCCAGCAACATCAACCGCCAGGCCGTCGCCTTTCATAGCACCATCGGCAAGCGCAAGGTTGACGTGATGGAAGCCATGATCCACGACATCAATCCCGCCGCCACCGTTATCAAACGCACCGAATGCTTGCTGAGCGACAACATCGATGATTTCTTCGCGGGCGTTTTGGAGCAGACGGACGGCAAGCTCGACTACGTCGTCGACGCCATCGACACCATCTCGGCCAAGCTCACCATTGCCAAATATGCTCAAGACCACGACATTCGTTTGGTTAGCTCCATGGGCGGGGCCAACAAGCTCCATCCCGAGTGCCTCCGCTTTGCCGACATTTTCGATACGGTACGTGACCCCATGAGCCGCATTATGCGCAAAGAATGCAAGAAGCGCGGCATCAAGAGCCTGCTCGTACTGTTTAGCTGCGAGGAATCGGTTAAGACACAGCCCCGCGACCCTTCCAACATCCACGAGCGCACCGAGCTGGGAACTGCCAGTTTTATGCCGCCCATCATGGGCCAGATGATCGCCGGCGAGGTTATCCGTCAGATCAGTGGCCGCGGCACCGAGCGCGTGCGCGCCGATGGCCAGCGCCTAGACTAGCAGGATGTCCTGCGATGGAACCGCGATTCTTTGACACGCATTGTCATCTTGATTTGACGCTCAGCCCCGATGCTGCAGCCAGCGAGTCGGCGGCGTTGGGTCTGGGGCTCTTTGACTGCGGGGTCGACCCACGCGACTTCGCGGCAGCAAAAAAGCGGGCCAGCCGCCACCCAAACATTATCGCGGGCGCCGGCCTCCATCCCTGGTGGCTCGCCGACGGCCGCTGCGGTCCTGCCGAAGTCAATCTGCTTTGCGAAGATGCTGCCCAAGAGCGCTATATCGGCGAAGTCGGACTCGACTTTTCCGCGCGCTTTGCTGGAAGTGAGCTGCTACAAATACAGGCACTTAACCGGCTCTGCGATACACTCGTGCAGCATCCTCTTACCGGGCGCGTGATATCAATTCACGCCGTTCGTTCAGCGGGAGCCGTACTGGACGTCCTCGAATCGCATGGACTACTCATCCCAAACTCCGACTCCCCCGTTATCATCTTCCACTGGTTTAGCGGCACTTCGGACGAACTCGTCCGCGCGCGTAATGCGAGCTGTAATTTTTCCGTCAACGAACGCATGCTTGCGTCTAAACGTGGACGTGAATATGCCCGACAGATTCCACTCGACCGTCTACTGCTCGAGACCGATGCGCCGGCCGAGCCAAACACAGAAACAAGCGCGCAGTCGCTCATCAGATCGCTCACAAGGACCTCGGAACACATCGCCTCACTCAAAAACTGTGACATAAAGCGCATCGAATCGGCAGTTTTAGCAAATGCGCACTCTGTATTTGACCTTCGCTAACCCCTGTGGGCAAAAAATGCCAAGGGACATGCGAATCACACAACGCAGTCCCTATTGGAAGGCAGTACAATTCGGCAGCATTACACCAATTCGTGCATGAGATCACAGTTGCGTGCATACAATTCGTCAAAGATATGACGACGCGACGCATATAACTCGTGGGCAGCCATATCGGGCACGATTGTTTGCGCAACGCCAAGGACTTGGGCGAGTTCATCCCATGATGCATAGGCGCCACCTGCGAGAGCTGCCATGATGGCATCACCGAAGCATGCGCCCACCGTAACCTTGGCAACCGAGACCTCGCGCCCGCATACGTCGGCGATAGCCTGCATCCAAACTGGATTCTTGGTTCCACCTCCGACAAGCATAATGCGCCCAATTGGCAGTCCATGCTCTCGCTCGATAATGTCGACATGGGATGCAACGGTATACGCGACGCCTTCCAAGGCAGGCGTGAACCATATGGGCTCGCGTATGCCTTCCGGTCAGGCCAAAGAAGACGCCACGCGCCTCGGGATCGTTGAGCGGAGTACGCTCCCCCGCAAAGTACGGCAGACACACGAGCCCATCGGCACCCGGCGCCACATCGGCGGCATCATGCGCCATAACCGAATATGCATCGGGGCCACCGTGGCCCTCGGCCTCCACGGCGTCGCGATACAGCTCTTGGCGCAACCACGATGTGAGCGCACCCGCCGTATTGGTCCCCGCGCAGATCCCGTAAGTTCCGGGAATGATAAACGTCCCTGGCCACAGGCGGGCATCATCGACCATATGATCAGCTAGGTAGATGAAATACGCCGTGCTCCCCAACTGAACCATCATATCGCCGGGACGAAATACACCCGTCGAAATGGCCTCGGCACCAGAGTCGCCCGTTCCCACTAAGACAGGTGTCCCTGCCGCGAGCCCCGTCGCCTCAGCCGCACACTGCGTAATCACCCCGGCAATATCGGTAGCCGACATTACCTCCGCCATCTGGTCAGGCCGGCAGAAACGAGCACATTCCCGAGCATCAACCTTCCAAGTGTAGCGGTCATATAGGGGAAGAAAATCCTCCGCTAAATAACGGTCCACCGTAAAACGCCCCGTCAACTTTGCGCATAGAAACGATGACGCCGTCAGGAACTTCGCGGCACGTTCGTGCACCTCGGGCATATTCTGCTTAAACCACAAGATCTTGGGAGCAATATCTGACGAACAGGGATCGTGCCCGAAAAGCTCGCGTGCGCGATCTGACCCATATTCGGAAAGGAGCTCGTCAATCTGCGGCTTCGAACGTGCATCGACTCCATACAAAATCGCGGGCGCCAGCGCGTTGCACTCGGTATCGACCGGCACGCAGTCGCAACCCAATGCGGAAAGGCCCACGCATCCAATCTGCGCCGCGTTAACCCCCGATCGCACCACCAGCTCGCGCGACAAGCGGCAAAAATCGCCCCACCAAACTGCCTCCGCATCATGCTGATACCATCCATCACGCGGGTTGTCCGTCTCGTGTCCACAAGAGGCTTGGCAAACGATGTTGCATCGATCATCGATTAAAACGCCTTTAGAGGCGCTTGTCCCAATATCAATACCCAGATAGAGCGCCATAGGTGCCTACTCCCCTCGCGCCGCACGAGCGGCAGCCATAAAACGAACTACCCGCTCAACATCAACCGGGGCATCCAGCTTTCCGTCGCGCTTTAAGCACGTGCCGACAAACGCGCCATCGTAGTGAGCAAATACGTCAGCCACGGTATTTTCGCGACAACCGGTGCCACATACCACAGGTACTTCGCCAACACGCTCGCGGACCTCATCGGCAAGCTCGCCCGAAGCGCCACGACCGGCAGCCGAACCGCCGATGACCATCGCATCCGGTAGGCAATTAAAGAGAAGTGAATCGGCAATGTCCGCAGTCGTGCGGTCGTTGAGATAAACCTCCCCCTCGCTCGTGATGAAATGAAAAAGCTTGAGGTCGTCCAGGCGCAGCGCCGCCTTGCGACGCATGGTGTGAGCGAAATCTCGGTTAATCAGCCCGAGATCACCGGCCCAGGCACCGAAAAAATTGCAGCGCGTGAACTGCGCATCGACGGCAGCGCACAGCTCGATTGTGGCATCACCATCGTAAATTGCCTCAGCTCCCCAAGGGGTCGACAAATCATGGGACAGAGTCCCGATTACATGGCCCATCGATGCAAGGGTTGAGGGAGAAACGTGCTGCTCATAGGGCATCGAGAGCTCATTGGTAATCAAAATGCCATCGACACCGCCCTGCTGCAACGCCTCGAGATCGCGCTTGGCGGCTTCCACGACCTGCGATACGCTTCCGCCCGGGTAATACAGCGGATCGCCCGGCAGAGGACGCAGGTGCAGCATTCCGATAACCGGCTTTTCGTTCTTGAACATCGAAGTTAGAAACGACATAACGTGCTCCTTCATAGGGTTATTGCAGGGACGTTACTCCCCCAGCACCTCGACGTACACTTTTCGCTTCTGCGGACCGTCAAACTCCGCAAGATAGATGTTCTGGGCACTTCCGCACACGATGTGGCCATCTTGGACGGGAAAGAAGCAACTGTTTCCACAAATCATGCTCTTGATATGCCCACAGGAGTTGTTGCCGGTGGCTCCATAGCTCGGCAGGAAGTGTGCATGCGCATAGGGGGCATCGAGTGGGGCGATGCGATCAAGCGTCTCCATAAGATCCGTCTCCACGCAGGGCAGCCCCTCGTTTACCACGATTCCACAGGTCGTATGCGACAAAATAATCGCCGCCAAGCCATTGGTCACCGAGCTGCGTTCGATGGCAGCGTGCACGTCTTCGGTAATATCGATGAACTGGTCCGGAGCAGTCGATAGATAGCTCAATGTCTCGAGCGTCACCATGTTTACTCATCTCCTTCAAGAAAACGCAGGGCATTACCCCAGTAGAGCCTTTCTCGCGCATCATCGCGCATGGGCACGGTATCGAGCGCCCGCTTGAGTTTGAATGCACGGAAGCGCGGCGTATTGCTGGCGAACATCACTTGATGCGATAGCGCGCGCTCATACCACAGCGGCCCCATATCGACCGTGAAAAGACGCTGCATCATCTCCTCGGGCGAATCGATGTAAGTGATAGAAGTGTCCGTGTAGCAGTTGGGATACTTGAGCAGCATCGCCACGGTCTCGCGCACCCAGGGCCAGCCAAAGTGGGTCAAACTAAAACGCACATTTGGATGCGTTGCGATTGTGTGCTCAAATGCAAGCGGGTTACTGCGCGAGAGCTCTGCACCCGGCTCCCAAGACATACCGGCATGAAAAACCACCGGCTTGTTATAGCGCTCGCACAGCTCGTAAAGCGGCTCGGCCACGGCATCTTCGGGGGCAAAACCCTGCTTTGCCGGATGCAGGCAAAGCCCCTTTGCCCCCAACTCGGTAAAGGCGCGCTCCAATTCGCCTGCGGCACCGCTCACCTGCGGATCTACGCTCGCAAATCCCCACAGACGATCGGGATGCGCGGCAACCAGCATGGCAATCTGGTCATTGGTGCCAAAGTGCCCTCCGCATGCCGTGGTTACATCGAGCGGCATGAGCACGCTCTTCTGCACGTCGCAGACGTCCATCTCGACTTGAAGCTCATCCCAATCCATAGGGCCCATATGCCCCATACCAAATTCTCGTGACCAAAAACCGAATCCATCAGGCTCATCACCCGGCGTACAGATCTCGCCGTAGAGCATGGGCTGGACCAACATGTCGATAACCATTTCGTACTCCTTTCCAGGCATTTGACCCTAGTACGGCTCAAACGAACCAATCACTCGGGACGACAGCTCAGCGCCCGTCTTCATACACGCCGGAATATCAAGACCATCGATCACGCCCTTGGTAAACCCGGCAATATACGAATCGCCGGCACCCACGGTATTAACGACCCTCTCCGCCGGTACGATCCCGCACTCATAGAAGCGCTCACCGTCATAGGCAATGCTCCCCTTCTCGCCAAGCGTGGCAACCGCAACGCGCGGTCCCAATTCCTGCACGTGGCGTACCCAGTCCCGCAGCTCCGGAGTGTCCTCTTCAAACGACATGAACGCATAATCTACGTAAGGAAAATGAGCCTCGCATGCATATTCGGGATCCTGGCTGAACACCGAGAAGTCCATAACCACCGTCTTGCCCGCATCATGCCATTCGGGCAGGAGGTCCAAACAATTGCCAAACAGGTCGGTATGAATGATGTCATGCTCTAGGATAAACGCCCGGTCATCTTCATTCGGACGATATGTCTCCATTACGCCATCGATTGCCTCGAGATGCACGCGATCGACGCCGTCTTTCAATGCCATGAGCATCACCGAGGTGTCGCCATCCTCCACCCGCAGATGAGAGATATCAAACCCCTCGGCGGCCAGCGCCTCTCCCATCTTGTCTCCGTACTCGTCCTTGCCGACAACCGACACGGCGGATACCGAAACGCCCATTCGTGCAAGATGGATACCCCAGTCAATGCCATTACCAGTCGGATAGAACACGCCGATGTTTTGATAGACGTCCGCACAGCAAAAACCAGCCGCACACGCTTTAATACCCATGGTCTTCTCCAATGTTCAAAAGGGGACCCACCACATGGCGAGCCCCCTTTTCGCGTTTCGCTTATTGTTTTGCATCGGCTGTCCAAGGCCTCATAGCCAGACCGCCGTACGCTTTCTTAAGCTATTCGACGATTGGTGCTCCGTGGCCCCAAGAACCTTCCATGCCGCACACGGTCGAGGCAAACCCGGCAGCAAAGTCGAGCGCGCGCTCGATGGCCTCGGCGCCACCCTCACCACGCTTGGCGGAATCGAGATAGCACATCAAAAACGAGGTGAGGAACGAGTCGCCCGCCCCCATGGTGTCCTTCATATCCGTTACCGGTTTAGCCAGCTGGCGGTAATAACGCTCGCCGTCGTAAGCGATGCAGCCCTCGGCGCCCGCCGTAGCCGACACAAAACGCGGACCCAAGCCCTTCACCCATGCCAGACGCTCGCGAATCTCGTCCTCACTCGAGGCATCCGCCGCACTAAAGAAAGCGAAATCGACGTAGGGCGCAATCTGCTCGTAGTACTCGTCGGTGGAGTCGTCCGAAAAGTCAAAAGAGACCGTGACGCCCGCAGCCTTCAGCTTGGGCAGCTCGCGCTCGGTAAAGCAATAGTTGCCCGAATGAACCACATCGAACTGCTTCATGTACGAAAGGTCAAAGCGATCGAGGACATAGCGCGCATCGCCACGGATGCCGCCCTCGTTGGAGCCAAGGAAAACACGGTCACCGTCAACGACGGTCACGCGAGCCGCTCCGTTCTCGCCAATCATCTGCTCGCACTTGTCAAGCTCAATACCCTCATCCTCGAGGCTTGCAATGACATGCTCGGCAGCGGCGTCATTGCCAAAAATGCCCATGTATGCGGAGCGTGCGGCACCGCATTTCTTGGCATAAACGGCAAAGTTCACCGCATTGCCGCCGGGATACATGGTGTGGATATGCTCGTAGCGATCGACGACGTTGTCGCCAAATCCGAGCGCGTTAACGTTAAATGCCATGGCCTTTATCCCTTCTAGTACTCGACGACGCCCATGTAGCGACGGAAATCGGGATCGTGATCAAACACCTTGCCGCGTGCGGCACGCAGCTCGCAGTTCATGGCGTAGAACAAAACCGGATCGAGATAGGCGCGGACGCTCGCCGGCACGGCCTCCATGCCGTACTCCTTGGCATCGAGCACCATCAGCGTATCGGTATGCGTCTCGAGGAATGCCAGGGCGCGCTCGTCCATAGGGCGGCACTCGCTGGAGCCCATCTGCAGGAAGTAAAAAACGCCATCCTGAGTAGCCTCGAAGGGGCCGTGGAAGTACTCGGCGGAGTGGATGTAGCTGCAGTGCTGCCACTGCATTTCCATAAGAGAGCAGATGGCAAAGCCATAGGTCTGGCTAAAGTTGGGACCGCTACCCAAGATATAGAAGAACTCATGCTCCTGGCAAAGCTTGGCAAAGCGATCGCCCAGCTCGGCATTCACCTTCTCGCGTGCCGGGGGAAGAATCTTATCCATCTCGGCGATGCCGGCATACATATCGGCAAGATCGGCGTAGCCCTCCTGCTGGTCGAGCAGCTCGGCCGCAAGCGACAGTGAAATACCGGCGGGAACCTCGGCCTGCGGCACGCCCTCGCCCCACGGATAGACCCACGTGGTCCACTTGCCGGAGTCAATCTTGGATCCAGCGTTGTCGGTCTGGGCGATCACCGTAGCGCCGGCAGCAAGGGCAATCTCGCAGCCCTCGACGACCTCGGGGGTGTTGCCACTGTGGCTGCAAGCAATGACCAGGGAGTTCTCACCCAAGCGGCGCGGACGCATAATGTCGAATTCACGCGCGGTATAGATATACGAAGTGAAGGTGGTTGCCTCACGCTGCAGAAGCTCATGAGCTGGGATCAAATCGATCATAGAGCCACCGCAAGCAATCCAGTAGACGCTGTCGAACTTGCCCTTCTCGGCAATTGCTTCTTTAATCAGATCGTGTGCGTTCATATCCAGTTCCTTTCTTGTTTGGCCCGCAATCGATGACGTTGGCAGCGTGGCCGATAGTTGTTTTAGTCAATCAGATATTTCTCGAATGCGGCCATGTTCTTGGCATCTGCCGCCGCCGGATCATCGTAGTAACGACCGTCCGTGATTTCCTGGCCCAGCATGCCGTCGAAA
>USAX01000010.1 GCA_900552705.1 uncultured Collinsella sp. | reverse complement strand
ATCTGCTTCAAATGCCGCATCTGAAACAAAACTACCTATTGAGGATATCGTTCCCAACCCTAATCAACCGCGAATTCACTTTAATGAAACTGAACTTCGCGAGTTGAGCGAGTCAATCCAAGAACATGGCGTTTTGCAGCCGCTCTTGGTTCGCAAGCATGGAAACGGATATGAGATCATCGCTGGTGAGCGTCGTTACCAGGCGTCAAAGCTTGCTGGTCTTGAGGAACTGCCTGTCATCATTAAAGATGTTAATGATGAAGAGATGCTGGCTCTTGCTCTTATTGAAAATCTTCAGCGTTCTGATCTGAATCCCGTCGAAGAGGCTAAGGGCTATCGCCAGCTCATCGATGCTAGCGGTATGACCCAGGAGGCGTTGTCGAAGGCCGTAAGCAAGTCACGCTCTGCAATTACAAACTCGCTGCGCCTTCTCGATCTCCCCGAAGTAGTTCAGCAGATGATTTTTGAGGGTAAACTTACTGCTGGTCACGCACGTGCGATTCTTGCAGTTCCCTATGAGGACGCGCGAATTCGACTTGCAGAGAAGGTTGTTGCAGAGGGCCTTTCCGTAAGAGCGACAGAAAATCTTGCTCCATTGTTTTCTGCCGGAGAGACGCCTAAGACGTCGAGGCCTGCAACGCCTCAGTCTTTTAAAAAGGCTGCGCGTGTACTTCGTCAGCTATTTAATACCAACGTTCGCGTGAAGAGCTCGCGTGGAAAGAATAAGATTGAGATTGAGTTTAAAGACGAGGAAGAGCTCTCTCGTATTCTTGGTGAAATGATTCAGTTTGATCAAGGAGGCCAAGATGAGGAATAAGATTTTAACTGCGATTGCATTGGTGACGACTGTCGCGGCTGGTGCCTTTGCTGGCTATAAGATCGCGACAGACGATGAACTTCGAGGTCGTTTGCTTCGTGGCGCGCAAGATATTGTCGATACTTCCAAGAAGAAAATGGATGTTATGACAGAAGATGTTGCCATGCGCACTGCTCAGGTGACGAATAATCCTAAGATTAATCAAGGTTGGGTTAGCAACCAATGGGAAAATGTAGGCTATTAGGTACCTAACAATTACCCTGCATATTTTGAGGCGCCCTTGTCTGATTCATGAGACGAGGGCTCCTTATTTTGTCAGTAAAAAAATGGGAAAGGTAGCAGCTGGTCCAAAATTGAGGTCAATAAATGAAACGGCCCCGGTTGCATATCCTGCAACCGGGGCCATTCGATGTTTCACATGAAACGTTTTGGAGTGCGACTCCCCTATGCGTTCTTCTGAACTTTGAAGCGCTGTTTCAGCTGTCCGCAAGCGGCGTCAATATCGTTACCACGGGAGTTACGAATCGTGGTCTCGATGCCACGGGACTCAAGACGACGCTGAAGATCCTCAACCTTATGAATCGGCGACGGCTTGAGCGGGCTGCCCTCGATGTCGTTAAGTTGAATCAGGTTAACGTGGCACAGCGTTCCCTCGCAGAAGTCGCAGAGCGCCTGCATCTCGGGATTCGTATCGTTGACGCCTTCGATCATGGCATACTCATAGGTCGGGCGGCGGCCAGTCTTCTCGGTGTAGAGCTGAAGCGCTTCGTGAAGGCGAAGCAGCGTGTACTTCTTAACACCGGGCATGAGCTTATTGCGCGTCGACTGGATGGCGGAATGCAGGGAAACGGCAAGAGTGAACTGCTCGGGGATATCGGCAAATTTGCGAATACCGGGAATAACGCCGCTGGTAGAGACGGTGAGGTGACGAGCGCCGATGCCGATGCCATCGGGGTCGTTGAGGATACGCAGTGCCTTGAGAACCTCGTCGTAGTTGGCAAACGGCTCGCCCTGGCCCATGAAGACAACGCTTGTGGCACGCTCGCCAAAGTCGTTGGATACATGAAGCACCTGGTCGACGATCTCTTGAGCGGTCAGAGAGCGCTTGAGGCCGTTGAGACCGGTAGCGCAAAAGGCGCAGCCCATGCCGCAGCCTGCCTGGGTGGAAACGCAGACGGAAAGCTTGTTACGACGGGGCATGCCGACGGTCTCGACGGAAATGCCATCGTGGTACTCGAGCAGATACTTGCGCGAGCCATCTTTGGAAACCTGCTTGGTGAGTTCAGTCGGCGTATCAAAGGCAAACGCCTCTTTAAGCTGCTCGCGGAAAGCCTTGGGAAGATTGGTCATATCGTCAAACGAACAAACGTTCTTCTCAAAGACCCATTCGATGAGCTGCTTCGCGCGGAAGGCGGGCTGGCCAAGTTCGGCCACGAGCTCGCGAATATCGTTTTGGCTCAAGTCGCGAATGTCCTGAGATTTAGTCCTGGGATTCATGGAAGCCTTTCGATTTTGGGGAAACGTAGAGGGTATCGCTACAATATGGTATCAGCTGCAGAAATTATAGAGGAGGAGTCTGCCCATGCCGGGTAAAAGCCTAGAGAACATGCACGTAGCGGTCTTGGCGGGCGGTCATTCCGCCGAGCGCGAGATCTCGCTCGATTCGGGAAAGAACGTTGTGGTGGCGCTGAAGGAAGCCGGCTACACCTCGGTGGAGCTGCTTGACACGGCCGCTGATGACTTTATGGTAACCATGGCGACCGGCGGATTCGATGTGGCATTTATCGCCATGCACGGCGCCGGCGGTGAGGATGGCGCCATGCAGGGTGCCATGGAGACCCTGGGTATCCCCTACACGGCCTCGGGCGTACTTGCCAGCGCCTGCGGTGCCGACAAGGAGGTCTCTAAGCTCCTATACGCCAAGGCGGGCATTCCCATTGCCCCCGGCCTTGCGCTCGAGGTGGGCGATGAAGTCGATATCGATCATATCGTCGAGGTTTGTGGCGAGCGGTGCTTTGTGAAGCCGGCCGTCAACGGTTCCAGCTATGGCATTTCCCTGGTCCATGAGCCCTCCGAGCTGCCCGCGGCAATCGCCAAGGCGTTTGAGTACGGCGACAAAGTGCTGGTCGAGAAGTGCATCGATGGTACCGAGATCACCGTCGGCGTATACGGCGAAGATGACGTACGCGCCCTGCCGATTGTCGAGATTCGTAAGCCCGAGGACTGCGAGTTCTACGATCTGGACGTGAAGTATGTCGACCCTACGGATATCCATCGCATTCCGGCGCAGATTTCACCCGAGAATTACGCTCGCGCTCAGGAACTTGCCTGTGCCGCTCACAAGGCCCTCGGTTGCCTGGGTATCTCGCGCAGCGACTTTATTGTGAGCGAGGACGGCCCCGTTATCCTCGAGACCAATACCATTCCCGGCATGACCGATACGTCGCTGTATCCGGATGAGATCCGCCACACCGACGACATGACGTTCCCGCAGGTCTGTGACAGCCTGATCCGTATGGGCCTTCGTCGAGCGGGCATTGCATGCTAATCGAGGACGCGGTTTCGTCAGGAACGCCGCAGTTTGTCATCGATTCTTATGCCACGCTTGCCGAGCGCGCCAAAACCCAAGCGTTTGGTCTCATCGAAGAAGATGTTATCGTCCTCGATACCGAGACCACGGGTCTTTCGGTGCAGGACAACGAGCTGATCGAGATATCGGCGGCTCGCCTTTCGGGCCGCGAGGTCATCGACCGCTTCGATACCTTCGTGCATCCCAAACAGCTGATTCCCGCCGAGATTACCGAGCTCACGAGCATTACAAATGCCGATGTGGCGGATGCCCCGTCGGCGGTTGAGGCCGTCGCCGCTCTCGCCGATTTTGTCGGTGGCTGCCCGGTGATCGCACACAACGCCACGTTCGACCGCTCGTTTATCGAGTCGGTCAAAGGCGGCGTCAACGTGAGCGATATTTGGATCGATTCGCTGGCGCTGTCGCGCATCGCGCTTCCGCGCCTGGCCTCGCACAAGCTGTCTTTTATGGCCGATCTGTTTGGCTGCGACTCGGTATCACACCGTGCCAATGCCGACGTCGACGCCCTGTGTGGCGTATGGCGCGTGTTGCTCGTGGCGCTCACCGACTTGCCCCAGGGCCTCATGGCGCGCCTAGCCGACATGCATCCGGACGTGCCTTGGTCCTATCGTCCTATCTTCTCATTCTTGGCAAGGCAGAACCCTGGTTCTATCTTCTCTCTCAGCGCCGCTCGTGCTGACGTTCTCAAGGCCGATCGCGCCGACGATCGGGTGGACGCCGATGAGCTGCCGGTTCTCAAGATGCCGAGTCGTGAGGAGATCGAGGCAGACTATGCGCCAGGTGGCCTGGTCAATCGCATGTATCCCACCTACGAGCCGCGTGATGAGCAGATCGCGATGGCGCTCGAGGTCCGCGATGCGCTGGTCACGGGCACTCATCGAGTAATTGAGGCAGGCACAGGCGTCGGCAAATCGATGGCCTATCTGGTGCCTTTTGCCGAGGCAGCACGCCGTAACAACATCACGGTAGGTATTGCGACCAAATCGAACAATCTTGCCGACCAGCTCATGTACCATGAGCTGCCAAAACTTGCCGAGCAACTGGACGGTGGTCTGTCATTTTGCGCTCTCAAGGGGTATGACCACTATCCGTGCCTGCGCAAGCTCGAGCGCATGAGCCGCGGCCGGGTCGAGATTACCACCAAGCGCGATCCGGCGGACACGCTCACGGCGGTCGCGGTCATTATGGCGTACGTCTGCCAATCAGCCGATGGCGACCTCGACTCGCTCGGCATTCGGTGGCGCAGCGTCAACCGCCCCGACTTTACGACGGCCTCGCGCGAGTGCGCTCGTCGCCTCTGCCCGTTTTTCCCTGATAAATGTTTGGTCCACGGCGCTCGCCGTCGTGCGGCGCATGCCGATGTGGTGGTCACCAACCATTCCCTGCTGTTCCGCAACGTCGCGGCCGAGGGCAGGATTTTGCCTCCGATTCGTCATTGGGTAATCGACGAGGCCCATTCCATCGAGCGCGAGGCGCGCCGTCAGTGGGCGCGTGTGGTGTCGGCGGACGAATCACGCGTTCTGTTTGAGCGTCTGGGTGGCTCGAGCACCGGCGCGCTAAGCCAGGTTTCCCGTGATTTGGCAACCTCCGAGGGCTCTACGCTCTATCTGGGCCTTACTGCCAAGGCGACGTCGACGGTTGCGCGCGCGAGCATGGCGATCGCCGGCGTGTTCGATGGCGTTCGCGAGCTCGGTCGCCGTGCCCGTGGGGGCTATGACAATGCCAATCTATGGATTGGCCCCGAGCTGCGCGAATCTGACGACTGGCATGATTTCTTACCGTCGGCCTACGCTGCCATTGACGCATTGGAACAAGCTGACAAGAGCGTCGACGCGCTGGTGCAAGCCGTCGCCGCCGACAAGCCAGAGGTTGTTGTCGACCTGGGTGATATTTCGCGCCGCCTGCACGAGCTGGCCGAGAACCTCAAACTCATCATTGATGGCACCGATGAACACTACGTGTATTCGCTGCAGGTCAATCGCAGACTTCGTGCCGGCGGAGAGTCGATGACCGCAGAGCGCATCGACATTGGCGAGGCTTTGGCAACCGAGTGGCTACCCGAGGTTCACACGGCTATCTTTGCCTCGGCGACCATGACGGTGTCCAAAAGCTTTGAGCACTTTAACCATGCGGTCGGCCTTGATCGCATCGGTGCTTCAACGTCGTCATCGCTGCACTTGGATTCGAGCTACGACTTCGATTCGAACATGGCTGTAGTCGTTGCGGGCGATATCCCCGATCCGCGCGATCGTGAGAGCTATCTTACGGCGCTCGAGCGCGTACTGGTCGACGCCCATCTTGCCATGGGCGGATCGGTGCTCACGTTGTTCACCAATCGGCGCGACATGGAGGACCTATACGCCCGCGTTGAGCCCAAGATGGCCCGTGCGGGTCTGGAGCTCAACTGCCAGCAGCGCAACTCATCTCCTCGTCGCCTGCGCGACCGGTTTATCAACGAACCGACCTCGTCGCTTTTTGCGCTCAAGGCCTTCTGGGAGGGGTTTGATGCCAGCGGCGAGACGCTGCGCTGCGTCATCATTCCCAAGTTGCCGTTCTCAAGCCCCACGGACCCGCTCTCGTGCGAGCGCAACCTGCGCGAAGACCGCGCATGGGCGCGCTATTCGCTGCCCGAGGCGGTGCTCGAGGTTAAGCAGGCCGCGGGGCGTTTGATTCGCTCGTCGACCGATAGCGGTGTGCTGATCTTGGCGGATCCTCGCCTGGTGACGAAGGGCTATGGCAAGAAGTTCTTAACGTCGCTGCCCACGAGCTCCTACCAGCGCATCGAATCGGCGCAGATTGGGCACTATCTACAGCTGTGGCGTGCACGCCACGAGCGGCGGCGCTAAAGCGGACAGACGAGGGTTTTTGCCATATCGCACAGACGCTTTGACAGGGCGGGGTCATCCAAGATGCGGATGGCTCCGCCCGCTGCGATTATCTGGCTCAGCAGCCAACGCTCGGAGCCGTAATGTACGGTTACCGTTGCCATGTCTGTCCCGCTGCGCTCGATGAGGGTGATGCCGGCCCAGTCCAGATGCTCCGCCATATCGAATGGCATCAAGAGCTTTGCGCTACGCTGCGTCCGGGCAAGGGAATCGTGGAGGGATGCAACGTCCGGTACGTGAGGCACGACGGAGTCTTCCGTCAAGGCGAGTCCCTCGATTTTATCCATGCGATAGGTGCGCTGCTCATCGACCGCGATGTCCCAGGCAATCAGATATGTTTGGTCGCCGTTTGCCGTAATGCGCAAGGGGTCGACCAGACGCTCGCGTGGCCGCGCATCGTCCATCGAGCGATACGAGATACGACAGCGAACGCCGTCCTGAATGGCGCAGCTCAGCTGCTGCCAGTGCGACCCGTGGTTGACGGTGTCAGAGACGTGCTGGTTATAGCCGAGCTCTTCGGGTAGAAGAGCATGTCGAATTCGAGCCGCCGCCTGGGGCTCGATCCCCAACGATTCAAGTTCGTGGTTGAGCACAGCGCCCTCGGCGGCACTCAGGCGCAGCGGTAGTACACGCCCGGCGTCACCGGTGAGGACCACGCGCTCGCCGTGGCATTCGCAGATGATACGCGCACCCGATTCTCGGTCCGCGAGCGTCGAGACGATCTCGAGAATCTCGTCGAGCGACGCCCCCGTGATGTCAAAGCGACTGCAAATCTCGGCTCGTGTCATGCCGCTCTCGCCGGCGGCGTAGAGGGCCTCCATGATGTCGATGGCGCGCGAGAGCCTCTGCTCGCTGGTGAGTTTACGCACGGGCATGCTCGTGCACCGTCCTTTCAATGAGGTGGTTCCACGCCTGCTTGAGCGATTTGGGGGCCATGGGCCTCATGCCGTCCATGGCGTGGGCCATGCAAAATGAGGCGGCGGCTTCAAGATTGCGCACGTCAACGGTCCAAGTCCATCCCGAATCGGTGTGTGCGAGTTCACCTCGCCCGCGCGTGAGGCCGTTGATCATATCGATCTGCGTCTGCGGGGCGAACGAGAACGTAGCCGCAACGGGCGGGCGGTCGGCAAAATCGAATTCAAAGAACAGGTAGTCGCTGAGGTTGAAGTCCGCAGGGATAGCGTAGGCCTTTGAGGGGCGCCAAGCGCGAACGATACGGTCGCAGCGGAATGTCCTGATGTCGTCGGTGGCATTGTCGAGGCCGCAGAAGTACGCAACGCCCTCGCGCTCGAACATGCCGTAGACGCAGACGGTACGCTCTTTCTGCTCACCGCGTCCGTTCTGATATAAAAATCGCAGCGCGCATCGCTCGGCAAAGGCGCTCCATACCGCATCGACGGTGGGAGAGCGGCGGATCGGTGCTTCGTCCGCCGTCGTCCTGCCGGTGAGGTAGGCAATCTTGGAACGAATATCGGCAAGCGGCGCGGCAAAAGTGGATGAGCCGGCCGCTATTGTCTGGTCGATAGCGTTGAGCAGGATATCGGCGTCGTCTGCGGTGATGAGGCCGCCTGCCGCAAACGTGTGCTCGCGGTCGATTGTCCACGAGCTTTCCTCGGTCTCCTGCGCACCGGCGGGGCGAACCTCCTTGATTAAGATGCCACGCTCGAGCAGTTTGTCACGATCGCGCCGAAACTTGCGCTTATCCGAGTCGATGTTGCCCGAGCCATATCCCAGGTCAGAATCCAAGACGATCTGCTCGGTCGTCAGCGGTTCGGGGGAGCTGTTGAGCACAAAGAAAAGATTGAGGATGCGCTGGGCCGTTTTATCGAAACTGGGCTCTGAATTCCCCTTTTTAATTGTCGCGGTCGCGTCGCTTGCCGTCATAGAGTCCTCGCATGAGAAGGTGGTTTGCTGCCATGATTTTAGTCCGATATGGAGATTAGGCTATATCCTTGTCCGCTCGGGGCGTTAAGATGGCCCGAATTCGGTCGTTTGCGCTCGCTCGGGGTATACTTTCGACTATATACGGTTCTAATGTGCATGCATTGGGCCTATTTGTCGGATTATGGATGTGGAGCGCACATGGCGAACACCCAGAACTATATTAACCACCTGCTGCAGAACACCGGCATCACGCCGGCATGCAGCGAAGAAGAGCGCTTGGCTGCCGAGGATATCGCTCAGATCTTCCGCAACCACGGCTTTGATCCCGAGGTTCAGGAGTTCAATGCCCCGGCGCCCAGCAGGTTGGCATTTGCCGTTACCGGTATTCTTGCGTTTGCCGGCGCCCTGCTGATGGGCATCGGCGGCGGCATCGGCTTGGTCGGCACCTTGCTGGCCATTGTCGGCGCCGTTCTTTACGTGCTCGAGCGCACGGGCCACCCCGTGGTTTCACGCCTGGGCAAGACGGGCGTGAGCCAAAATGTCATCGCCTACCACAAGGCCTCGGGCCCGCTCGCGTCTCCGCGCAACCGCCCGGTGGTCGTTGTCGCACACTACGACTCTCCCCGTGCTGAGCTGCTCGCCCGCGAGCCCTATGCTTCGTATCGTGCGCTCATCGCCAAGCTGTTGCCCGTTGCCACGGTTGCCCCTGCTGCCGTTGCCATCTTGCGTATCCTGCCGCTCCCCGGCGCGCTCAAGGTTCTGCTGTGGATTGTCGCGATCCTCGCTTCCCTCGTTGCGCTCGCCAACGCGGCAAACATCATTTCTAACCGCTACATTCTTCCCTATACGTCCGGCGCGGTGTGCAACAAGTCTTCTGTCGCCGCTATGCTCGGCGTTATGGACAACGTTGCTCCCTTCCAGGGCGAAAACGAGTTTCCCGACGATGTTCCGTTCGATACCTATTTTGGGGAGCAGAAGCGTCGTGCCGAGGAGATGGCGCGCGCAGCAGCGGAGTATGCCGCGGCCCAACAGCAAAACGACTACGGCAACACCATCGAGTATGAAGAGCCTACCTACGCCGAGGATGAGTTCGGTCAGCCGATTGCTCCCGACGCTCAGGCCGAGCCCGAACAGGGTGAGGATTTCGACGAGCAGATCGAGGGCTTTGAGGGTGCGTCTGCCGACGAGACGCTGATTGGCGCCATTGTGCCCGAGGATCAGAATCAGGCTGTCCAGGCCGAAGAGTTCAATGACGAGGTTTCCGCTGCCGAGCCGGCGGAGGAGCCTGTCGCGGCCGAGCCCGAGCCCAAGCTCTATCGCAATGCCGCCGGCAACATCCGCTTTGGTTCGGATGCCATCCGTGCGCTCGGGATGCTTCCCGAGTCCTGCACGCTCGATTACGAGGAGGGCGAGGAGCCGACGTTTGAGCCCGAGCCTGCCCCCGTCGTGACTGCACCTGCGCCCGCCGTCACCGTGGATGATGAGTCTGCCGCGGTTACCGCTGCCGTTGCCGAGCCCGAGGCGGTGTCCGCGATCGATCCCGCGGCAGGACTGGACATTTTGGCCCCCGCCGCGCCGGCGCAAGACGTTGCGGACGAGCCTGACGACGATTACGTTGAACAGCCGAGGCGCGTGTCTTACGAGAGCGATACTGATTTTTCGGCCGAGATTCCCGCGGCAACGCCCCATGCCGATATTGCATCCGCGTTCTCTTCGATTGGCGCCAGTGCTTCCAACTTCTTTAAGGGTGCGCTTGCAAAGGGCAAGAAATTTGTCGACGATTTCGAGGAGAAGCGCGCTGCCGCACGCGAGGCTGCCGAGCAGGAGGCTATCGCTCAGCAGCAGGCAGCCGAGGCGGCACGTGAGCGCGCGGCGCAAGAGCTCGAGCAGAACGAGGCTATGCAGTCCGTGCCCGTCGACGCTGCCGAAGCTACAACGTCCTTTGAGTCCCAGCAACCGGCGTCCACGGATGTTGTTGAGGCGACGACGTCTTTCGAGGCTCAGCAGCACGTCGATAGCACCATGTCGTTTGATGCCGCGCAGTTCGATTCCACGATAACGTTTGAAAAGCAAGGCACCGCGATTGCCGAGCCCCTTCCTGTTTCCGATGAGCAGGGCGACGCGGCAGACGATGACGAGCCCATTGATGCTGCCGAAATTCAGGATGCTGCCGAGGACGAGTCCGTCGAGGCCAACTGTGACGAAGAGCAATACGCGGCAGCCGATCAAGGTGATTCGGCCGCGGTCGAGCAGGAGGAGGTGCCTGCGGTTTCCGAGACTCCCGAGACGGATGAGTCGAGGCCTTACTCCACGCAGATTTTCACCATGCCGACCCCGAGTGGTTCCGGTGCCACGGTTGCCAATGTCGCTCCCACCCAGGACGAAACGGTCGATTCCCTTATGGCCCAGATTTCCTCCCAAGCATCGCCGCGTCCGCAGATGAATGTTCCCGATCCGGCGTCGGCACCGTCGCCTGCACCCTCCTCGTCTCCGCTGGCTTCGGTCCCCGATCCGTCGCTGCCGTCGATGAAGCAGACAAACGTTGCGTCTCGCACGTCGCTGTTCGACCTTCCCGATCCCTCCGCACAGGTCAACGACCCCTTTGCTACCGCCCAGGGTCCCGAACCCACATCGGCACCCGTTGCGCCTCCTATGCCCGTTACGTCGGGCGCACAGCCGATCGAGACCATTTCGGCTCCCGCCCCTGCGGCACCCAAGTCTCGCAAGCGCGGCCTGGGCGGCCTGTTCGGTCGTAAAAAGAAAAACGAACAGGACAGCATGAGTGACTGGCTGGGCGTCGAAGACGATTACGATGCCAAGAAGTCCGGTCGCGGCATCGGTTCGTGGGATAATTTCGAGGACGATAACGATGGCTGGAAGGGCGGCGCTACGTCTTCCGACGGCGCTTCTTCCGAAGATATGCTCTCGGCTGTCGCCTCTATGGGCGACGATGAGCTGCTCGGTCACGATATCTGGTTTGTGGCAACGGGCGCCTCGGATTGTGATGGCGCCGGTATGAAGGCCTTCTTGGCTTCGCATCGCGATAAGCTCCGCGGCGTCTTCTTCATCAATCTTGAATCCGTCGGCGCCGGTAGGCTTTCGGTGGTGACGGTTGAGGGCGAACAGCAGCTGCTCAAGGGCGATCGCCGCATCATGAACCTGGTCAGCAAGGTGTGCAAGTCGTTCCATGTCGATTGTGGCGCGCTCGAGATGCCCTATGCCAAGACCGATGCCTACGCCGCGCTCGAGGCGAGCCGCCGAGCCCTCACCATCGCCGGCGTGGACGGCACGCGTCTGGCTTGCGCTCGTACCGAGGACGACCTGCCCCACAATGTCAACCCGACGAACATTGCCACGGTATCCGAGGTCGTGACCGAGGTTATCCGCCGTTCGTAGACGGAGCTCTAAGGAGTCAACGTGTTTTCGTATATTAAGCGCCATTGGCCTGTCTACGTGATTTTGACCTTGATTGCCATTGCGTTGGGGTTTGGAGCCGCCTATATCGTGGGCGCCAACGGCTCGACCCCCGCCTCCGCAATCAGCGAAGAGGTGGAGCAAGAACAGAGCACGGGTGCCGATGGGATTCCTGAGTCCGAGCAAGCAATCGTTGATGGTGGATCTTCGTCTGCAGAGTAGATACGGCGATTTAAATGATTGAAAGCGGGCGAGCCGGGGGACTGGCTCGCCCGCTTTTTCATCGCGCTAGCGCTTCTTTGGGATTGACCTAAGGCGAGCGAACCATAGGGCTGCGGCACCAGAGGTCAGGAGCGCGGTGATGCAAGCGGCGATGGGGGCTGATCCTGTTGCCGGTAGGTCCTGCGGTAGGGTGCAGCGTTGAATGACACTGTCCTCGTCATGTGACTCAAGTTTATCGCCGCCGCCGTTGCGGCAAAGATCGACGCGTGCGCTGTTGGTGAGTGCAGTTTGGGGTGTATAAGCCGACGTTGCCTGCATGTGCACGACTGCGCCCCGAGCATCTGTGCCAAGGATTGCTCTGGCATCGTCAAGGTCGTCGTGCTCATCTTTGAGATCATCACGGGTCCAAGAATCCGCATCGCTTCGAGTCGTAAAGTCGGCGGCTACTGCACCGTATTCAATGCGAATGCCCGTCACGACGGTATTGGATGCAAGGTCGAGTTCTTTCGCCTCGAGTGTGGCGGATTCCGTGGTCGAGACATCCGCCTTCCAGAGGTGCCAGCCGTCGTAATCGACGAGGCGGCAATCTTCACCCAGACTCTCTTTTACTTCGTCGGACTCAAGCCAAGGATTTTCGTGCCCATCGTCAAGCGTCGCGTTTGCCGGCTCATCGACGTCTGTCGAGTCCAACGGCGTCGTGCGATACCACACGTTGCACAGACCGTTGAGGTCGCCGATGGCGACGGGGGTTTCGATTGAGACGAATCTCGCCGTGCCGTCTTTGGCGCACTCAAGATCATCGGTAATCGTAAACTCATCAACCCAAGTAGCGGAATCGTTTCGAGCATCGATGGTATAGGAGAAAAGCCCATCCGTATTGGTTTGCATCGCGGCGCGGTTTTTTCCATCGCCGTTAGCCAACAGACCCTTCCCGATAGGTTGGACAAGTTCCTGACGCTTGTCGACCTGTCCTTTGATCTCGATGGGCGCATCCTTCATCGCGACGGATTGGACTTCTCCCGTATCCTTTATTTCAAACGTTATCTCCTCGGCAAGGTCATAGGTCCGCGGAGACATCGTTTCGCGCAACGAGTAGGTGCCGGGTGCAAGATGTTCGATGCGGTGCGGCTTGTCGGATGAGGTCCAGGAGTCTATTTCGGTTTTATCGGGACCATATAAGGTGAGCTGTGCGCCTTTCACTTCCTGCTCTCCGCTTGCATCGACCTTGGAGATATCAACCTTGGTGTAATCGTCGGATACGTTAAGCCGTGCTTCCACAACGGGTGTTTTCTGGTCGGCATAGGTAAGGTCGACGATATGGTGCGTCCGGTCGAGTAAGAAGCCGGTCGGCGCTTGAGTCTCGACAACCTCGTAGCGTGCGGTGCCAGATCCCAGCGGGAGGTCGCCCGCGCGTGCTTCTCCAGTTTCATCCGTCGTGACGGTAGCGACAGTCTCACCGTCGAGCGCGGCAATGCTACCGTCGGGGCGCACGATATCACCTGAGGCACGGATCTCAAAGATGGCGCCCGCGAGGCTGCTGCCGTCTACGGCATCGGTTTTAACGATCCTGATGTTTCCGGTCGCGGCGCGGTCATAATACGAGACGATTGCAACGGGCGTTAGGTTTATATCGGCGGGTATGTTTACCTCGATCTCCTCGCCGACAAGATAGGGCTCTTTGGCCGAGGTTTCGCGTACATAATAGGTGCCCGGCACGAGCGATTCGGGCAGTGTGACGGTCCCGGTCGCGTCAGTCGTAAAGGTGTCCATTACGTTATGTGTTGGATACCAGCAAGTTTGTGAGACAGGTTCGTGATTGCTGTCGAGTAGTTGGAAGGTGAATCCGGCTAGTGGAACAGAAGCGCCTGTTTGGGCATCGCGTTTTATAATTTGGAGATGCGTCGACAGAGCGTGGTTGTCCACGATATATTGAAGCTCGGCGCCGTCGGAAATCTGATTGGCCCCGACGGTCCATTCCCCTGCACGTTTAAAACCCTCGGGGACGGTTTCCGGAACCTCGCGAACGGTGTAGCCGGCGCGGTCGTATGGGATGGCTCCGTGGACACCGGCGGGTCGCTTGCCTGCGCCGAACCATGCTTCTGACAGATCTTTGGTGGAGGCAAAGCCATAGATGTTTGTGGTCAGTGTGCCAACAACCTGCTGAGAGCTGTTGCTGACAACCTCAAAGACAACACCTCCCGCCGGCTGCTCCAGGCCGGATTGGTCGCTATTGCCGTAGTCCTTGAATTTGGAAATCTCAAGGTCAAACGCAATGGGGGTATCGGAAACGCGAGATTCGATCTCGACCACGCCTGAATCGCCGAGCTGATCGGCTCCGACGGTGTAAGACCAGCTGTCACCGGAGGGCAAATAGCCCTCGGGCGCCTTCGATTCATAGATGGTAAAGGTTCCCAGCGGGACATCGGTGAGGGTAGCTTGACCGCTTTCATCGGTCCTGAGGGTTTGTGTCCATCCAAGGGTAGATTGCGATACGCATACGAATTCTGCTCCTGCGAGCGAAGCCCCAACTTGGGGGCCTGCATTCGTTGCGGCGTCGAGCTTTACAATGCGCAAGGTAATGGTGCCGGGTTGTTCATCAATGGTGACGTATCCGCCGTTATCCGTCGTGGTAAAGGCAATGCGATCGTGCAGGGGGATATAACCAACTGGCGCTGTTGTCTCAACTAGGTAGTATGCCGTGTTGGGCAGAAGTGCTGCCTGCGCTTGACCGTTGCCGTCCATCTGGATGGTGCCGACACGCGCGCCGCTGGCGCTCTCAAAAACATCGAATGTTGCCCCGGTAAACTGATAGGTATTGTTTCCGCTGGTAATAACAGTGTTCGCAGACTGCTTTTGGAAGGAAACAGAGACCGCCGGCAGTACATAGAGCATGTCTTGACGTCTGCTGCCGCCCGATACGGTTCCTAGATAGCGTCGCGCGCGGTGCGGAGCGGCTTTGATGCTTCCTGATTTTGCGCTGTCGTGGAGCCACCGCGCAGCCGCCACGACTTCATCGTCGGCGGTAAAGTGCCCGCTCTTGGTTTTGCCCTGAGCGGTCGTGTAGGAGTAGGTGCCGTCGACATGGGTAGTGCCGTTGAGCATCCATACGGCAAGCTGGGTGGCGGCGCGGGCGCGATCGGGTGAAAGATGGTAACCGCCAAACGACGTGGCGGTAGGATATCCGTGACAAACGATTGCTGCGAACTCGTCGTCGAGCCACACCCAGCCTTGATCAAAGTTGAGCCATGGGCCGCCCGGCTTGGTGGGACCGGGACGCTCCTGGTTCATGCAGTAGGCAATCGAGGCGTCTTGAGCTTCATACTTGCCGATAAAGAAGGGCCCACAATCATCGCTGATAGTGCGGAAGCCGAGCTGGTCGTAGCCATCGACGGCAAATGCGGCTCCCGGTGCCAGGCAGCCGAAAAGCAGGAAGAGGAGCAGGAGCAGCGGACCTGTTGCGATTGCGCTGTGGACAGAGTGCGTGGGTGCGTTGGACATGGCTGCTCCTTATCCCTCGTGCGCCGCACGGGGAGGCCGCGGCGCTTGGGATGAGGCTACCGCCATGGTTCATGCGGGTAAGTACCAGAAGCTGACCAAAAGCTTGCCCGATTTCTGACAAATCGAGCTCAAATACAATAATCAGATAAAAGTACAGGTAGAAGATGGTAAGAAAAGAAAGACAAAGGTCCTCATCTCCACAATTGACGCGATTTTCAAACGAATCTCCACAGCTAAAACAAGCATCACCACCCTTGTATCGAACAAGACAACCGCGTTATACTAGCCAACACATAAGCGGGCATCGCCAAGTGGTAAGGCATCAGCTTCCCAAGCTGACACTCGCGGGTTCGAGTCCCGTTGCCCGCTCCATTCGAATTTCAGGCACGGTAACGTTTCGTTACTGTGCCTTTTTCAATAAAGTGCCGGGACTCGAACCCGACAGGGTGCGAGCGTTAAATAAACGCGAAGCGTTTATAGCGAGCAGGCAAGGTCGCCGATAGGCGACCGTAGCCGGTGCGGATTTGCGAAGCAAATACGCGGACGTCCCGTTGCCCGCTCCATCGAGCGCGGGAGACCTTGGGACGGCCAATTCAACAAAGTCTTCCCCATCGTCTCCGTGAATCCGAGGAGATCGATCGCAGCCGGTGCGGATTTGCGAAGCAAATACGCGGATGTCCCCATGCCCGCTCCAATTCCAAAATGTTAGGTTAATGCCTGCTGCCCATACTCGCACCCGCGCACGGTACAATGGTTGAGTTACGACCAACGTGCCAATAACCAAAAAGGAGCCGCTATGATCGATCGCTATACCCGCCCGGAGATGGGACATATTTTCTCCCTCGAGAACAAGTATGCCATTTGGCAGGAGATCGAGGTTCTGGCCTGCGAGGCCCAGGCGGAGCTCGGCAAGATCGGCATTTCTAAAGACGAAGCCCAGTGGATCCGCGACCATGCCAACTTTGAGAAGGCGAAGGTCGATGAGATCGAGGAGGTCACGCGCCACGATGTCATCGCCTTCCTGACCAACATGAAGGAATATATCGACGCCGATGTTCCCGAGGGCGAGCCCAAGCCTAGTCGCTGGGTTCACTACGGTATGACCAGCTCCGACCTGGGTGATACTGCTCTGTGCTATCAGCTTACTCAGGCGTGTGACCTGATTATCGAGGACGTCAAGAAGCTCGGCGTGATCTGCAAGCGCCGCGCCTTCGAGGAGTGCAATACGCTCTGCGCCGGACGCACCCATGGCATCCATGCCGAGCCGATGACCTTCGGCATGAAGTTTGGCTCTTGGGCATGGGAACTCAAGCGCGACCTTGATCGTCTTGAGGATGCTCGCAAGAACGTTGCCTTCGGTGCCATCTCCGGTGCCGTCGGCACCTACAGCTCCATCGAGCCGTTCGTCGAGGAGTACGTCTGTGAGCACCTGGGTCTGGTTCACGACCCGCTGTCCACGCAGGTCATCAGCCGCGATCACCACGCCTATCTTGCCGGCGTGCTTGCCACTACAGCGGCCACCTGCGAGCGCATCGCGACCGAGGTCCGCAACCTGCAGAAGACCGATACACTCGAGGCCGAGGAGCCCTTCCGCAAGGGCCAAAAGGGCAGCTCCGCCATGCCGCACAAGCGCAACCCCATCACCATGGAGAAGGTCTGCGGTCTGTCGCGCGTCGTGAAGTCCAACGCCCAGGTCGCCTTCGACAACGTCGCCCTGTGGCACGAGCGCGACATTTCGCACTCTTCCGCCGAGCGTGTCGCCCAGGCCGATAGCTTCATCGCGCTTGACCATATGTTCCAGTGCCTCATTCGCGTTATCGACGGCCTGCAGCTGTATCCGGCCCGCATGATGGCCAATCTCAACAAGACCCGCGGCCTCATCTTCTCCTCCAAGGTCCTGCTGGCCCTCGTCGATACGGGCATTACCCGCGAGGATGCCTACGCTATCGTGCAGGAAAACGCCATGGCCACCTGGCACGAGGTGCAGGATTGTGTCTCTGGCCCCACCTTTAAGGAGCGTCTCGAGGCCGATCCGCGCTGCACCGTCAGCCAGGAGAAGCTCGACGAGATTTTTGATCCGTGGGACTTCCTCACCCGCATCGATACGGTCTTCGATCGCCTGGAGCAGCTGAACTTCGAGTAGGGTTAACCTAATTCGACCGCTTGCGGATGCATTTCAACCTTTGGCGCCTTGCCCGTCTTGGGCGAGGCGCTTTTTTTACTGTCGCATATGCGCCCGGGTAATAAAATGAACTCCGACTGCTGTTTCGATGAAAGGGGGCACGTGCCCAGACGCATCAAGCGGGCCACCATCGTCTCGTTTACGCTCATACTCCTTGTTGCCGTCTGTGCGGGCGCCCTGACGTATACCGTTCGAAGCAGTTCTTCCTCCTCGAATGAAGCCGATAGAGATCTCCCGGTGCTCAAAATCGGCGTTACGGATAACGACCCCTATGTGTATGTCGATACCACGGGTGATTACGCCGGTATCGATATCGACATCGCCCGCGAGGCCTGCAAGCGTGCGGGGCTCAAGCCACAGTTTGTCGATATTGACTGGAACGATCGCGACCGGCTGCTCAAAAACGGTGATATCGATTGCCTGTGGTGTGACTATTCTCCCTGTTATCGCGAGGATAAGTATTACTGGACCGAGCCGTATCTAACCGTGACGGTCTCGGTTGCCGCCAAGAAAACGAGTGGCATCAAGTCCTTGGCACATCTCGATGGAAGTAAGACCATTGCGGTGATTGCGGGTTCGGTGAGTGAACGCCGATTGCTTGCGGGGGATCTGGGGGTCTCGTCGGACGTTCAAATCAAATCATATGGCTCTGCCGAACTCTGCAAAGCCGCTCTAGTCAAAGGGTACGTTGACTGCTGGATGGCGGATGTCCAGTCGCTTGACCGACTCGTTGCTCAGTATCCCGGCGTTTACCGTGTGTTTGCCGACAATGTTATGACGGTTGACCTGGGCGTCGCGTTTGATGACAGCTATGAAGGATCGGTCGTAAAGGATCTCAATACCGCGCTGTTCGACATGGATCGAGATGGCACGATTGACCGTATTGTGGGCAATTACAAGACAGGAGCGACGACGGGCGGGCAAGGAGGAAATTCATGACAACTGATGAGCACCGCTTGAGTCGAAAGACTCTGAACGTCATAGCTGCCAGCGTTATTGTCAGCGCCGTCTTGTTAGGCCTGTTGTATACGGTTGGAACCCATCGCTGCCTCGAAAAAACGCTTGGGTTTGGCCAAGAAACCATGGTGTTTTTGGAGAACGCTTGCGAAAAATATGACCGCTACGAACAGGGGAGAAAAACCGAGGCGACGCACGATTTGCTCGCCGCGGTCGAATCGTTTGCGACGTTCCTGTCCTCTGATCGCGTTGAGGTTAACGACGATCTTATCGAGCGATTTGTCCATGCCGAGAACCTTTCGGGGCTGATGGTCATGGACTCCGATGGCCATATGGTTGCCCACTACGACATCGATGGTCGCGATCCGCTTATGTTGTGGCGAGATGAGTTGGCCTGTTCGCCGGTCGCATCGATGTATCAAGGTTCCAAAGTGACCTACTCAACTGTCGATGAGCGCCGTGGTGTCGTTTTTGCCGTCTGTGCTGTTCCGTATGGCGACGGCGTTGCCCTGGCATACCGCTCACTTGTTTCCGATACGGCGGACGACTATTCATATGCCATAGCCGACGTGCTTTCGAACAGTACCTTCCACCAGGGTCCCACGGTGCTTGTTATGGAGGATGCGGAGATTGTCTCATCCAACAGTGCCGATGCTGACGTGTCGCTCGCCCGACTCCTCACCAGCGTAGGAGTTGAGTGGAAAGACGACGGCCTGACGCGCATCGAATATCGAGGAGACGAATGGTATGCCGTGCGTGCGGCATATAAGGACTACCGCCTGTTTGCGCTATATCCCAAATCTGAGGTCATGTCTGACAGGATTTCATTTGTCGCTGCTGGCGTCTTGGTGAGCCTTGCGTTTTGGGTCGTGGTGCTGTTGGCTCGAAATATCGTTAACCACCGCAATTTGGTCGAAAAGGATAAACAGCTCGGCATTATCAATGCCATAAGCGCCATCTACGATTCGACCTTCCTTTTGCATCTCGACACCCTCGAGATCGAGGGGATCAATATGTCGCCGGCGATAGCGAAAATATTTGCCGAGCACAGCGAGGCATATGACTTTATGGACACGGTCTGCCGGGATATCGTGAGCCCCGAAAGCCGCGAAGCGGTTGTGGGACTCGTAGATATAAGTTCGCTTCGTGAACGTATGGAGGGCGTACCGTACTTGGCTGCCGAGGTGCGAGATTGTCGAGGCGCTTGGTACTCGCTACAGGTTGTCCCCCAGCATCGCGATGAGCAAGGCCGGCTGGAGTCGGTCGTCGTGGCGACGCACAACATATCGATGGTCAAGCATGCCGAGGAGCTGTCATATCAAGACAAACTGACGGGGCTTCGCAACCGCAACTATCTTGAATCGCGCGGAGATAGCCTGGTAAACGAGGACTTGCCCGTGAGCGTGATTATGTTGGACTGCAATTATCTCAAGCGGACCAACGACATCTATGGTCACGAGATGGGGGATGAACTGCTGCGACGGACGGCGTCCGTGCTGCGGCGGGTGGCTGGTGCGGATTATCTGCCGATGCGCCTTGGCGGCGACGAGTTTTTGCTGGTTTGCCCCCATACTGACAACGAGTCTGCGCTCGGGCTGGAACAGGATCTTCGTCTCGGTCTTGCCGCGGTAAGCGATGAGGCCCTGACGGTCAGCGCATCGATTGGCGTGGCGACCGTCGAGACGGCTGGAAATACGCTGGCCGATGTATATCGTGTCGCCGACCACAATATGTATCGGGAGAAGCGCACGGTCCACGCACAGGGTGCGGACTGCTAATCTTGCCCCCGCGAGTCCATGCATCGTAGGATGTTGAATCGGTGCTTGCGATAATAAGTCGGCCCAGGCGGGGATAATAGACGTCTGAAATTTCTTTCTGAGAGGGGATCTCAATGATTAGTTTTGACTACAAGCCGCAGGGTGTATGCTCTCGCAATATTCACCTCAATCTCTCTGACGATGGCAGCAAGGTGCTGGGCGTTGAGTTTACCGGCGGCTGTGACGGCAATCTCAAGGCAATCTCCAAGTTAGTCGAGGGTGCTCCTGCCGATCGCGTAATCGAGGTTCTCGCCGGTAATACCTGCGGTATGAAAAAGACCTCTTGCGCCGATCAGCTTACGCGCGCTATCGAGGCCGCTCGCGCCGAGATCGCCTAATGGGTATCGCCGACCACATCAAGAATGGAATATCGCGCCGTGGCTTTGTGCTCGGCGGTGCTGCCGCGGGCGCTGCCACGGTGCTTGCCGGTTGCTCGAAAAAAACGGGCACCAGCGACGATGCCGCCGGCGAGCCGCAAGTTATCAAGGACGATTCGAAGATTGTCTCGATCACTGATGAGTACGAAGCTGTTGATATCGATCTTGAGCCGGCGGCGTCGTGGACGCTGCCGCTGGGCACGCTGCTGTACTACTGCGATGGCGACTACGCTGCCGCGATGATGGCGCCTGCTTCTGCCCTGCATGCCAATACGCTTGGTGTGCTCAACCTGGGCGATGGCTCGCTTACCACACTTATCGAGGATCCCGTTGAGGGAACCGGTTATGCGTTTTACGACGTTCGCGCGGGTGATGGCGTGTTCGCGTGGGTCGAGATGAACTTTGCCAATGCGTCTTGGAAACTCTATGCGCAAAACCTTGCAGGCTCCTCCCTTACCGGCAACGCTGTCGAGCTCGATCGCGGTGGCGAAAATTACGATCCGCCGCTCTTCACAGCGTATGGGTCGTCGGTCATCTGGTATAAGATGCCCTCGTCCGGCGGCAGCAAGACGAGTAACGATTCGTACTGCTACCGTCAGTCGCCTAGCGAGTCCAAGCCTGAGACTATTTGGAAGTCGACGGGCCGCTTCGCATCCGCCCCGCGTGTGAGCGACGGCATCCTGACCATCTCGCCCCGCGTGCACAATGATGAGGGCGTCTATTACGGTATGACGGCGATCGACCTGACTGACGGCAACAATACGAAGCGAGCTCAGCTGGTGCTTCCTTCGTCGGTTTCGCCTTTCGAGGCCGTGTATATGGGCGACACCTTCGTGTTCTCCATTGAGGCGACGTATAACGGTGTGGGTAGCCTGGGCAATATGGGCACCTATATCGGTAACGAGGGCGGGCCGTACCTCTTCCTTTCGCGTGAGCCGCTCGCGTGCGTTGCGGGAAGGAAAAATAAATACCTGGTTAAAGTCCAGGCGTCGCATTTTTTGATTGACACTTCGGCTAAGACCTACGGCTCGCTTCTGTCGCCCGACCGAGCCCTGGAGTATGGCGATTATCCAGCTACGGCGGGAAAATCGGACTCATTCCTTACGTACGCCACGGTGCGCAACAGCCAGGGTATACCAGAGACGGTCACCGCACGCCTATTCTCTCTTTAAGCTTAGAGGGGTTAAAAAGGCGCCAACAGGGGAATAAGCGCGTTGTAATTGTGAGTACCGCCCGCCGAGCTGCCGCGTCATAGCGGCATCCGGCGGGCTCAGGTGCGTTAAAATGGGCTTGTTCTTAGCTAATTGAGACAGGGGGGCCGTGTTATGGCTTCAGATGCAAAAAAGATTCTGCTGGTCGAGGATGAGAAGGCAATCCGTGACGCCGTCGCTGCCTATCTCGAGCGCGAAGGCTACTGGGTTGTGGGCGTCGGCGACGGCCAGTCCGCGATCGAGGAGTTCGAGAAGCATCAGTTTGACCTGGTCGTGCTCGACCTTATGCTCCCCAAGATCCCCGGCGAGCGTGTTTGCCGCACCATTCGCGATACCTCGGATGTCCCCATCATCATGCTGACGGCTAAGGGCGAGATCGAGGACCGTATTATCGGTCTTGAGCTCGGCGCCGACGACTATCTGATTAAGCCGTTCTCGCCGCGCGAGCTCGTCGCCCGCGTTCGCGCTCTGTTCCGCCGTGCCCATCAGGCCGACGAGCCCGCCGTCGAGGTACTCGACTTCGGCGATCTGGTCATCGATATCTCGGGCCACAAGATCTTGGTCGAGGGCAAGGAAGTCGATCTGACGGCTTCCGAGTTCAAGCTGCTCACCACGCTTGCTCGTCATCCCGGCCGTGTTTACAACCGTATGGAGCTGGTCGAGAAGGTGCTTGGGTACGACTTTGAGGGCTATGAGCGCACCATCGATAGCCACGTGAAGAACCTTCGCGCCAAGCTGGGCGATGATCCCAAGAAGCCCAAGTGGCTCTACACCGTCCATGGTGTCGGCTATCGTTTCGAGGCTCCGGCCAAGACCGATAAGTCGGACGAGAAATAGGGAAATCACATATGACACCTGCGCGCTTTGAAATCGGACAAAAGCACAAGCAGGAGAGCGAGGCGGGTTCCAAGGCTAGTTGGAACACGCCTCGTTCCGATTCACGGCCAACGATGAGCTATCCCTCGCGCATGGCACTTGCTTTTGCTCTGACATCGCTCATGACGGTATTGGTGCTGGTGGGCGTGGTCTCTGTTGTGTGGGGCACGGTCTTTTCGGATTACACGCGCTCTAATATCGTCGAAATCGCAAATTCCGCTGCCGAAAAGCTTGCGACGTCGTATGAGGAAAACGGCAATTGGACTGCGGGCGAGCTACGTACGGTCGCGACATCGAGTTTGGTGTCCGACGATTTGGGTATGCAGGTCGTCAACAAGAAAGGCGTTGTCGTTTATGACGACTCATGGCCCTCGGCAAGCGCGACTGCCGATGTGCGCGAGAGCGAATCAGCGTCGAGCAGCTCGAGCGGTAAAAAAGCATCGCATAGCCCGGTCTCGTCTGCTCCAACCGACTCCGATAGCGTTGCCAACGTCGAAATCATAACGTCTTCGGGCGAGCATGTCGGACAGGTAAAGCTATGGGCCATCGGCTCCGATGCCTTGCTCACCAAGGCGGATTCTGCATTTAGGGAGAAGACCTTTAACGCCATGGCTCTCGCCGCGGTTGTTGCAATCTGCATTTCGGTCGTTATCGGATCGCTCGTGTCGCGCATGCTCACCAAGCCGATTCATCGTATTACGAGCACGGCCAAGCAAATTCGCGATGGCGATCTGTCCGCTCGTACTGGTTTGCGCGGTGATGACGAGATTGATCAGCTGGGTGAGACCTTCGATGAGATGGCCACTTCGCTCGAGAAGGATATGAAACACGAGAAGCGCCTGACCTCAGACGTTGCACACGAGCTTCGCACGCCGCTTATGGCCATGCTCGCAACGGTCGAGGCCATGCAGGATGGAGTGTATCCCACCGACGATGAGCATTTGGAGACCGTTGCTTCCGAGACGCGTCGCCTGGCTCGTCTGGTGCAGCAGATGCTCGACCTGTCGCGCATGGAAAACAGCACGGCTCCGCTCAACCTTGAGCCGGTGGACATGGTTCCTTTCGTGCGTTCCATCGTCAATGCCCAGGAGCGCCTGTTTGTCGACCGCGATCTGCGCTTGCGCTTTGCTGACGAGACCCAAGGTCACGACGATGTCGTCGAAGCCGATCCCGACATGATCACACAATGCGTCATCAATCTCATGAGCAACGCCATGCGCTACACCCCCGAGGGCGGTTGGGTCGTGGTGTCGGTGCTCAGTGACCGCAAACACGTCAGCATCGCCGTTTCTGATACCGGCATCGGTATTGCCAAGGATGACTTGTCGCGCATCTTCGGCCGTTTTTGGCGCGCCGATGCCAGCCGTGCCCGTGAGGCGGGCGGTCTGGGCGTGGGCCTCGCCGTGACCAAGCAGATCGTCGAGCGTCATCACGGCTACATATCCGTGGAGTCGGAGCTTGGAAAGGGTACGACTTTTACGATTCATCTGCCTCGCGAGCACACGGCGGACGCGGCATCTACTACAATGGAGCACTAGCTTTTCGCTATTCGGTGAAGGAGGGGTTTCGTCCCTGCCGCTCCGAGTTTGCGAAAACATGCGGGAAAGAACCCGCATTACTGTCGTATTTTGGTAAGGAGTGACTCACGTGACAACGATGGAGCGTCGTCCGGATTCCCGTGGCAAGGTTCGTGATATCTATGATGCCGGTGAAAACCTGCTGATGGTCGCCACCGACCGCATTTCTGCGTTCGACTTTATTCTCCCCGACGAGATTCCGTTTAAGGGAGAGGTGCTCAACCGCATCTCGGCATTCTGGTTCGATAAGTTTGCCGACATCGTTCCCAACCACCTCGTTTCCATCGACCCGGCGGATTTCCCCGAGGAGTTTGCTGAGTATCGTGACTACCTCGCTGGCCGCGCCATGCTGGTCAAGAAGGCCCAGACGATTCCTATCGAGTGCATCGTCCGCGGCTATCTGACCGGTTCGGGCAAGAAGACCTACGACGAGAACGGCACCGTCTGCGGCATCCAGCTGCCTGAGGGCCTGACCGAGGCCTCCAAGCTTCCCGAGCCGCTGTTCACCCCGTCCACGAAGGCCGAGATCGGTGATCACGACGAGAATATCTCGTTTGAGCGTTGTTGCGAGATCGTTGGCGAGGACATCGCCACGCAGATTCGCGATCTGTCCCTCAAGATCTACAAGGCTGCTGCCGAGTATGCAGCGACTCGTGGCATCATCATTGCCGACACCAAGTTCGAGTTTGGTGTTATTGATGGCAAGGTCACGCTGATCGACGAGTGCCTCACGCCCGACTCCAGCCGTTTCTGGCCTGCTGCCAGCTACGAGGAGGGCAAGATCCAGCCTAGCTACGACAAGCAATTCGTCCGCAATTGGCTCAAGGCCAACTGGGATATGACGGGGGAGACCCCGCACCTGCCCGCCGAGGTCATCGATGGCACGTCCGAGCGCTATCGCGAGGCCTTCCAGATCATCACGGGCTCCCAGTTCACAAGCATGAAGGAGAACGCATAAGTGAGTACCCGTAGCGCCACGAACAAGCGCACGCAATCCCACGAGGTTACCGGGGTTGCGCGCAAGTCCGCCGCATCTGCTAAGCC
>USAX01000009.1 GCA_900552705.1 uncultured Collinsella sp. | reverse complement strand
TCGGGCAAACTCCCAATCGTTCAAGTATCCGCAGGTCCTTTGGTCTTTTGGACCGCCGCCCCCGCGAACGAAAAAGATAATACGATGCAACCTTGGGGGCTGTCAACGAAAACCTCTAGATACACGGCCCCGGGCGTATCTATATACCGTTGACCTGCGGTTTTGTTGAGTTTGGATATGAAGGACGATGGTTTTGGATACAGAGGTGACGTTTCCCAAGGTAACACTTTGGTGTAGTGGAGTACACCTTCAGGATCGAACTTCGATACCGGCTTATTTACACCTATATATAGGTCGAGATCGGGCTTCCGCGGCAAATTCGAGCGTGGATTATCTCCCGTTTGAAATCGAGCGTGGATAATCTCCCACTTTTGACGTGGCTTCGAGCCCAAAGTGGGAGATTATCCACGCTCATTCACTAGGCGGGAGATTTTCCACGCTCGTATGTCCGGAAATCCTCGCTCAAACAGGATGACTGGGACCGGCCCGGCCTTTGTCTCGATCTGTAACATTTAGAGAACATTTTCTCCCCTATCTGTTACAGATCGAGATATTACGCAGAGACCCCAGCTTACGTCTCATTCTGTAACAGCTCGAACGGTTTTCAGCTTCTTCGTGTTACAGATCGAGATGTTATCGACCATCCCTTGGCATTGTCTCGATCTGTAACTATAAGGAGGGTTTTCAGCCCGCCCGTGTTACAGATCAAGACAAACCTGAAGCTTGGTTGGCGCCAAACACGCTGACTTATCGACATAAATAGAAACGGGCCCTGTCCCATATAGAGACAGAGCCCGAAACTCTCATGGAGCCAGTGACAGGAATCGAACCCGCAACCCACTGATTACAAATCAGTTGCGCTACCGTTGCGCCACACTGGCACACTTGGCGCTTTCGCGCGAAGCCAGTTAAGAATAAAGGAATTGCGGACGAGGCGCAACAGACCCTTCGCCCGACCACATCTCAAAACTATTCGCCAGAACGAATAGTTTTATCCGTTCGCCAAAACCAAAAACTATTCGTTTTGGCGACGGCAACCCACAGTCCATTGATTACAAATCAACGGGCTGACCAATTGGGAAACGGGTCTCTATGGATAATCCCCTACCGACCACGCAGGGCCTTGAGCTTGGCCAGGGCATCGGGGCTCAGGCGACTGCCCAGAGTCATCTTGATCTGCGGAGCTTCCTCTGCCTCGTGAACGTCGTTATCGATCTGTTTGATCTCGTCCACCAGCATACGGCTCGAGATGCGCGTTACGCCCTTGCCCATGACGACGGCCTGGATCGTGCCGTCGCTCGATACCACGGAGCACGCGCGGCCTTCCTCGCGTGCCTCGATGCAGAGCTTTTGCACCACAGTATCGGCAGAGACGCCCGTCGGCGAGAACTCGATGCGCACGCCGCGGGCCGGCAGGTTGGGGCGCTCGTTGGAGATATTGCCCGCGCCGTCGAACACGATCACGGCCTCGTAGCGGCCCTGGGCAAAGGCGGCGACGTCGTTGATGAGAGCGGTGCGCGCCATATCGTGAACGTCGCTGGAATACGGATCGTCGGAATGGTCGTACACGAGCTTTTCGTAGCGCGGCGTGCAGTGGATCACGTTGTAGCCGTCGACCACCAAAAGCTCAGGCTTATTGGAGTGCACCGTCGAGACCGGATCGGCGATGGCCTGCGCAAACGCATTGCCGCCCACGCCATAGGTCGCGGCCGAAACAATCGGCTTGGCCGAGCCCTCGCCAAAGCGCTTGGCCTTGGACTTGGCGCGGTTCTTCTTGGACATGCGCTACTCCTCCCCCATGAGCTCGCCGGCATTGCGGCGCAGCCACTCAAAGCACAGCGCGGTGGTCGCCTGGGCAACATTGAGACTCTCGGTCATGCCGCGCTGGGGAAGCTTGGTCAAAAAGTCGCATTTCTCGAGCACCAGGCGCGAGATGCCGTCGCCCTCGGAGCCCATGACGAGCGCAACGCGGCCCTCGAAGGGAGCATCCCAGCAACTGCCCTCGGCGTGCTCGGAAGCACCGCCCACCCAAAAGCTGGCGGCCTTGAGGTCGTCAAGCGCTCGGGCGATATTGGGAACCTGCGCGATGGGCAGGTGCATGACGGCACCAGCGGAGGTTTTGTAGCTGCCCACGGTCACACCGGCGGCGCGCTTGTTGGCAATGATGACGCCCGCTGCGCCCACGACCTCGGCAGAGCGCACGATCGCACCAAAATTGCCATCGTCGGTCACATGGTCGAGCACGACGACGAGCGCCGGTCCTTCACCCGCGCGATCGAGAATATCGGCGACATCGGCATAGGGGAAATTGCCCACCTCGAGCGCAATGCCCTGGTGAGCGCCATGGCTCGACAGCGCATCGAGCTGCGTGCGCGGCACATACTTAATGCGGACGTCCGCGGCGTTGAGGTCGTCGACCAGGCGCGACAAGGCGGCATCGCGCTCCCCGCCCTCGGCGATGAGCGCGCACTTGACGGGAAAGCCGGTACGCAGTGCCTCGGCGGCAGCACGACGACCTTCGATAAACTCGCCCTTGGGAGCCTGGACAGTGTCGCGGTTACGATCTCGCTGCGGACGCGCAGCCTGGGCTTGGGAGCGCTCGCGCTGGCCCTTGGAAGCGGCAGCGCGGTCATTGCGGCGAATCGGGCGCGAGCCAGAAGCAGCCTGTTTGCCACCACGAGGCGCACGCTTGCGATTGTCGGCCATAAAGCGACCTCCTAAATACAACTATCAAACGAAACAAATAGACCGACCGCCCGAGGTGCGGCAGATTGCCTTGAAAGAGGAGGGCATAGACCTTGAGGTCATGCCCGACGATTGAAAGGCAAGGTGCCGTGGCTCGGGCGGTCGGCACGGGTTTTCCAAGTGTCCGAGATGGCCGTGAAAGAGGAGCGACGCGTACCTGAGTACGCGAGCGACGGTTTGAACGGCAAGGTCGGGTGCTTGGAAAACCCGCGGGGATTAGAGAGTCTTAATACGGGTGCCCGCGGCAGTATCCTCGATCGTCAGCCCGAGGTCCTTGAGCTGGTCGCGGATGGCGTCGGCCAGATCCCAGTTCTTGGCGGCGCGGGCCTCGGCGCGGGCCTCGAGAATCTTGGCAGCGGCCTCGTCCACGTCGTCGCCCGTGTAGGCGACCAGGCCGGCGGCAACGCCCAGCAGGCCCAGCGGCAGCTCGACCTTGGGCTCGGGGAGCTCAACGCCAAACGTATCGAGCAGCTCGACCAGCGTATCGGCGGCAGAAAGCGCGGCGGCCTTGTCGGCAGCGTCGCCCGCCTGCTCCAGGTACTGGTTGCACTCGGTCACAAAGCCAAAGACGGCGCCCATGGCACCGGCGGTATTAAAGTCGTCGTCCATGCACTCTTTAAAAGTGGCACGGGTCTCGGCGGCCTTGGCGGCAAACGCCTCGGATGCTGCCTCATCGGCATCGGCCGTCGCATGGTTCGCGGCCCAGCGCAGGTTCTCGACCGTACCGGCGATACGCGTGAGCGAGTTCTCGGCACCCTCCAGGCGCTCCCAGGAGAAGTCAAGCGGCGAGCGATAGCTCGTCTGCAGCATCAGCAGGCGCAGGGCGGCAGCGGAGTGCTGCTCGAGTACCTCGGCCAGCGTAAAGAAGTTACCGAGCGACTTGGACATCTTCTCGCCGTCGACCAGCAGCATGCCCGTGTGCATCCAGGTGTTGGAGAAGCCCTGGTGCCAGGCGCAGGTGGCCTGGGCGCACTCGTTCTCGTGATGCGGGAAGGCAAGGTCGGAGCCACCGCCGTGGATGTCGATCGGAGTGCCCAGGTAGCGATGCACCATGGCGGCGCACTCGGTGTGCCAACCGGGACGGCCTTCGCCCCAGGGGCTCGGCCAGCTGGGTTCGCCGGGCTTAGCGGCCTTCCACAGGGCAAAGTCGAGCGGATCGTTCTTGTCCTCGTTCTCCTCGATGCGCGCGCCAACCATAAGGTCATCGATGTTGCGGCCCGAGACCTGACCATAGTTGGAATCGCTGCGCACGGCAAAGTACACGTCGCCGTTATCGGCTGCGTAAGCGTGGCCCTGCTCGATGAGCGTCTTGATCATAGCGATCATGGGGCCGATCTCCTTGGTGGCGCGGGGGCGCACATCGGGATCGAGCACGTTGGCGGCGCGCATAACGCCGATGAACTTGTCGGAGAACTCCGTCGCGACCTCGGCGGCCGTTCTGCCCTGCTCGTTGGCGCGCTTGATGATCTTGTCATCGACATCGGTGAGGTTCTGGGCGAACGTGACCTCGTAGCCGCTCGCGATGAGCCAGCGGCGAATCACGTCAAAGCTGATGAACGTGCGGGCATTGCCGATGTGGATGTTGTCGTAGACCGTGGGGCCGCACACGTACATGCGGACCTTGCCGGACTCGATGGGCTGGAACTCTTCCTTTTTATGGGTAGCGCTGTTGTAGATACGCATTCGTTACTCCTTAACGGTTTTCTGTAGCAGGCAGACGGCCCAGGCACCGATTCCCTCGCCCTGGCCTTCCCAACCGAGCTTTTCGGTCGTAGTGGCGGCGACGCCCACGTTTTCCACGTCGACGCCCAGGGCATGGGCAAGGTTGGCGCGCATGGCATCGCGGTGCGGAGTGATCTTGGGTTGCTGACAGGCAATGGTGCAATCGGCATCGACAAACTCAAAGCCCAGCTCGCGCGCATAGTCCATCACGCGGGCGAGCAGCACCATCGAATCGGCACCCTCGTAGGCGGGATCGGTGTCGGGGAATAGCTTGCCGATATCTCCCCCGCGGCAGGCGCCCAGAATGGCGTCGGCCAAGGCGTGCGCGAGCACATCGGCATCCGAGTGGCCCAGCAAGCCGCGCTCGTAGGGAATGTCGACACCGCCGATGATACATCGACGCCCCTCCACCAGACGGTGAACGTCGTAGCCATGGCCAATGCGCAGGTTACTGAACATGGGGAAGGTCCTCTCCCTCGGCCATACGGCCAAGCAGAATCGCGGTTACGGGACGCAGGTCCTCGGGCACCGTCACCTTAAGGTTATCGCGCGGGCTCTGGACACAGCGGACGCGCCCGCCCATGCGCTCGACCAGCGATGAATCGTCGGTACCGATAAAGCCCTCGGCGATAGCAGCGGCGTGAGCGCGCTTCATAGCGTCGACGCTAAAGATCTGCGGCGTCTGCGCTGCCCAGTACAGCTCGCGCGGGGGCGTCTCGACGATGTTGTCGCCATCGACGATCTTGAGTGTGTCGATGGCAGGCTGGCCGCACACGACACCGTCGAGGGCACGGTCGCTCACGAGCACGTCGATAGCGTGATCGATGGCCTCGGTCGTAATGAGCGGACGAGCGCCATCGTGAATGGCGACGTATTCAAAGCCCGCCGGCACCGCGTGCACGCCTGCGCGGGTGGAATCCTGGCGAGCCTCGCCGGCATCGGCAAAGCTGATGGGCGTGTTATACGAATACGGGTCGATGGCCAGGCGGCGCATCTCGGCACGACGCTCGGCAGGGCAAACCACGACGATGTGGCCGACCTTATTGCTACGGTCAAATGCGCGGATGGACCAGCTCATAAGCGGACGACCCGCTACATTGACGAGCTGCTTGCCACCGGGGTTACCAAAGCGCTGGCCGCTGCCACCGGCAACGACCACGGCGCATACGGGCGCCATTATGCGTTCCCCTGTTTGGTGCCCTTCATGCGGTACAGGGAGTCCGCAAGAATGGCAGGGTTGTTAACACCGAAGTCGCCTAGGCGCTCCGGATCCTCACTGATGTCGTCCATGAGCTCCTGCAGCGAGCCATACTCGTCGACGATCTTCTCGGCCACGCCGTCGCGCACGACGGACACGCGCGAAAGCGTGCGCAGGCCCAGCGGTGTCATGACGGAGTCCTCGTCCAGGTCGTCGTAGCCCAGAACTGCCGCCACATGCTGCGGGTCGGACAAGTCCTTGGGCGTCATACGGCTCAGGTTGGCGCGGATCTTTTCGGCATTGGCCTCGGAGGAATCGCTCGCATAGTCGCGAATCATCAGGTCGTACTCGGTATCCATACTGGAGCCGGCGAGCTGCTCGAGCTGCATCTGCACGAGCTTGCCCTGGTTGCCCAGCTTGACAATGCAATCCTTAAGCTCAGTCTTTGCCTGCTGCATGATCTCGAAACTCGAGAAAATGCCGGTGATGTCGGCGAGCGTAACGTAGTCATCGAGCTCGAGGGCCGTCAGACGCAGCAGGGAGCGGTCGAGCGACTGACGGGTGGTCTGGAGCGTGGCGACGAGCTGGTTGACCGAGCTCATGATGGTGGTGACAGGCTGGATCTCGTAGCTCTTACCGTGGACGTACACGTTGACGACGGCACGACGAGCCGAAACCGAGATCACGATGGCGTCGGTGAGCACCGACATGCGAGCGGCAGTACGGTGACGCATGCCCGTTTCACTCGTGGCGAGCGAGGGATCGGGATTGAGGTGGAAGTTGGCGCGCAGGATCTGGGTGAGGTCGCCATCGATGACGATGGCGCCGTCCATCTTGGAAAGCTCGAACAGGCGGTTCGAGGTAAACGAAATGTTGAGCGGGAAGCCGTCGTTACCGGCAGCGAGTACGTTTTCGGTGTCGCCGACGCAGATAAGGGCACCCAGGTGACCAGCAATGATCATGTCGAGGGCGGTGCGGATCGGCTGGCCGGGGGCAGTCAGGCGAATAGCCTGTTCCATACGCTTTTGCAGCTCGTTCTTATCCAAGGCATCGCTCCCATCGTATACGCTCCATAAACGCTAAATAGTTTCTCACGGTTTATCCCCGCAGCGCTTGCGAAATCCGATGCTTACAGAATGAGCGAACACCGCTGGGGTAGTCAAAAGAGCCCCAACCCAAATGAGCTGCTTATGTGGTAGCATCGGGGTTCACATGAATGAGGGAGTAGTCGCGTGACCGGGTTCGCCTCCGGTGGCGCGGTAAGTCAACACACTGGCCGATGCGGCCTGGCTTGCCTTAATGAACGAGACTCGTGGCTGTGCGCGCAACGCGTACGCCACGGGTCTTTTTTGTTACTCCCCCAAGAGGTACACGCGGGCCCGCCCGCAGAGAGAGAGCCAGACTATGGGACTCGCAGAGCTCGTGCTGCTCGCCGTTGGCCTTTCGATGGACGCCTTTGCCGTATCCATCTGCAAGGGCCTTGGCATGAAGAAGATCAACCTTAAAGTCGCCGCGGTGCTCGGCCTGTTCTTTGGCGGCTTTCAGGCCGGCATGCCCGTAATCGGATGGGCGCTTGGCAGTCAATTCATGGGCATCATCGGACCCATCGACCACTGGATCGCCTTTATTCTGCTCGCCTTCATCGGCGGCAAAATGCTGTGGGAGGCCTTTACCGAGGACGAGGATAAAGGCGACGGCAAGGATGCCGAAAAGATCGACCTGGGCGAGTACCTGATCCTCGCCATCGCCACCTCAATCGACGCCCTAGCCGTAGGCATCTCATTTGCCGCGCTCTCGGTCGACATCGTGCCCGCTGTATCGCTTATCGGCGTCACAACGTTTATCTTCTCCGTCGCCGGCGTAGCGATCGGCCACACCTTTGGCGCGCGCTACGAAAAACCTGCCACCATCGTGGGCGGCATCGTGCTCATCCTCATCGGACTTAAGATCTTGCTTGAGCATCTGGGGATTTTGGCGCTGTAACGCCAAACACAATCGCTCAAAACTCAACGCCAGTACAAGGCCTCATGCAAAGTTTTGCATGAGGCCTTTTCGTGCAGACTTTTGCATGTCATACTGATATGCAAAAGTCTGCACGTTAGGAGATCGCCGTGAATACCCTTCCCATCACCACACCGCGCCAAGCTGGCATCTACGTGCGCCAGGCACGCGAGGCTCAGGGTCTCACCCGTGCCGCCCTCGCCAAAACGGCCAGTGTTTCAGAGCGCCTGCTCGCATCGCTCGAGCTAGGAGACGCCACCGGCATTCGACTCGACAAGTTGCTGTCCGTCTTTAACGCACTCGGCATAGGTCTCTTTGCGCAAAGCGATAACGACTCCATCGCATCGCCCTCCGAACATCCGACGACGAAAGCGGACCTCCCTATCGCGAACTCGAATGCCCTGCCAAAGCCAAGCGTAGGCAGACGACCCGCTCGACAGGGAACGCCATCTTCCTATGGTGCCTTGCTGGCCCAAATCGCAGCCGAGCAAGGCCTTTCCGACACTTCAGACCTCTCCTTTGGCTGTAAGGTTGTGAAATAAATGGCAGAGATGGAGCTTGCGACCCTCATTTGTGGCGAAATCGCAGGCACTCTCCGGCAAGACGAGCATGGACTCTGCAGCTTTGAATACGCCCCAACCTATCGCGGAGCACCACTATCGCTTACAATGCCGCTTTCCAATCGCACGTATGGCCATAACATCGTCCGCCCGTTCCTATTTGGCCTTTTGCCCGACAGCCAAGAGCAGCGTCGCGCTATTGCCGCCGAGCATGACGTTGCATCCAACAACCCCGTCGCCCTCTTGTGCCATATCGGTCTTGACTGCGCAGGGGCCGTTCAGTTTTGTCGAACCGATCAATTAGGCGCCGCCCGTGGCAGGGTCTCGGCATACCGCCCGCTTACCAATTCTCAAATCGCTCACAAGCTCAAAGCAATTCGCGATGACGAAAGAGAGACATGGATGGGCTCCAACGAAAGCTGGTCCCTGGGCGGCAACCAAGGCAAATTTGCACTAGCTTGGCATGATGGCCAATGGTGCGAATGTCTAGGGTCATCCCCCACTACCCATATCTTCAAAAATGGTGTCGTTGGGTTCAAACATCAGGCCTTAAACGAATTCGTCTGCATGAAAACGGCTCGGCGTGTTGGCATTCCAACTGCCAACGTCTCCTATTGCACATTTGAAGACGAAGCCGCGCTCGTCGTTGAACGGTACGACAGAATTGTCAATAGCAGCGGAAATATCGAAAGGCTGCATCAGGAGGACTTTTGCCAGGCGCTCGGTGTATTGCCAAGCCAGAAATACACCGCCGACGGAGGACCAACCACACGAGACATCCAAGAACGACTGATTAACACAGTCCCCCACCACATGAATCTTGTGCTTTTTACCTATATGTTGTTCTATAACGCCATTATCGGAGCGCCTGACGCACACGCTAAAAACTACTCGCTCATCCTAGGTAAAGGCACAAACGCAGCGCTCGCACCCATGTACGATGTCGCATCGGGCTTGGCGTACGAGCGTATGCGCCGCCGGGCGCGCCTTGCCATGAGCGTTGGCGGTGAAAATCGAGTGGGGCGCATCGGTCCAGGCGCTATCCGCCGATACCACGGTATGGGCGACCCCGCGCTGGAGGCGGCGCTCACCGATGCCGGGCTATCCGAGAAGTTTTGCTTTGCGACCATGATGGACCTCGCCTACGAGGTGCCCATTTGCATGGAAGAGATCATGGACGAATACGCCGATCTGCCCGGCATGGCGGACCTGCGCGAGCATATGCTCGGCCCCGTCCGCGAAAACTGCCAGCGAACCCTCGACCTCATCAAGGCGGATATGGGCTAGGCGCCAATCAATTCACATTTCTTAAAAGAAGAGAGGGGGCACCCGTCGCAAAAGCTCGGATGCCCCCTCTCGTAATGTCATTTGCAATCCGCTGGCACGTGGCTCGGACTGCTGCTAGCGCAACCTTTACGCAGCGAGGCGCTTGAGGACGTCGATGAGCAGCTCGTAGAAGCGCTCGGCAGAAGCGAGCTCCATGCTCTCGTCCGGGGTGTGGACATCGGAGAGCGTCGGGCCCACGGCGATAGCGTCCAGGCCGTGCAGGGCCTCGGCAAACAGGCCGCACTCAAGGCCGGCGTGAATGGACTCGATGCGCAGCTCGGAGCCAAAGAGCTCGCGATAGCTCTCGATAAAGACGTCGCGGACCGGCGACTGCTCGGCATAGCTCCAGCCGGGATACTCGAACTCAAACTTGGCGTCGAAGCCCAGGACATCGGCCAGCGTCTGCAGGCGGTCCTTGAACTCGTTCTGTAGCGAAGTGATCGAGGAGCGCGGAGACAGCATGATCTTGACCTCGTCGTCAGAAGTGGCAACCACACCGATGTTGGAGGAAACCTCGACGGAGCCGTCGGTGGCGACGTTGCGGCGGATCACGCCGTTAGGGGCAAGACGCAGGGCGCGGATGAGGGCAAGCGCGGACTTCTGGTCCATGGCCTCGACCTCGGCGTCGTCGGCAATCTCGACGGTGCAGGTAAAGCCGGGGTCGAAGACCTCGAGCTCGGCAGTGACGTCGGCGATGATGCCCTTTGCGATCTGGGCCGCGGCCTCGGCGGCAGCGTGGTCGGCGTAGACCAGAACAGCCTTGCACTCACGGTTGATGGCGTTGTCCTTGGTGCCGCCGTTAAAGCTGACGATGGCGGGCTCGCCGGCGACCATCAGGCGGTCGATGATACGGGCCATGATGAGGTTGCCGTTGCCGCGCTCCAGGTTGATGTCGGAGCCGGAGTGGCCACCCAGCAGGCCGGAGATGTCGAGCGTGAGGGTGCTACCGGTCTTGTGCTCGCGCGCGATCGGGCAGGTGTAGGTAACAACGACGCCGCCGGCGCAGCTGACGGTGGCAACGCCCTCTTCCTCGGAGTCAAGGTTAATCATGGTGCGGGCGCTAATCTGGGACTTGTCGAGCGTCTCGGCGCCGACCAGGCCAGTCTCCTCGTCGGTGGTGAATACGCACTCGAGGGCGGGGTGAACGATCGAATCGTCATCGAGAATAGTGAGCATCAGAGCGACGGCGATACCGTTGTCGGCGCCCAGGGTGGTGCCGTTAGCGGTGAGGACGCCGTCCTTGACGACTAGGTCGATACCGTCGGTCGTAAAGTCGTGCTCAACGGAGCCCAACTTGTCGCACACCATATCGATGTGGCCCTGCAGCATCACGGTCGGGACATTCTCGGCGCCGGCAGAAGCGGGCTTGCGAATGATGACGTTGTAGACCTCGTCCTGGTACACATTGAGGCCGCGCTCCTTGGCAAACGCAACCAGGAAATCGCTGATGCCCTTCTCGTTGCCAGACCCACGGGGGATTGCGCTGACCTCCTCAAAGAAATGGAACAGCTGAGCGGGCTCGTAGCCGGTAATCTTGTAGTCCATGGTGCCTCCTTGGCGCAACTGGTTAGACAGTAAGACATGCGACTTGTATATTCCCAGACTTTGCGTGCATAAACCAGTCGAAAACGCCGAGCGCCCTTGCATCATCGGCTAACGGCGGGGAAGCGCCACTTTATTAAGATAAAGCAGGTTAGATGGGCAGCATAGAGGATCCGCTGGCCTCTCCAACCAACCTCAACGCCTGGAATACGTCAATGCATACTCCATTGGTATGTTTGATAAGGTCTTTATCCCCCGTTACCACATAATCGGCATCAATACGATTGGCGACGCCCAATATAAGATCGTCCTCAAAGTCATTGTGATAATGCTTGAACACAAAGGAATCGAACACCTCGTCCGCTCCGACCGAGGCGATGATCGACTTTTGTCGAATCAGGCGAACGCACGCCCATGCCGTCTCGTCGGCAGCGGCGATTGCTTCGGGAGCGAGAGCTCCCCCACGTCGAGCGTCGGCCTTCATCGTCCTTCCCAAGATGTAATAGATGTCTTTGACAGACAGGGAAGACGAGAAAAGAACGATATCCTCCGCTTCCGCCGCACGGGAAAAGAGCTCGACTGTCGGCTTGGTCGCACTCGTACGGCCAAGAAAGTAATCTAGCCAGATATTCGTGTCGATTAACAGCTTGAGCGTACGTTTTGTACCGACGCCGCTCATGATTCGATCCAATCGCTGAATTTTTCGCTCATCATTTGGTCGTAGAGCTCGTCGTAATCGAAGACCTCATCGGGGCTTAGCCTCGGAATCGAGAACCGCTCGTAATAATTCGAAATTAACGCAGCACCTTCCGAGACATGGGACGAACTCGCCTTCGAGCGTATGTCATCAGGCAGGACTTCGTCATTATTCCTTTTTGCGATGGGCATATGACCGTTCTCTGTCAAGTACTGCCACAGCTCCCTCACCGCCTGGGACGGCGTCATGCCGAGGCTTGCAAGCACCGCATCTCCCGCTTCCTTGAGTTGAGAATCGAGACGCACATTCATCTGGGCGGAACGTCTGTCGAGCAACGCCGTTGCCATAACCTTGCCTCCTTGTGTGCTATACAAATCTATTAGTTTTAGTATAGCAGTTTCCTAAACAGCCTGATGGCTCGGCACTGAAGCGTTCGTTTGACCGGTTTTGCCGTTGTGGGATTAGTCAATAAAATAAGCTGATACATGTTTGGGATAACTGACCACATCAGCCGCAATTCGCTATCTACAGGCAATGAGCCCCGCAACAAAGCGCCATGCACAAGCTTTTACAGTTCAATCACTTCGTCGCAAGCCTCAAGCAACTCGGGATCATGCGAGACAACAACCACTATATGATCTTCTTTCTTCTGTTGCAGAATATCAATGAACGCTGACCTACTCGCTCCGTCAAGAGCCGACGTCGGTTCATCGAATAACAGGACGGGTGAGTCCTTAAGCAATACACGAATAATCGCAATCTTCTGCTTCTCACCACCCGATATATTATGGTTTTGCTCGTCCAGCACCCCATCAAGACCATTGGGAAGTGTTGAGACCAGTTTGGTCAGACCAAACTGGTCTACAAGTCGCCCGACTTCAAGAATTGGACAATTTTCGCCCGCGAGTAGCGTCAGATTCTCTCTGAGTGTTCCGTTAACGGTATCAGGTTCTTGCTCGGCAATACCAACGACACACGATCGTAGATTTATAGAATCAATCTGGCTCAAATCAACCTCGTCATAAGCAATAGTCCCAACGCAATCATCGGGATATAGACCAGCTATGCCATCGAGAAGTGTGCTTTTCCCGCTTCCGTTTGCGCCCGACACGCCGTATAAGACTCCTCGATTAAGCGAGATGAGCTCTGGATAATCTATGATTCGATCGGTGTCAGGGCGACGAATCGACAGGCCCTTGCACACAAGTGAAACAGGAGAACCAATGCGGACAGAACCGTTCGCCTCTTCATCCATTGCCCAAAGGCGCTTAAGGCGTTGGGCGCTCACCTTGCTCGCCTGGTAGCTTTTGCCCCAAGAAAGCAAGTTCACCAGAGCAGAATTGGCGCTCGAATAATAGCTCAATGCCGTCAGCAGAAAACCAACCGGCATTTTGCCTGCGACAATCTCGCAGCCTCCAATCGCGAGCAAGCAGAACTGCGCAAAGGAAAAAATCAACTGATTCGCAAGTTCGAACCGTGATCCTGCTTTTTGGTTAGCCAATATAGCTGGATAAAGACCATCGAAAGCCTTCTGCAGCCTCAAGGAATAGAAATCAAATAACGAGTGGCGACGAAGAAAGGAGACGCTCTCCAGTTGACTCTGAAGAGTCCCAAAGAAAGCAGCGGTCTTTTCTTGAAACTCAAAGCCTCGATTGAACAGCAGCCCGCTAAACAATCGATAAACTAATGCCCCCGCAACGATGCAGGCTAAACAGGCAATCGCCATCGCGGTGTTTATATTCATCAACATAATCAAGGAGCAGATTATCGTTGCAACACCGCCAATGATATTTGACGCCGATGTTATTCCGAATATTATGAGATCGTTTGAATCGTGATTGATTTGCTGATTATAATAGCCCGCATCAAATCCGATGAAAAACTTCCGGGGCAAGCGCTTGACGCGTTCAAGTGTGTCAGCGTTAAGTTGATATCCCGCATGCGCTTGAAGGTCGACATAGATTAGGGAAGTCCAATAGGTCAACACCGCCCCCACAATGGCGACCACGCCAATCGCGAAAATACATAAGACTAGCGTCCGCAAACTAATACCGAGGACATTTTTTGCCGCCAGCGCATTTACAGTCAGTCCCAACAGATATGGTTCAGCAAGGCTGCACAGCTGAGACAAGACATCGAGAAACAGATAGACATAAAGCCTTGGCTTATGGAGGAGATATATCTTCCAAAATCTAAACATCGTGATTTGCCTCATGCGAATACTGATAATTACAAGCCAACCGCATTCTCTGCCTGGCATTGAATTTAACGCTCGCGCATTTTCTCTGACCCTCCATCGCGGCGTGGGGACATCCGCCCATACAAGCCGGAAACATTACACACTCGCCACATACTGGGTCGTTTGGTAAATACTCCATCCATTTCAAATAGTTCGGATTAGCTTTCACACCTTCTCGAACATTTCCAACGGCGCACTCGCCCTTGCCAACCTCATCCCAACATTTAAAAAGTCTACCAAGCGGATCGATGACAAACGAATTAAGTGAAACCGCACAGCAGATACCTGGTTCATACGGCGTAAACGGAATAACGTTGAATCCGCGCTCGCTAGCTTTATCCATAAAGAACGTTTCAACTTGAGAGAACCCACGCTGAGAAAAACAATGAATGTCATTTGAGCAAGTATCGTTAACATTGTCGACCGCAGCAAGATAAATCGCGACTTTACCACGAAGTCCTTTAGCGTCAAGCTCGTCAATCAACGCATGAACCTCTTTGCTATTGGACTCATCGATATTCACGCGAATGGTAATCTGAAGAACATCGGCACATGAGATGATATTGTCGATAATGGCATCATATGTCGGACGACCGTCAGCCGGGACCCTCCGCGAATCATGATCCCTCTTTGAGCCATCGATAGTGATTTGAACCGAACCGACCTGACAATCAGCAAGCTTCTGAGCAATTTCTCGCGTCAGGAGATATCCGTTCGTTACCATTCCGGCAGAATAAGTAGCGCCCGGCCTAATCGCCCCTCTCAGTTCTTTTGTCAGTCGCTCGATCATGTCCACACAGAGTAGGGGTTCGCCTCCATACCAGTCAACGTGAAGATCGTTGATCCCGGGATAGCCGGAACGCACGAATTCTGCGATATCCGTCATTGTCTCTTCTGACATAGTGGGGTGCGAGCAGCCCTTTTCATAGCAGCAGGGACACCTAAAATTGCATGCCAGCGTTGGAGCAATCGTCAGTCCTAAATAGTCATTTGCAAACCTTGCCGACAAACTCTCAAGCATCAACATTCGCCGCTCGTCAACATCGTCATCTACTAACATGCCACCCATCTTAAGGGCCTCTTCGAAATCACCATCCAAGGCGGCGGCACCCTTGCGATATAAATTCAGCTCAGTTGTGTGCGCAGCGTCAAGGTCGAGAACGCCACCAGACTGGGTATTGTAGATAGTGATACCGTTCACATCATTCTCTTCAATAACGTTAAATTCAGACTCTTTCATTTATATGCTCCGTTTTCTGATAGCACCCTTGATAGCCCAACAAAGTCCGAGGATGACAATGGGAACGACTGTTGCCAGCGCTACAAATAGCAACGTCCCCGGCACGATGAATTGAATTGGTCGCGGGGACGCAAGGGTCGCCAGCCATGTCAAGTGCAGTGGCATATTTGGATTCCCGTACCCCAAATAAAGCAGCAGGATGATGAACGATAGAACAAACGCGCCATTTCCAAAGAGCGAGGTGGCCAGGACGAGCAGCAGGCATAACGTTGCGCAAATCAAGGCAGCAAGAGACAGCCGAAGAAGAAACTCTCCAATCATATCCATCGTCATTCCTATGCCACTCGCGCTTTGGACCGCACCAACGAGTATCGAAAAGAGAACAAAACCACCGACAAGCGTGACAATCGAGACAAAAGTCCTTGCAACCAACAACTGTATTGTTTGCATTCCCCTTGCATAGGAAACAAGCCACTGAGATCCCGTTATCGGGGTTCGAAACGCATAGCCGATGACGAGAACAGCAACAATAGGAAAGAACAAAGAGTGGGCAAGCGGTGCCACAGCGGAAAGGTAGCGAGCTCCATCTTTAACGAGGTCTGCCGGAATTCCCCCAAAACCATATTGTGGGTTTGGAAAGAAGCCCATAACACCGTCGCCAATCCAATCGCTCGTTCCGTAGGCTCTCCATGGTTCATAAGACACGGAATAAAGCAATGCGAGCACGAAACCTGCCGCAATCAGCAGAAGAGGCGCTTTGCTCTTCATAACTCGATAGGCTTCAGCCTTAATCATATCTTCGCAGCGCATTTCTACCCCCTCCTCGCTTTGGTTCCCATGACCCCGAGCTGCAGCGAAACAACGGTGCAAATAACAGAGAAAAGAATGATCTGATTAATGGCTAGGCCTTGAAAGCACAGATTTCCAAGATGGCGTAAGTATGGTCCGACTGAGAGCCACCAGGGAATTTGCGTCGATGCGTGATTGGAAAAGACCACCAGCGTATATTCATCAGAAGCGAGCAGCGTCCCGACCAACACCAACATGATGCTAAGCGGTGCATTTCTAAGTAAATAGAAAACTGCCATCGACTGCGCCACCAATGCAGCAAAAACAGCATCAACCAAAAGCAAGACAGGTAGGTATCGACTAAGAAAGACCTGCCCATCCACATAGCAGCCAAGCGGAGACATAAAGAGAGTGAATCCCGAAAACAGGTTGAACGCTGTTGAAGTTGCAATCGTCAGAACAAGCCACTTTGCGACAACGGCCTTTGCTACACCCGCCCCTTTTGCATACGTCACTTCAGAAGACCTGCTTTGATAATCCATGGCGCAGGAAATAACAATGCATCCGACTAGAACGAAAAACCACTCGTAGGTCATGAATAGTGCCGTCCGAACTGCCGAACCAGCCGGGTCAGTCTTGTCGAGGATGTTTGCAAAGAAACCAATCTGTTTGCCGACTCCCCCTAAATCAGATGTTCCATAAGTCCCATACATATTTGGATTACAGACATCTTTAACAATCCAAATTCCCCAGATCAACAACACGAAAAAGGCTGGATTTCTGAGCAACCGACGGGCTTCGCATCTAATCAGTCGCAGAAGTAGCATTATCTGCCTCCCCGATCAAATCCAAAAACCGCTTTTCCAGACTTCTGTCTTTGTAGGAGTTTTCTTCCTTAACGAGAAGTCTGCCTTGATGGAGAAAAGCAAAAGATGTCGCAACTTTCTCCAATTCATCTAGGTTATGGCTTGAAATGAGCACCGTTTTATCCCGTTTGCCCTTCAACGACAGCAGGAGATCACGCACCTCAATCACACCCACTGGATCGAGCCCGTTTATGGGTTCATCCATGATGAGTAGTTGCGGGTTGCCCAGAAGAGCCGTTCCGATATCCAGACGACGCTTCATGCCGAGCGAGTATTGTTTTACTGATGCATCCGCCGCATTTTCTAGGCCAACGGCAGCGAGCACTCGATTAACTTCACTTTTCGGCAACCCCCACTCGATACAGCGTGAGATCAAGTTTTCTCGACCGGTTAAGTTCAAGAATGCCCCACAGCCGTCGGGGACGAATCCGATATTTCTGCGTGCTCTTGCCAAACCTGTTCTCCCAGACTCGCCGAAAAAACTGATTGAGCCTTTCGTTGCTTTAAGCAAGCCAAGAAGAATATCAATCAACGTACTCTTCCCCGCGCCGTTCTCCCCAACGAGAGCGCACACTTCGCCCTCATCTATATCAAATGAAACATCAGACAACGCCCAGTTTTTGCCGTAGCGCTTTGATAGATCCTTGATTGAAATCGCATTACCCATGTCTCATGAACCTCATTAAAAAAGGCAGCGCGGCCGACGGATGGCAGTTATCGACCACGCTGCTTACCCTCTGCTGTCTTAACCAGCATTAACGTTCGCGTTGCTAGAAATGAACATATACGCCAAAACAGCTACAGCGCGAACACGGGTGGTAATTGCGGCAGCCACCACCGCCACCCTGCACGTTGCTACACGGATCGATTACCCAGTTCATAATTACCTCCTTTCGATTTATCGTCTGTTTTAATACTCCGTTATCGTATATCGATAACCTTATGATTTCAAGAACTATTTTCAAATAAATTAAGGCTCCTGCCGATCGTTTGCGGTAGGAGCCTTGCATGTATACGTGTTTGTCTTCTTATTCTGTTTTGTTATTCCTTAGAAAGATCTACTACGTAAACCTCTGTGGGCAATATCTCGGAGGGGTCGGGATTGCGTCTTTGCAAAATCTTATTCCGCGCGCGCGCGATGGTAAGTTCCTCAAGTTCTATCTCACTCACGCGACGGATCAAATCTCCCGGCTGACAATCCAACTCAACACAGATATCGAGCAATGTCTTCAAGCGTATAGCCTTAATTTTTGCATTACGGATTTTAGAAATGTTAGCTGGCGTATGCCCAGTCGCTCTTATTAGATCGGCATTTGTTTTCCCGGTCTTGAGCAAAAGTGTCTCAACCTCAATAATGAGATAATCCATGGTCAATCACCTAGACCAAATCATCGGACTGGGACTGCAACAGCGCCCCATAGCGCCAGAAGATCGACAAAGCGAAAGCAACCATCATTGCAATGATGGATCCCACATCCAAAGTGATGCCTGAGTCACCAATCTGAAGGAGAGCGGAATTCATACGACAGCTCAACATACAATTGCCCATCATTATTTTTAAATCGCTGCCAATCTGCAGGGAGCCCATCACAGCATTAATTGCAAATAGGCAAGCAATAACGGCAATCATCCGTGCATGTCGAATAGTAAAAGGCGATTCACGACGGGCGACATCGAAGCTGATGCTCAACAATGTAAACTCCCCTGCAAGGAGCAAAACCGCCCATAGCGCCAAGTTTGGAAGCGCGATGCTGCCGCCCTCACCAAGCTCAACGACCCCCTCGATTACCACTGCGCCATTCAAAATGCTATGGCATGCAACAACAAATGCCGAACCAAAGACGGCGATAGTAGCGATGGCTATAAGTACCAGCACGGCACAAAGAACCATTCCGATTTTTCTCATGTTATCGAACGACATCTCAATTCTTTGAGCGCTATTCGCCATAGTAACTCCTTTTGCCATCCAGCAGATCTTATTCAATTATTTTATCGTTACCAGAAACTCTTCTCTACAAGAAAAGGGACGCTCCCTCATCGGAAACGCCCCCCATCATGCAAGGTTATATCTAATCCTTACAGCGCGCCGGAACCGGCTTGCATCATGCCGCCGGGGCCCGAGGTCACGCCGCCGCTCACGGGCGCGGCGTTGCCAGTGTGCGGTGCCGCCGGGGCGGTATCACCACCGAGCGCGCCCGCCGGACGCGGTGCCGGGATCTCGCCCGTGCCGTGGCTAAAGACAAACTTGCCATCGGCCACGTCGCACAGGACGGTATCGCCCTCGTCCCACTCGCCGGCCAGAAGCTCCTCGGACAGCGGGTCCTCGATGAGCTTTTGAATAGCACGGCGCAGCGGACGCGCACCGTTGGTGAGGTCGGTGCCCTCGGCCACGATCTTGTCATAGGCCGCATCGGTGAGCCTGATGTTCATGCCGTTGGCAATCAAACGCTGACGCAGGTCGTCCACCAGCAGGTGCGCGATCTTGGTGAGATTCTCGCCCGAGAGCTTCTGGAACACCACGATGTCATCGATACGGTTGAGCAGTTCGGGGCGGAACAGGCGCTTGAGCTCGCCCATCGCACGGCCGCGAATCTCGCTCGAGGTAAGACCCTGTTCGCCTGTGGTGCCAAAGCCCACGCTCGCATCCTGCGCAATCTCGCGGGCGCCCACGTTGGACGTCATGATGATCACGGTGTTGCGGAAGTCGACCGTCTTGCCTTGGCTATCGGTCAGGCGGCCCTCCTCCAGCACCTGCAGCAGGATGTTGAAGATATCGGGGTGCGCCTTCTCGATCTCGTCGAACAGCACGACCGAATACGGGTGACGACGAACGGCCTTGGTAAGCTGACCGCCCTCGTCGTGACCCACGTAACCCGGAGGGCTACCGATAAGCTTGGAGACCTCGAACTCGCTGCCGAACTCGGACATGTCGAAGCTGATGAGCGCGTCCTTGCTGCCAAAGAGGTACTCGGCGAGCGTCTTGGCGAGCTCGGTCTTGCCTGTGCCGGTGGGACCCAGGAAGATAAAGCTGCCGCCGGGGCGACGCGGGTCCTTGAGCGGCGAACGGCTGCGGCGCACGGCCTTGGCGACGGCCTCGACGGCCTCGTCCTGGCCGATAATGCGGGTCTTGAGCACGCTTTCGGTCTGCAGCAGGCGACGGCTCTCGCTCTCGGTGAGCGAAGACACCGGCACGCCCGAGGTCACGGACACGATATCGGCGATCTGGGAGACATCGATGGTGAGCGGGCTGGCGTCGAGCTCGGCGGTCCAGGCGGCCTTGGCTTCGGCGAGTTCAATCTCGGCGGCCTTCTGCTGCTCGGTGATCTCGGCGGCCTTGTTCATGTCATCGCTCTCGGTGGCCTCCTGCGCGGCGGCCTTGAGCTCCTCGATGCGATGCTCGGCCTCGCGCACCGGCTCGGGCGCGCGATTCGCGGCGATGCGAGCACGGGCACCGGCCTCGTCAATGAGGTCGATGGCCTTATCAGGCAGGAAGCGATCCTGGATATAGCGGTTGGAAAGGTTCGCGGCGGCCTCGATAGCACCCTGTGTATAGCGCACATGGTGGTGCTCCTCGTAGCGCGGCTTGAGCGCGGTCAGAATCTTGACCGTGTCCTCGACGCTCGGCTCCTCGACATCGATGGTCTGGAAGCGGCGCTCGAAGGCTGGGTCCTTGGTGAGGTACTTACGGAATTCCTCGGCCGTGGTGGCGCCGATAATCTGGAAGGCACCACGCGCGAGCACGGGCTTGAGCATGGAGCTCGCGTCGATGGAGCCCTCGGCAGAACCGGCACCGATGATGGTGTGCATCTCGTCGATAAACAGGATGACGTCGTCGGCTTCGGTGGCCTCCTGGATCACGTTCTTGAGGCGCTCCTCAAACTCACCGCGATACTTGGCACCCGCCACGAGGCCCGGCAGGTCGAGCGTCCAGATATTCTGGTTCATGAGGTTCTCGGGCACGTTGCCGGCTGCAATCTGCTGAGCCAGACCCTCGACGATGGCCGTCTTGCCCACGCCGGGGTCGCCCAGAATGAGCGGGTTGTTCTTGGTGCGGCGCGAAAGAATTTCCATCATACGCTGGACTTCCTTTTCGCGGCCAATCACCGGATCGAGCTCGCCGTCGCGTGCCTTCTGCGTGAGGTTGGTCGCGAACTGCTTAAGCGTATCGGTGCCACTCCCCTTTTGCTGAGAGGCATCCGAGCCGCTAAAGAACGGCAGGCCCGCACCGGGACGCCCGGCACCGGCGCCGGCGAGCGGACGCTTCTTGTCCTGGTCCTTGGCGGTGAGTTTCTCGATAGCCTTTTTGATGGAGGCGGACGACACACCCAGGCGCATGAGGATGTCCATGGCCATGCCGTTGCCCTCTTCGACGATGCCGATCAGCAAGTGCTCAGTCGACACGTAGGTCTGGTTGTTCTCACGCGCCACGCGGAATGAACGCTCCATCACGCTAATGACGAGCGGCGTAAAGGCGAGCTTGGCTGCCTCGGTCTCCTCGCTGGGCTCGGGAACCGTGGTCTGGACCTCCTTGAGGGTGTCCATGATGTCGTCGTAGGAGATATCGAGCGAGCGCAATGCCTCGGCGGCAATGCCCTCGTCCTCCTTGGCAAGCGCGAGCAGCAGGTGCTCGGTGCCCACCTTTTTTGAGTGAAGATCGAGCGCCTCTTGCTTGGCCATGGACATGACCTTGCGCGCACGATCGGTAAAACGGTCTAACATGCTAGTTCCTCTTAGACGAGCTAGTTTTTTCAAACGCAAAGCGCCGCCCCGCGGCAGCGCTTTGGTCTCTTTACCCATATGGAGTATATGTTAACCGTTGGGACCTTTCCCGCCCGTAGCCGCGCGACAACGTCTACAAAAAAGAATTGCTCGGGTCCGTTTGGCGGTTTGGTTTTGAGCTGCTATCTAGCAGGCGGGCTCGGCGTCCATGCTCTCGGCAACGTCATTGACGGCATCGGCAACGGGAGCGCCAGGCATGCGCACGAGCTCCATATGCTGCTCTTCAAAGACGGTTCCCATGGGGAAGGCGCGGCGGAAGACAAAGCGAGCAACCGGACCAGCCACCAGCAGGTTCCAGGGCAGGGCCATGATAAAGTTGCGCGGAATGTTAACGAGCCACATCATCGGCAGCAGCTGCAGGTTGGCGAGCGGGCCGCTGGGCATGTGGAACAGGCCCTCGCACGCACCGTAGAACGACATGATGATGACCATAGGAACGACCATGCAGGAGCTGACGGCGAGCGTCATGGCAAGCGGCGAGCTCTTGCCCGGCGTGACCAGGAACTTAAAGGCGAAACCCTTGGCAAGGGGGCTGGCGACGAACCAGTCGCAGCACATGGCAAAAACGTAGGCAACGGGGAAGCCGAGCCACGCGGCGGCAACAACCTCGCCGTTGATGGCTCCATGCTGCAGGGCAACGTTGTAGATGCTCATCCAGAGCACCATGCAAAAGCACATGATAAAGGTGAACAGCAGGCTCTCTCGTTTGTTGATAGGCATAAAGGGCAGATTCCTCTCTGTGTTGTGCCGCGGCACCACGCAACAAAAACGGGCGGGCAAGATGGAGCTGTTGGGACTTCATCTCGCCCGCCCGTGGTACGTGCGTCTGCGACTACTTATGTGGTGAAACCAGCCTAGCACGAAAACCCCGCGCTTCGTAAGCGTTGAGTTTATGAAGATGCAGGGCACCAATAATCCCCCGACCCCATAAGTTGCGGTGGAATACGGACTGTTTTGACCCTTTAAGCAGCAATTCAGTCCCTATTTCACCGCAACTCATTTGGTGCAAAGTAACCTGTTCCCCTTGCACCAATTAGCTGGTGTGGCGCCAGCGAGGGTCGGTGAGCGTACGCGCCACACCCAGGCCAACGGGCAGAAACGCCACGATGAGCACTGCACGCACAAACCAGCCGAGCATATTGACCGTGTCGAAGGTGCACATGTAATACATCGAGCGATACAGATACAAGCCCGGCACCATAATGACAATCGATGGCACCGTGAGGGCGATACGTGGGTAGGTGAGCCTGATTTCTGCCAGGCTTGCCAGCAAACCCGATACGAGCGCCCCGATAAATGCAGCCGCCTCGGGAGGCATTCCCGCGCTGAGGCCCAGGAAGGGAAGCATCGTCGGCCCATCGACAAGGGTCAGACGAAGGGTATTGGACACGGCGCCGATCAGCCCAGCTGCCGTGGCCATCTTTACCGGGCTGTTGAACATCACTGAGAAGCCGAATACGCCAACGAAGCTCATTACCACGCGCAAGAGCGTAAGGGCAAGCGGCGAAAGGCCGAGCGGCGCAAAGTCGTCCGGCGCCAGGCCAACACACTCGGCAACCATCCAACCTACGAGCGTCGCCATCACAATAATCGACACAGCATACGAAAGACGCTCAATGCCGCTTCGCATGTCGAGCTTAGCGATGTCGAGACCTGCCGTAATGAGAGGAAAGCCGGGAATCACAAAGAGCATGGCGCCGATATAGCCTTCTTGGTGCGACATTGCCCCCGGTATGACCTGGCCAAGACCGAGCAATGCCAGCAGATACGAGACGCAAGCGAGTGCAACGCCGATCGTCAGCGCGCTAAACTGGCCAAGGCCCTGCTTAAGAATATGGGAGCGAGCAAAGTTGCCGACACCAGCGCCCACAAATGCACAGGCCATCTCGATAGGGCCGCCGCCGAGCAAAAAGACGAAGGCGCCGCAAGCACAGGCTGCCGCAAGGCCCTGTTGCCACGGAGTGTAATCAGGTTTTGAACTCTCAACGGTCTTGAGCATCTCGTGATACTCATGCACCGTAAAACGACGGCCATATGTCTCGATTTCCTTTAGGAAGCTCTCCATCATCCAAATGCGATGGGTATTGACGCCCGTTGTGGGCAAGCTGACGACTTCGTTAAAGCAGTGACCATCTTCAATACAAGTACACTCAAACGACAGGAGACTTAAGTCAACGTGGATGGTGACACCGAGCACGGCGGCGATGCGATTCATGGTATCGCGTACACGCCAGGCACCCGTTCCGCTCGCGAGCATAAGCATACCGGTGCGACAAATGATGGATGATTTGTCGGTAAGTGGCGCATCGACGGCAAGCTCATCGCCTGCCGTCACGATCTGGCGCCAGTCAGTTTTCATATGGAGCGCGCCGGCACGGACACCGTGGTGCAAAGAGATTCTCGAAAGCAGCGGGTCGGGGCGCGAAGGCTGTGGGGGTTCCGTCGATTCATTCTCAACCTCATCAGCCCCTTCACCCACTAGGTCAAATGAGTCAAGCGATGCCGGCTCGCGACGGTCGATCGGCTCCTCGTCCTCATCATCAAAATAGTTGAACTGATTGAGCATGTCCTCTTCGATTGCACGATCGCTCGCGTCGTCCATACAGACGCTCCCTTCCTACCGACTAACCCCCATCCTAGGCAGCGACGGCTAAAGGAAACATAAAAGAGACGGCTGTCGGGCACGGGAGACGCAAAATCGTCAATGCGCCGATAGACTCCCGACGAGACGAGCGTGGATATCGGACACCCATTCCACGAGAGTGGATAATCTCCCGTTTTGAGCCCGCATGCGAGCCAAAAGCGGGAGATGAGGTAGTCGTTGGTGACGTTCTTGAATGACTAGCCGTTTAAGAACGTCCCCAACGACTACAAAGGACAATTTAATGTGGCATTATCTTTCTACAACTACCGTAAGCAATATCAAATCATCGTAGCCGGTATTTTCAATACTATGCTCTGAACCTTTTTTGCAGATATGGCAAGTGCCTGCTTTTAGAAATTCCTCCTGACCGTTGCATACCGCTTTACCTGTTCCGGACAGAACATAATTTATATCATCACTTGTTTCGTGCTTATGAAGCCCGATTGAACCGCCGGGATGAATTTTTGTCGGAATTATTTTTCCTTGCTCATCCATAAACACTCTTGCACTCATTGTGCCTGTGCCACCGTTCATACCGGGTATTGTTATCTCTTTTGTTTCGTTAAAATCTATCAGCATTATATTTCCTCCGTATATTCTTCCGGCTCTTCCGTCTCATAATATGCGTGAATAGTCGTTGGGGACGTTCTTAAATGACTAGTCGTTTAAGAACGTCCCCAACGACTACCAATGACTACTTGCACCAAAACAAGGACTGTCCCCAACTGCCGGCAGAAAAAGAACGTCCCTAACTGCCAAGTTTGGCGACGCCGATGTTTTGGCAAAGTCAGCGAGCGGGTCGCATTTGAGGCAAGGTGGCGTGAAACGAAAGGGCGCTGACCTTCTGGTCGCGCCCTTGAAGTTGAACGTCAGATTGCCCAAATGCGGCCCGCGCAGCGTCGAGCCGTTACGCGGTTCGTAGAACCGCGTAACTAGTTAGTACATCTTTGCGCCGGCGGGGATGGAGGCGTCGAGCTGGATCAGGTTGAGACGCTCCTCACCATCCTCCTCGTGGATAGCGCTGATGAGCATGCCGCAGCTGGGAATGCCCATCATCTTGCGCGGAGGCAGGTTGGTGATGGCGAGCAGCGTCTTGCCGACCAGGTCCTCGGGCTCATAATAACCGTGAATGCCGGAGAGGATGGTACGGTCGGTGCCAGTGCCGTCGTCGAGCGTAAAGTTCAGCAGCTTCTTGGACTTCTTGACGGCCTCGCATGCCTTGACCTTCACGGCGCGGAAGTCGCTCTTGGAGAAGGTATCAAAGTCGACGAACTCCTCAAACAGTGGCTCAACGGCAATCTTGGAATAATCAACCGTGGGCTTGAGCGGCTTGACGAACGGGCTTGCGGCGTTGCCGGCCTCGGCAGCCTTGGCGGCAGCGGCACCGGACTGGAAACCCTTCTCGGGCTTCATGTGCGGGAACAGCAGCACGTCGCGGATGGAAGCCTGGTTGGTAAGCAGCATGACCACGCGATCGATACCGATGCCGATGCCGCCCGCGGGAGGCATACCGTACTCTAGGGCGCGCACGTAATCCTCGTCGTACTCCATGGCCTCGTCGTCGCCGCCGGCCTTCTCGGCCATCTGAGCGGCAAAGCGCTCGGCCTGGTCGACCGGGTCGTTGAGCTCGGAGAACGCGTTGGCGTACTCGTGACCGGCGATAACCAGCTCAAAGCGGTGCGTCAGGCGCGGGTCGTCCTCAAAGCGCTTGGCAA
>USAX01000008.1 GCA_900552705.1 uncultured Collinsella sp. | reverse complement strand
GGCAGGAAGTGGCGACCGTCGGCGCCCGGAATATGGGCACCAAACTCGCAGGTCGCGCTCGCCAGCACGGGCGACAGATCGAGCAGGTTAGCCTTGCGGTTGCCCGGGACCTCGATCTGGCGCAAGCACTCGGGATGGCCGACCATCTCGTCGACGGTGCGGAAGCCCAGGCTCGCCATGACCTCGCGCAGTTGCTCGGCAACAAAGAGCATAAAGTGCTCGACGTGCTCGGGCTTGCCGCGGAAGCCGCGACGCAAGCGGCAGTTTTGCGTGGCGATGCCGGCGGGGCAGGTATCCTGCTGGCAGTCGCGCTGCATGAGGCAGCCCATCGAGATGAGCGGCATGGTCGCAAAGCCAAACTCCTCGGCGCCCAGCAGGCAGGCGACGGCAACATCGGTGCCGTCCATGAGCTTGCCGTCGGCCTCGAGCACCACGCGCGAGCGCAGGCCGTTTTGCAGCAGCGCCTGCTGGGCCTCGGCAAGGCCAAGCTCCAGCGGCAGACCGGCGTGCCAGATCGAATCGCGAGCAGCGGCACCCGAGCCGCCATTGTGGCCGCTGATCAAGATCTTGTCGGCAGCGCCCTTGGCCACACCGGTGGCGATGGTGCCGACGCCGGCCTCGCTGACCAGCTTGACCGACACGCGTGCGCCGGGGTTGGCGTTCTTAAGGTCAAAGATGAGCTCGGCCAGGTCTTCGATGGAGTAGATGTCGTGATGCGGCGGAGGCGAGATCAGGCCGATGCCGGGCGTGGACTGACGGACCTCGGCAATCCAGGGGTAGACCTTCTTGCCGGGCAGGTGGCCACCCTCGCCGGGCTTGGCGCCCTGGGCCATCTTAATCTGAATCTCAAAGGCGCTGCACAGGTAGCGGCTCGTCACGCCAAAGCGCGCACTTGCCACCTGCTTGATCGCGGAGTTCTTGGAATCACCGTTAGCCAGCGGGGTCTCGCGACGCGGATCCTCACCGCCCTCGCCGGAGTTGGAACGGCCGTGCAGGCGGTTCATGGCGATGGCCATGCACTCGTGTGCTTCCTTGCTGATGGAGCCGTACGACATGGCGCCGGTGTTAAAGCGGCGGACGATGTTGAGCGCGGGCTCGACCTCGTCGAGCGAAACCGGCGTGCGGCCGCTGGCATCAAAGTCGAGCAAGTCGCGCAGACGCACGGCACGGCCGGTGCGGTGCAGGCGGGCGCTGTACTCCTTAAAGGTGTCGTAGCTGTCCTCACGGCAGGCGGTCTGCAGCAAGTAGACAGTCTGCGGATCGATGAGGTGATCCTCGCCGCCGAGCGGGCGCCACTTGGTCAGGCCCAGCGTGGGCAGCTGATCGGGAGCCGGGCTCTTAAGGATAGCGAGCGCGGCGTCGTAGCGCTCGTTTTGCTCGCGCTCAACGTCCTCGACACCCATACCGCCCACACGGCCCACCGTGCCGGCAAAGTACGCGTTGACGAACTCCGGCGTAAAGCCCACGGCTTCGAAGATCTGCGCCGAATGGTAGCTCTGCACCGTGGAGATACCCATCTTGGACATGATGGAGACGATACCCGCCGTCGCGGCCTTGTTGTAGTTGTCGATGCCCTGCTCGGCCGTCACGTCCAGGTCGCCGCGTGCTGCCAAGTCGCGGATGCACGCATGCGCATTGTACGGATAGATGCCGCTTGCGGAGTAGCCCACCAGCGCCGCAAAGTCGTGCGGGGACACGGCATCGCCGCACTCCACCACGATGTCGGCAAAGGTACGCACGCCAGCGCGAATCAGGTGGTTGTGCACACAGCCCACGGCGAGCAGCGACGGCACGGGCACCTCGCCCGCAGCGGCACGATCGCTCAGCACCACGATGTTCACGCCATCGCGGACCGCAGCCTCGACGTCCTCGGCAAGCTGCTTGAGCGCAGCCTGCAGCGCGCCCTCGCCGGCGTCACGGCGGTAGACGGCACGGAAACGGCGAGTCTTAAAGCCCACGCGGTCGATGGCGCAAATGCGGTCGAACTCCTCCTCGTTGAGCAACGGGCGCTCCAAGCGAACCAGCTGGCAGGCCGTACGGGAATCCTCGAGCAGGTTGCCGTGGTTGCCCAGGTAGAGCGTGGTCGAGGTGACCATATGCTCGCGCAGGGCATCGATCGGCGGGTTCGTGACCTGGGCGAACAGCTGATAGAAGTAGTCAAAGAACGAGCGGGTCTTCTTTGACAGGCAGGCCAGCGGCGCGTCGATACCCATCGAAGCGAGTGGGGCCTTGCCCTGCTGGGCCATGGGACGCACGACCTCGTCGACGTCATCCCAGTGATAGCCGAGCTTGGCCATGCGCACGGCCGAGGACACCTCGGCATCCTCGGCGGGCGCGGGCGCGGCGGGCTCATCGAGCGCGTCGACGGCCAGCGTCTCCTCGGCAATCCAATCACGGTAGGGCTTTTCCTTGGCGTAACGGGCGCGCAGCTCGTCGTTGTAGATCACGCGGCCGCGGGCAAAGTCGACCTCGAGCATCTGACCCGGTCCCAAGCAGCCGCTCGTCAGGATGTTCTCGGGGCGCACCTCGATGGTGCCCACCTCGCTCGCCAGCATAAAGCGGCCGTCGCGCGTCACGTAGTAGCGAGCCGGGCGCAGGCCGTTACGGTCGAGGGCGGCACCCAGGGTACGGCCATCGGTAAAGGCGATAGCGGCAGGACCGTCCCACGGCTCCATGAGCATGGACTGGTAGGCGTCGTAGGCGCGGCGCTCCTCACTCAGGCTGTCGTTGTGGTCCCACGGCTCAGGCAGCAGCATGGACGCAGCGCGCGTAAGCGGGCGACCGTTCATAACCAAAAACTCAAGCACGTTGTCCAAAATCGCGGAGTCGGAGCCCTCGCGGTTGATGATGGGCATCACGCGCTCAAGATCATGCTGCAGCACGGGGCTGTACAGGTTGGGTTCGCGGGCGCGAATCCAGTTGACGTTGCCCTTGAGAGTGTTGATCTCGCCGTTGTGGATGATAAAGCGGTTGGGGTGCGCGCGCTCCCAGCTGGGCGTGGTGTTGGTGGAGTAGCGCGAGTGGACGAGCGCAACGGCCGTCTTGACGGCGGCGTCGTTGAGATCGATGAAGAAGCGGCGCATCTGCGTGGCGACGAGCATGCCCTTGTACACGATAGTGCGCGAGCTCATGGAGCAGACGTAGAAGATCTTGTCGCGCAGGGCAAACTCGGCGTCGGCCTTCTTCTCGATGGTGCGGCGGCACACATACAGACGGCGCTCGAAGGCGTCACCCGCCGGCGTATCGTCGGGGCGCCCCAGAAAGGCCTGCAGGATGGTAGGCATGCAGGCGCGGGCTGTCTCGCCCAGGTCATGCGGATCGACCGGCACCTCGCGCCAAAAGAGCAGCGGCACGCCGGCCTCAGCGCAGCCCTCCTCAAACACGCGATGGGCATCCTCTACGCCCCTGTCGTCCTGTGGGAAGAACAGCATGGCCACGCCATAGTCGCCCTCTGCCGGCAGAATCTGGCCGCACTTTTGAGCCTCTTTACGGAAAAAGTGATGCGGAACCTGGAACAAGATGCCAGCGCCGTCGCCGGTGTTCTTCTCGAGTCCCGTGCCGCCGCGGTGCTCCAAGTTGACCAGAATGGACAGCGCATCGTCCAGAATCTGGTGATGGCGCTCACCGTTGATATCGGCAAGCGCGCCGATGCCACATGCGTCGTGGTCGAATTCGGGGCGATAAAGGCCCTGCTGCTGAGCGGAATCTGCCTGCATCGCGATCCTCCCCTAGATATTTAGACAGTCAGTTGAATAGGCATAGTAGGAGCATCGCCGGCCCGTTGTGTTTCCCACCCGTTTCGAAACAATCGCGTAACGCACGCCCTACGAGTGGACACCGCCGACCTCAAGGGCGACAACATAGGCCCCAAGTTCGGCCTGTTAGCTCACCACTTCAAACATCTCAATCTGTAACAGGAAGGCCCAATTACGACGACTAACTGTTACAGATTGAGATGTTTTCGAGAGACAGTTCCGAATGTCTCGATCTGTAACACGAAGGGCCGGTTTTGGCGGCAAACTGTTACAGATCGAGAGATTACATAGGACCATTTCTTCCTGTCTCGATCTGTAACACCTAGGCCCAATTTCCATCCCTAGTTGTTACAGATCGAGACATTTCGGCAGCCCCCTTTCACCATCCCATTCAAATACAACAATTTTGTTAGTCTTGGTTAACTTTTAAGCTTAAAACGGGTATCCTTTGCGGCGTCAAGCAAACGGCACGCACACCGTGCCAGATCAAGGAGGCCCCTATGGCGCACCAAGCAGACCAGCAGACGATGCAACTCGTCCTTATCCGTCACGGAGAGTCCGAGTGGAACAAGCTCAACCTGTTCACCGGCTGGACCGATGTTGAGCTCACCGACACGGGCCGCGAAGAAGCCGCAGCAGGCGGTCGAGCCCTCAAAGAAGCCGGTTTCGACTTTGACGTCTGCTACACTTCGCGCCTCAAGCGCGCGATCCACACCCTCAACATCGTGCTCGGCCAAATGGATCGCGAGTGGCTGCCCGTCATCAAATCCTGGAAGCTCAACGAGCGCCACTACGGAGCGTTGCAGGGTCTCAACAAGGCCGATGCCGCGGCGGAGCACGGCGACGAGCAGGTGCTCATCTGGCGCCGCTCCTTCGATATCTGCCCGCCGGCACTCGAGCCGAACGACGCGCGCGATCCCCACACCCAGGAGCAATACCGTGATGTCGCGCCTGATCAGCTGCCCTATACCGAATGCCTCAAGGACACGATCGCCCGCGCCTGGCCCTATTTCGAAGACGAGATTCGCCCCCAGATGCTCGCTGGCAAGCGCGTACTCATCGCCGCACACGGCAACTCCCTGCGCTCACTCGTCATGAAGCTCGAACACCTCACGCCCGAGGAGATCCTCAAGGTCAACATCCCCACCGGCGTGCCGCTCGTCTACACCTTCGATACCGATTTCAATGTCCTCGACAAGCGCTACATCGGCGACCCGGCGACCATCGCCGCCAAGATCGACGCCGTGGCCAATCAGGGCAAAGCACACAAGTAGCCCCAACCCAAAACCGACGCGTGGCGCCGCACGGCCCAGATGTGACGTCACGCCGCCCATACACAGGAGCGCACCATGCTCAACCATCTCAAACAACACTTTGGTTCCCGGCGCACCGGCGGTCACGGAGGCCTAGACATTGCGCGGCATATCGGCCCCGGGCTGCTCGTGACCGTCGGCTTTATCGACCCGGGCAACTGGGCCTCCAATATGGCCGCGGGCTCGCAGTTTGGCTACGCGCTGCTGTGGATCGTCACGCTGTCCACGATTATGCTCATCGTGCTGCAGCACAACGCGGCGCACTTGGGCATCGCCACGGGCGCCTGCCTTGCCGAGGCCACGACCCGCTTTCTCCCCCGCATCGTGGGACGCGCGGTGCTCGGCAGCGCCTATCTCGCGACCATCGCCACCGCCATGGCCGAAGTCCTGGGCGGCGCGATTGCCCTTCAAATGCTCTTTGGGCTGCCCGTGCGTGCGGGCTGCGTCATCGTGGCGGCAGTATCGATGGCGATGCTCATGACGAACTCCTACAAGCGAGCCGAACGCTGGATCATCGCCTTCGTAGGCGTGGTAGGACTCTCGTTTTTGGCCGAGCTTGCACTAGTCAAGGTCGACTGGCCGCAAGCCGCCGCAAGCTGGATCACGCCTAGTATGCCCACTGGCTCTGCCGCGATTATCGTGAGCGTCCTGGGTGCGGTCGTTATGCCCCACAACCTTTTTCTGCACTCCGAGGTCATCCAATCCATGCACTTCGAAGGCCAAGGCGAGCAGGTTATCGAAGAACGTCTGCGCTACGAGCTCTTCGACACGCTCTTTTCGATGGGCGTGGGCTGGGCAATCAACTCGGCCATGGTCATCCTGGCCGCAACGACCTTCTTTGCGCACGGCATGGTCGTAGACGACCTCACCGTCGCAGCGGCCACGCTCTCCCCCATCTTGGGCCCGGCGAGCTCGACCATCTTTGCGGTAGCGCTGCTGTTCGCGGGACTATCGAGCAGCGTGACAGCGGGCATGGCGGCGGGGACCATCACTGCGGGCATGTTCGACGAGGAATACGATATCCACGACCGACATTCCTCGATCGGGGTGGCGGCCTGTTTCGTCGGCGCAGTGACGGCGTGCCTGGTCGTCCCAAATCCTTTTGAAGGTCTCATCTGGAGTCAGGCACTGCTGTCGCTTCAGCTACCGATTACGGTCTTTGTGCTCATACGGCTCACCAGTTCACCCCGCGTCATGGGCAAATACGCCAATTCGCGTCCACTCAACGCGCTGCTCGTAGGGATCGGTGCCATCGTGACGATTCTCGATGTCGTGTTGTTGACAGGGATGTAATGGGGCGGGGCACCTATCTAGGCAAACGTCTCGATCTGTAACATCTAGAGCCGCTTTTGATGTCTAGATGTTACAGATCGAGATCATTCCGAGGGACAGCTCCGTTTGTCTCAATCTGTAACAAGTGGACCCAATTTTCACCGTTAGATGTTACAGATTGAGACCTTCTGCCGGACGGTTTTGGTTTGTCTCGATCTGTAACAGGAAGACCCGTTTTGAGCCGTTAGACGTTACAGATTAAGACAAAAGGTCGGCCGGACTCACAACAGACAGGATCGGCCAACAGCAACCGTGATCCCTTGGGGGCGGAGAAAAAGGGTCCCGGCCGGGATATCCGACCGGGACCCTTGGACAGAGCTATATGTTGCCGTGAGCCGCGTGCCGACGAGCTACTCCTCGACGAGCTCAAACTGATCGGGACCGACGCCGCACACCGGGCACACATAATCCTCGGGCAGCTCGGGCGTATCGACCTCAACCTCGTAACCGCAAACGACGCACACGAACTTATACGTCTTCTTCTCCTCAGCCATGATGTTCTCCTCTCAAACGCGACTGGTGATGTACTTCATTTATCAGTATAGATTCTCAATAATATAATGCAAGTATTTTTAAAACATTTCTAGCCTTGATACGAGGACGCCTTCGGAGGCGTCTTGCCCTTCAGGACCTTATGGTAGTAATCGTAGGTGAGCGGCGTCTCGTCACTCAAGCGCTCGGCATCCTCGACCTCGCCGATAAACAGTAGATGCGTGCCAACATCCACAGTGTCGATCAAATGGCAGCTAAACAGGGCCGCCGCGTGCTCGGGCACATAGGGCATGCCCAGAGCCGTCTCGCGGGTCTCGTATTTGGCAAACTTGTCATAATCGCTGCTGGTGCGGAACCCAAAGTTACCGATGTAGAGCATATCGGCGGTCTGATCGATCACGGTCAGCGCGAACGCTTTGGCCGAAGCGATGACGCCCGAGGTGACGTTGTCCTTGTTCACGGCAACCGAAATGCGCGGCGGCATGGACGTCACCTGCACCGCAGTGTTGATGACGCAGCCGGCGCGCAGCCCGTCTGCCGCGGCGCTCACCACGTACAGACCGCTCGGCATGGTAAAGAACGCAGTTTTGTCCATAACAATCACTCCCCTAACCCGGGTTGGAACCTCATGGATGTATGTACCCACAAAAAAGGCGGCGCCCACAACGGACACCACCTTTGAGACATATGTGTCAAAACAGTATAAGCAAGATGAGACGCCCGCAGTTGCGGTGAAATAAGGACTGAATAGCCCCTCAAACAGGCAAAACAGTCCGTATTCCACCGTAACTTATACAGAACGCCTAGCGATTGCGCTCCTTGAGGGCGCGGTCGATCTCGCGCTGGACATCGCGCTTGGCCATATCCTCGCGCTTGTCGTAAAGCTTCTTGCCGCGGCCTAGGCCCAGCAGCAGCTTTACGCGGCCGTCGGTATTAAAGTAGAGCTCCAGCGGCACCAGCGCATAGCCGCGGTTGCGAAGTTTGCCGTCAAGAAAGTCGATCTCCTTGCGGTGCAGCAGCAGACGGCGCCGACGGTCGGGATCGCGATTCCACACGCCACCATGGCTATAAGGGTGGATATGCAGGCCGACGAGCCAGCACTCCCCACCACGAATCAGTGCGAAGGTATCGGTAATCTGGCACGCGCGCTCGCGAATCGACTTGACCTCGGTACCGCTCAGCTCAATACCGCACTCAAACGTCTCATCGATAAAGTACTCGTGATGTGCCGAGCGATTCTTGGAAATGAGCTTGCGCTCGCGCTTACTGGGCATCGCCGGCCTCCTTGGCGCCATCGGCGTTTGAACCCGCAGCCTCGCGCTTTGCCCTGCGCTCGGCATTAAGCTCGGCATCGCTCTCGCGCACCAGCTTGATAATCGCCGCGCATGCCTCCTCGCCCACCAGGTCGCGGGCACGGACCGTCAGACGCGTAGCCTCCTGCTTGTCGCCGTCGCTTGCAGCATCGGTCGCGCACATGATCAGGCAGATGGCGATCTCGGCCGAAGGCGAGGTCGGCACGCCCTGCAGGGCGAGCTCACCCATCACATGGTCGTCACTCTCGTCCGCGGCATCCGGATAGGTGGTATGGATCTTGTTGAGCAGGCGCGTCGTATGCGCATCATTGGGCGCCAGGCGCAGCGCCAGACGCGCGCAGCCCACGGCTGCCGAAATGTTCTCGGTCTCGGGCTCCAAGAAGTACTGACCCAAGTTGGTGTAGGCACGTGCGGCGCACTTACCGTCGCTCGCGCGCTCCAGCACCGAGAACGAGAGCGATGCCCACTCCTGCTTGTCCTCGAGCGCGCGGAACAGCTCGGCCAAGTCCAAGCGATAGTTGCAGTTCATGGGATCCCAACGCACGGCCTGCATCAGGGCATTCCGAGCACTCACATAATCCTGCTGGCGAATGTAGGCAAACGCCATGTCGGAGTACAGGCGGTCAAAGGGAACCTCGACCTGCACCAGCTCGCGCGGATCCTTCTCCACGCGGCGATAGGCCAGGCGCTCAAACTTGCTGTCGAAGCTAAAGTACTGGCGCTTCTCCTCCGTCTTGCACTCAGCGTCGATATACTCCTCGGCGAGCTCCACCAGACGCTCAAGCAGCGGCGTCGCCGTAGCCAGGTCGCCCTGCGCCAGATAGTTCTCGGCATACGTGATGTCTTCCAAGCTGATAGGCAGGTCCATGACAACTCCTCGGTCCGGGCGGCAGACTCAACGCGCGCCTTAAATATCGGTCAATACACAAAACCCGGGTCTCTTACGAGGCCCGGGCGTTCAATTTTGGTAGCCCGTACCAGATTCGAACTGGTGATCTCCGCCTTGAGAGGGCGGCGTCCTAAACCGCTAGACGAACGGGCCATATGTAGCAAATGCAATGGCTGGGATGGAGGGAGTCGAACCCCCATTGACGGAACCAGAATCCGCTGTCCTGCCATTAGACGACATCCCAATGACTGCATCGCTGCGCTCGGCTGTGCCTTTGCGCAAGAAAGAAATATACGGGAAGTCCGGCCGTGACGCAAGCCCCAATTTTGACTTTTTTGAAATTCAGTCAAATACGGCCGACACGTGAAGGACCTGTGAAGCGCCAGCGACACGTACGGCGCCAAAGCCCGTAAAACATCCCGCATCTACCGCTGGTAGATTACAACAATGCAGCACTCACGGCTGATGGCACAATCGAACCGTCATCATTGCACGGATATCGAGGCGCCATGGACGAAGAGCTTGATTACCTATGGGAGACCCTGGGCCTCGAGATCACTGCTGACCTTTGGCCCGAACGGGACAAAATCCATCCCACCCTGCGCCCCGCCATCACGGTGATGCAGGCAAAATACCGCCGTGCATCCTTTTTGATCATGCGGATGTCATGGCACGCGGGACTCCCCGACCTTAAGCGAATCCAGGCAAGCCTCGTCGAGCTGTCCGGCATGCCGACCGTCATATCCGAGGCGCGCCTGGAGCAGCGCCAGCGCGAGCGACTGCAACAGCAGCGGATTCCCTTTATCTGCCCCGGTGTTCAGGCATATCTGCCCTTTATGGACGAGGAGTACTGGAGCGGCAAGCCCAACAAGCACGTAAAGGTCTACGATCCGCACGAATGGGCACAGCTCGAGGATTGAGCCGAGCGAGCCCGCCGATGGAAAACACGTCCCGCCCCGAGCGCTCAAAACGGGTCGCACTTTCCGCAGCCGCTACAGCAACGCCTCGGCCCAAGCCGCTTCCCTAAAGCCGGGAATCGCAAAGTCGTCGCCCACCAGCAGCGGACGCTTGACCAGCATTCCGTCGGTCGCCAGCAGCTCGTAGCACTCCTGATCCGTCATGCCCGCATCCAGACGCGCCTTCAGACCCAGCTCTCGATATTTCATGCCCGACGAATTAAAGAAGCGCCGCACCGGCAGCCCCGAACGAGCAATCCAGGTCGCAAGCTCATCAGCCGTGGGATTGTCCAAAACGATATCGCGGTCGATATACTCTACCCCGTGTTCGTCCAGCCATGCCTTGGCCTTCTTGCAGGTCGAGCACTTGGGATATTCAACAAACAGTACGGTCATGGGAATCCTCCGAATATAGATCGGCCAACGCAGGCACACGCCACACGAGGCGCCTTCGTATGATGGGCCAATTGTAGCCCACGGGTCACACGCTAAACGAACCGTACCCCGAATCCGCGTTTGATGAACGGCAGCAGCTCCATTGCCTCGGGCGTGATATGGCCCGCAACGTTCATGCGCTCGCCACCGGGAAGATCGACCCGCGCAATCTCAAGCTCGCCTTCGTAGCGCCCATAGCCGCTATTACTCACAGCGATCGACCCCGCCTTTCGCGGCAGGCCGGCTCCGGCATCCGTCGGCACGGAATCCGGCTTAAGCGTCGTGCGCGACTCCTGAGACCTAAAGATGAGGACGCTCGAATCGGGCCGGTCGTGATGAATCTGCCCACGTACATAGGCATAACCGGACTCAAGCTCGCATTGCAGGTCCACGTATCCGGCGGAAACTTGAGCAAACTGCGCCCAGCCCGCATCGGAAAGATCGGGGTCGCCGACCAACACAATGTCGCAATCGGCGCCATGTGCGAGCTCAAGCATGTTGAGGGCAACCTTTGACGCGCGACCGCGATGTGCCTCGACCGTCGGAAGTCCCTCGAATACCGGCCCGCGAACGTTGGCATCACCCGGCACAAAAGCCATGATTTCGAATCCAAGCGCCGCAAGACGAAGATTCACCCGAGCAATGTCCTCCAGAGCTAAACCGGTATAAGGCTTGGGGTAAAAATTGTGGCAGGCGGCAAAACGAGTCACATCGGCACCGGCCTCACGCCACGATGCGATTTCATCAGAACTCACCGTCGATGCATTGACCACAATGCGAAATACACCGGACAGCTCCGCGACCCGCCGGGCGCTAAAGCCATAGTCCAAACGAAGGTATTCCAACCCCAGATCGCGCAGGTCCTCGATGCGCTCAAGCCCGAGCAAATCGCACGTGCGCGGCCCCACATCGGCAATGAGCGCAATGCCGCGGGCGGAAAGCAGCGACAGCACATGACGGACCTTATCGGCATACGCCGCTCCCCCATCCTCGGGAATATGCAGCGAGGTGAACGCATAGCGCGCACCCGCCGCGGCACCGTGTTCAATCGTCCGCTCAATATCCTGCAGAGGGTTGGAAAGATAAATCGAAATACCCGTTTTCACGCTTCAACACTCCTTTAAAAAAGGCCGGCGGAGCAGTTAGCCCCGCCGGCACAACCATAGCATCAAGAAATCTGCCGCGCGCCGCGAGCCCTGAGCAACACGGCTCGCGATATCAAACTACTCGCCAAAGAACTCGTTGATCTTCTGCTCGTCGACGCCAAAGAACCACGTCAGGACAAAGCCGGCGGCATAGGCAAGCAGCATAGCGGCAACGTAGCCGAGCTGCTGACCAGGAACGACGATCAGCAGGCCAAACAGACCGGAAACGCCCTGAGAAACCGTGCCGATGTGAAGCAGCGCCGCGAGCGCGCCGCCAAATCCGGCACCCAGGCAGGCCGTTACAAACGGACGAACGAGCGGCAGCGTAACGGCATACATCAGAGGCTCGCCCACACCGAGGATTCCAACGGGAATGGACTCTGCGACGTACTTCTTGAGCTTGGCGTTCTTGGTCTTAAAGTACAGCGCCAAACCGGCACCGACCTGGCCGCCGCCAGCCATCATAAGGATGGGGAGCAGGTAATTGATGCCCTTGGTAGCGCCGTCGGGATCGTTGAGCATAGCGTGGATCGGCGTGAGCGCCTGATGCAGGCCGACGGAAACCAGCGGCAAGAAGCCTGCCGACAGGATATAGCCGCCCAGGACGCCCAGCTTCTCGAAGATAAAGGTCAAAACGCTAAAGATGGCAGTCGTCAGCCATGCGCCAACCGGCTGGATGACGAGCATCAGAGCAAAGGCGCCGATGATGAGCACCAGCAGCGGGGACAAGAATGTGTCGAGTGCGTTGGGCATAACCTTGCGAATCTGACGCTCCATCCAGGCAAAAAATGCGCCAGCGATAAGAGCCGCGATCATGCCGCCCGCTGCGGGGTTGTACTGCGCATTGGTGAGCGGCAGCAGAATGGCAGCGGCAGGATCAGCCGCGCCAGGCGCAAGCAGGGGCATGGCACTGTTGGCGATACACATCATGCCGGCGATGCCGCCCAGCGCAGCGGAGCCACCAAACTCACGCGCCGCGTTATAGCCCACCAAGATGGGCAGATAGGCAAACAGGGCCCAGCCCATGGAACGAATGCCCTGGTACCACCACTCGCCTGCAAGCGCGCCTGCCGTCGAGACGTTAATGACGTTGCAGATACCGTTGATGAGGCCAGCCGCAATGATGCCGGGAAGCAGGGCGACGAAGACATTGGAAATCTTCTTGAGGAAGGCCTGAACCGGCTTGGACTCGTACTTGGCCTTCTGCGCGGCCTTGTTTGTGGCCGCAGCGTCAACCACGCTCTCGTCGGCAACGCCTTTCGCAAGGCCGGTGAACTTGGAGAACTCCTCGAGCACCTTATTCACCTTGCCCGGACCCAACACGATCTGCATCGTGTCGTCCTCGACCAGGCCCATCACGCCGTCGAGTGCCTTAATGCCCTCCGTGTCAACGTTGCCCGTGTCTTTGACGGTCACGCGCAGGCGCGTCATGCACGCCGCGTTTGCCAGCACGTTGTCTTTACCGCCCAAAAGGTCCAGCAGCTTTTGAGCCAGCTCTTTGTTCGTCATAACTCCTCCTTGTATTGGGTATCTCATCTGGATGTCGTATCAGATCACGCCGCGCACCTATTGGGCATCGGCATTGCTCTTCTCATGGCCACTCACCGCAGCACGGACATGGCCTCGCGCCCGCCCAAGAGCTACCGCAGCCTGCTCGGCATCGAAGTCCAGCAGCACCGAGACAATAGCGGTTTTTACGTGGCCGCCGGCATCTGCAAGCGCCTGAATAGCGCGCTCGCGCGTGCAGCCGGTCGCCTCCATCACGATGTTCTGGCCGCGCACCACCAACTTCTCGTTCGTCTGCTGCACATCGACCATCAGGTTTTGGTATACCTTGCCGATCTTGACCATGGCACCGGTTGAAATCATGTTGAGGATGAGTTTTTGAACCGTTCCCGCCTTGAGCCTCGTTGAGCCGGTCAGCACCTCGGGACCGGGCACGGGTTCAATGGCAAGATCTGCGCTCTCCCCGATCTTTGACCCTTGGTTGCAGGCAATTGCAATGGTCTTGCACCCAGTTGCCTTGGCGTACACAAGGCCGCCCACCACATAGGGAGTACGGCCGCTTGCCGCCAGGCCAACGACAAGATCCTTGTCCGAGAGTCCACGCTCCCGCAGGTCGCTCGCGCCAAGTTCCTCGCTGTCTTCGGCACCTTCGACAGCCTTGATAAACGCCGTCTCGCCTCCGGCAATGAGCCCGACAATCAGATCGGGTGACACGCCAAACGTGGGCGGACACTCCGAAGCGTCGAGTACGCCCAGACGACCGCTGGTGCCTGCGCCCATGTAAAAGACGCGCCCGCCGCGCTCGAGTGCCTCAGCAGCCCAGTCGATTGCTGTGGCAACCTGGGGCAGCACTTTTGTGACCGACTGGACGGCACGAAGATCCTCATCATTCATCGTCGTGACGATTTGCAGCGATGTCATCGTATCGAGGTCCATAGACCTTTGATTACGCTGTTCGGTCGTGAATTTTGTTAAATCGAGCATTTCATTCACCTCATCTTTCCTGTTTCTCGATGTAGTTTTGCTTAATGACATGTGTCGCCCGTTCGTAGTCGCTGGCAACGTAAGCAGCGTACAGGGCATCGACAACCATAAGCTGGGCCATACGCGAAGCCATGGCACCGCTGCGGACCAAGGGCTCACTCGCAGCGACGCCGAGCACGGCATCGGCCATGGTGGCAAGCTTGGATGATCCATCTACTTTGGTCACGGCCACAACGGGACAGTTGTGACGTTGGGCCTCGGCGGCGCAGCCCAGCACCTCTTGCGTCAAGCCCGAGTAGCTAAAGGCGATTGCCATATCGCCCTCATGCATGTTCTTGGCACACAAGAGCTGATCATGCCAGTCGTCGTACAGATGGCACTCTTTGTCGACACGCATGAGCTTTTGCGCCAGATCGTGCGCGACCAAACGAGAGGCACCGATACCGAACAGATTGACCGCGCGTGCCCGCTTAAGATAGGCCGCACATCGCTCCAAGACGGTGTAATCGAGCGTTCGCGCCGTCGCTTCGATCGTGCGCACGTTGCTTTTCATCACCTTCCCCACGATACGTTCGACGCTGTCATCCATGGAGATGTCCTCGAGGGCAACGTCTTTCTTGTCACCCAAGAGCGCCAGCTCGGCAATCAGTTCGCGCTGGAACTCCTTGTAGCCCGCAAAACCCAAGCGCTTGCAAAAGCGCAAAATGCTCGAGGGCGAGGAGAACGTGGCATCGGCAAGACCGCGGACGGACAGCCCGACCACCTCGTGCGGATGAGCGCTTACATATGCGATGACATTGCGTTCCGCCGGGCTCGCGCTGAGCTCACGCTCGCGAAGCCGCAAAAGCAATCCGTTTGCCATCTCAAACACCTCCGTTGAGAAGAATTAAAGACCAACGAACGATTCGTACCGGATATAAACAGCTTTTACGGTACATTGTGCCGCATCGTGGCGCACAAAGGGCGAGCGTTCTACCGCTCGCCCCTCAAATCCGACCGCTCGGAAATACGCGCGACACAAAATAATTCAACAAGATCGCATTATCAAAAACGGGCTTGTTACCGGCTAGCGCCTCGCATGGGCGCCGATCGGCCGAGTCGCATGGCGCACCAACACCGCTGCCAGCAATACCAACAGCATGGCGGTGACATAGCCCGCAGCATCGAATCCTAAATCGATAACGTCGAAATGCCTGCCGGGAACAAAGATCTTATGTACCTGATCGCCAACGGAGCAGACGGCGCAAAAGAGCAACACGGGCACGCAACGGGAGCATACGCTCCACGGACGCCTGGAAAAGCAAACCACGACCACCGAGGCGAACAATCCGACGAAGAAAAACTCTACGGTATGGGCAACGCGACGGACGTTCGTGCCCACCCACATGCGAATGGAAGCAAGTCGGCCAGACCGGACATTCGAAGCAGCCGAATCGGTGCCCCCGGTCATCCCGTTCTCGGTCTGAGCTTCACCCGCGACATCGGCAGCCTGTACGCCCGTAGCTTGACCCTCCACCACACGCGCGGTGGACTCGCTCAGCAACGACGCCTCCACCGCATTTTGCTCCGTCAGCACCCAGATGCCCGCCAGCGTTGCAGTAAACAGAACGATCGCGGTCCATCCGATTATTTGTTTTACGCGCGCCAAGGGCCTACCTCCTTTTTTGAATATCAGCGAGTGTAGCCCCAAATGGCATCGTCACCGTATCAAAATTTGAATCGCAACAGGAAGCGCCAAAGCGGCGCAAACCCCTACCCCGCCTCGCGCATCCAGCGATCGAACGTCCCCACGCACACGCCCAGGCACTTTGCTGCCTGGCTGCGGGTAATATCGCCTGCCTCATAGCTATCGCGTACCAGCTCAAACTGAGGAGGGCACGGCTTGCGAGGTCGACCGAAACGGACCCCTCGCGCCCGCGCCGCTGCAATCCCCTCCGCTTGGCGCCGATGGATATTCTCGCGCTCCACCTGCGCCACGTAGCTCAGCAGTTGCAGCACAATATCGGCAATCAGGGTATTGGTCACATCCGGCGCGCCGCTGGCCCTGGCGCGCGTGTCAAGCAATGGCATGTCCAACACCACAATGGCAACCCCGAGCTCCTTGGTAATGCGACGCCATTCCTCAAGAATCTCGGAGTAATTACGGCCAAGTCGGTCGATAGAAAGCACCACCAGCACGTCCCCGTCTCCCAGGACGTGCAGCAGCTCGCGATAGCGCGGTCGATCGAAGTCCTTGCCGCTCGCATGGTCGGCATAAATATTCGCCGAGCCCACGCCATAGGCGCCCAGCGCATCCAGCTGCCGATTAAGATTCTGATCGCGCGAACTCACCCGCGCATAACCATACACCGTCGCCATCTCATCCCCGCTTTCTTGTAAACCTGCCAAAAAGGGACAGGTTTATTTTGGTAGGTTTTACCTCTCGAATAGCAGGTAAGCGGGCGGCCGAGCAGACGGCAAGGTAGCCATGATCCAAATGCGGAGGGCGGCCCCGAAAGACCGCCCTCCGCTCTCCCGCCATGAGTCGAGATTTGGCTAATGGATAAGCTTAAAGTCCAAGTGCCCACGCGTGGTATTGACGCGCGAGACCTCGATAATCACGCGCTGGCCCAGTTCATAGCGAGTCCCCGTGTCGGCGCCCGTCAGCGTAAGCGCATCCTCGTCGAACTCGAACCACTCGTTGCCCAGGCTCTTGATCGAAACCAAGCCTTCGACCTGCGTCAGGTCCAAGCGCACAAAGAGGCCCATGCTGCTAACCCACGAGACGGTTCCGGCATAGCGCTCGCCCAGACGGTCCTCATAGTACTGGGCAATCTTGATCTTTTGCGTCGCATGGCTAGCGGCATCTGCCGCGCGCTCGGCATCGCTGCATGCGCGGCAGATCTGCGGCAGAATGCGCGGCAGCGACTCGCGCCCCTTGCCGATCAGCCGCGGCGTACGGACCAGGGCGTCCTTGCCGCCGAGCTGCTCATAGGCCAACTGCAGTTTGAGCACGCGGTGCACCACCAGATCGGGGTAGCGACGGATGGGACTCGTAAAGTGACAGTAGCACGGCGCGGCGAGCGCAAAGTGGCCCTCGTTGCGCGGCTTGTACAGTGCGCGCTGCATGCTGCGCAGAAGCAGCGTGTTGACGAGCGGTGCGTTGGCCGTACCGGCGGCAGCATCAACTGCAGCCTGTAGCTCATCGGGACTCCCCAGGGCGATACCGGCAGCACGGCGATCGTCGATGATGCCCAGCTGCGCCAGCGCAACGGCGGCACCGTGCAGGCTATCGGGGCTCGGATCCTCATGCACGCGATAGCAGGCCTCGATATCACGGTCTGCCAGCCACTCTGCAACGCACTCGTTGGCGAGTAGCATGGCTTCCTCGATAAGCGACGTGGCACACGAACGCTCGCGCGCCACAATCTGCACGGGTACTCCGTCCTCATCCAATAGAGCGCGAATCTCGGCCGTGTCAAAATCGACTGAGCCGCGGGCACGACGAATACGACGGCGAAGTTCGGCGAGTTCGTTGGCGGCGACAAGGAAATCGCCGAGGTCGACGTTATAGCCGCGAGCAGTTTCCTCGCACGCAAGACCGCGCTCAAGCGCCTCCTCGCGCGAGGCCTCAGCAGCCGCAACATCCTCAGCGGCGCCTTCCAGCACCCCATACTCCACCGCGCCGGCACGCACCAGCAGCGCCTCGGCGCCGTCATAGTCCATACGCACACGCGAGCGAATCACGCTGGGGTACGGATCGTAATGCCGCACGCGACCCTGCGCATCGAGTTCAATGTCAACGGTAAACGCAAGACGGTCCTCGTCAGGGCGAAGCGAACACAGGTCACAGGACAGGCGTTCGGGCAGCATGGGAAGCACGCGATCGGCCAGATACACCGATGTCGTACGATGGCGAGCCTCAAGATCGATATGCCCGTCCCAAGCCACATAGTGAGAAACGTCAGCGATATGCACACCCAGCTTGTAGCCACCCTCGGGCGTGCGCTCAAGCGAAATGGCATCGTCAAAGTCGCGCGCGTCGACCGGGTCGATCGTGATGACAAAGCGGTCGCGCAGATCGCGGCGGAGCGGGTCCTTAAGCGCCGCGGACACATCGAGCGAAAGTCCCTCGGCCTCGTCCAGCGCGGCCTCGGGATAGCTATCGGTATAGCCGTAACGCGCCATCACGTATTGAACGCCCAAATCGGGCGCGTCATCTCCGCCAATGCGGCGTTCGATCGTCACGGTGCCCGATTCCAGGCGCGTCGGGTAGGTCAAAATGCGCGCGACAACGGCATCACCCGGGTGGACGCCCAGACGATCCGCCGAGGTATCCTCGGGCAGAATGAAGAAGTCGGCCTTCAGGCGCGAATCGAGCGGCTCGATCACACCGAGCGGACCAGCGGTCTGGTACGTACCCACCACGCTTATGGCTGCGCGCTCAACCACGCCTTCGATCACGGCGCGCCGCTCACCGTGCGGGCTGTTCTTAATGCTCACGGCAACGGTATCGCCATCCATGATCTCGCGCTTACCGCGGCCCATAACCTTGTAGTCGCCGCTCTCGGTTATGACATAGGCGCCATGCTCATGGAGCTGCACGCGCCCGGTCAGGCTCGGACGGCGTTCGCTGCGCACCGGCCCACGCTTATTGCGAGCACCGCGCTTATGCTTGTTATTGCGCCCCATGGCGCCTCCTTGCTATCGATGACGAACTCCAAAGAGTCTACCCAAATGATTCGCTTTCCTGCCGTCCCCTAGAGATCAAAAAACGGGCCGCCCCATAAGAGACGACCCGTTGGAAGGGATGAATTCCAGGCATGCCTACACGCGCAGGTAGCGGCGCATGGCTATGGCAGAACCAAAGAGACCGATAATCACACCGACCAGAATCAGCGCAGCATAGGTCACCAGGTAGTACTGCATCGGCAGGGCAAACGACATCCAGCCGATGCTCTCCTGCAAACGCGGAATCATCAGATTGCGCAGCAGCTCCAGAACGCCGATGGAAAGCAGCGAGCCCAAAATGGCCTGCAGTACGCCCTCGGTGATAAACGGGCCGCGAATGAAGCCGTTGCTGGCGCCGACCAGACGCATAATCGCAATCTCACGACGACGCGCCGTGATGGACAGGCGAATCGTGTTGTTGATGAAGATGAATGCGATAAAGGTCAAAAGGCCAACGAGCACCACGGCGGCGATGCGGATGTAGTTGGTCACCTGGAACAGGCGGCTCACTTCCTCTTGGCCGTACAGCACGCTCGCGTTGACGTCGCCGTCATCCGCGATCTTCTGGAAGTCGGCGTTCTTCTTGAGCTTCTGGGCCGTGCTCTCGACCTTGGACGGATCGTCCATCTCAATTGCAAACGAAGCCGGCAGCGGGTTCTGGCCATCGAGCGCGCTCATGGTGGCGTCGGCGTTGCCCGACATCTTGCTCGTATACTCGGCCAGCGCGTCGTCCTTGTCCTTATAGGTCACGGACTTGACGTTATTCCACGTCTTAAGCTCGGCCTCAAAAGCCTGAACATCGGCCTGATCGGCGTCATCGCTAATGAACGCGTTGATGACAACCTGATCCTCGACGGTGCCGATCACGGAGTTCAGCATCGCGGAGCCCATGATGAACAGGCCGATGATAAACAGCGAAAGGAAGATCGTGATGACGGCGCCGAGCGAGGTAGTCCAGTTACGGAAGAAGTGACTGATTGCCTCTTTGAAGGAGTAGCCCACGTTAGTTGGTGCCATAGTTGCCGTAACCTCCCCTCTCCTGGTCGCGGATAACGTGGCCGCCCTCGAGGGCGATCACGCGACGGTGCATGCTATCGACCATCTCGCGGTCGTGCGTGGCGACGATCACGGTGGTGCCGGTGCGGTTAATACGCTCGAGCAGCTTCATGATGCCCAGCGAGATCGCCGGGTCGAGGTTGCCCGTGGGCTCGTCACAGATCAAAAGCGGCGGGCGGTTGACCATGGCGCGGGCAACGGCAACGCGCTGCTGCTCGCCACCGGAAAGCTGGTCGGGCAGCGAGTCCATCTGATCGGCCAGACCGACCAGACGCAGCACCTCCGGCACCTGGCTGCGAATGACGCCCTTGGGCTTGCCGATGCACTGCAGGGCAAACGCCACGTTTTCGTAGGCGGTCTTTTGCGGCAGAAGCTTAAAGTCCTGGAACACGGCGCCAATCTGGCGGCGCAGGAACGGAACCTTGCGGTTCTTGATCTTCATGAGGTCCTGACCGGCAACCAAGATGCGGCCGCTCGTCGGCTTGACGTCGCGGTTGAGCGTCGACAGCAGCGTGGTCTTACCCGAGCCGGAATGACCGACCAGGAAGACGAACTCGCCCGGATAGATCTCGATGTTGATGTCGTCGAGTGCAGGCTTGTTGGGCTGTGCCGGATAGATCTTGGTGACATGCTCCATAAGGATGACGGGCTCGACACCGGCCTGCTTGGCCATCTTCTTGCGGCTGGCTTGCGGATCGATGGGCGCAAACACCGACGTAAAATCGGGGTTGTTGAGCGCGTTATCGAGGCTTGCGACCTCGGCGGCCTGATCGCTCTCGACCACCGGGGCAGCAGGCTGCGTGGGATCGGGAATAGCGGCAAAGAGACCGGACTGCGCAGGCTGAGGAACCGGCGTCGCAGGGGCCATGGGGTCGGGAATGCCGGCCATGGTAGGCTGCGGCGTGGCGGCGCCAGCCTGAGGCTGCTCCACGCGAGCGGTCACGGCCTGAACGGGCTCAAAACCCGCCGTGCCGGAAAGCGCGACATCGCTGGTGGGATTGTAGGCAAAGGGATCGGATGCCGGCTGTGCCTGATCTGCCGGCTGAGCGGGGGCCTGAGCAACAGGCTGGCCCTCTGAATCCGGAGTGGCGAAACGACTGCCCTGGACGCCCGTCTGCGTCTTGGGGGCATCATCGCCCGCACCGGAGGTACGGAAGTGGTTACCCACTGGTGCTCCTTATCGTCGTGCGTTTAAACTACATGAGCGCTTTGTATTTTAGCAGCATTAGCTTTACTGCACATAAGAAGCATGGCGGGGTTTGGGTCTCACCGACCGGGCGCAGGGTTACCTCCCAAATCGTCCTCGCGCATGGCCGGCATTTGTCCTGCTCCTGCGGAGCTGCGGACAAACGCCGGCCTGCGCCGCGGAAAGATTTGGGAGGTAACCCTGCGCCCGGCCTGCGGCTACTATGGGGCCGACGCACCAACTTGAGATGCTGCGCATACAAAGTTGGAAGGGTCTGAATTGCACTTTGTTGGGATGGGCCCGTTTCCCCATGGGAACTTTGCTTGGCAGGACTCTAATTTAAATTCAGCATAAACAGGGGCGCCCTCTTTGAGGACGCCCCTGTTCTGGCTTGTTTGCGGTTGTCGACGCGATACTTTGCCTCGTCTTGCCTTATGCCAAGAACTCCTTGGTGGTCGCCACGATGTTGGCGGCGTCCAGGCCGTACTTGTGCAGGAGCTCGGCACCCGGGCCGGACTCGCCGAAGGTGTCGTTGACGCCAATCTTCTTGAGCGGCGTCGGGCACTGCTCACACAGGACGTCGGCAACGGCGCTGCCCAGGCCACCGATCACAGAGTGCTCCTCGACGGTCACGACGTGGCCGGTCTTGGTGGCGCTCTTGACGATCAGGTCGGCATCGATGGGCTTGATGGTGTGCATGTTGATGACCTCGGCGTCGATGCCCTCGGCAGCGAGCTGCTCGGCGGCCTCGAGAGCCTCGCCGACCATCAGGCCGCAGGCGATGATGGTCACATCGGCGCCCTCGCGCATGACAATGCCCTTACCCAACTCGAACTTGTAGGTCTCGGGGTCGTTGATAACCGGCGAGGCCAAACGGGCGAAGCGCATGTACACCGGACCGTCGCACTCGTAGGCGGCGCGCGTCACGGCGCGGGCCTCCACGTCGTCGGCGGGAACAATTACGGTCATGCCGGGGATGACGCGCATGAGGGCGATATCCTCGCAGCACTGGTGCGTGGCGCCGTCCTCGCCCACCGAGATGCCGGCGTGCGTGGCACCGATCTTAACGTTGAGGTGCGGGTAGCCGATGGAGTTGCGGACCTGCTCAAAGGCGCGACCGGCAGCGAACATGGCAAAGGTACTCGCGAAGGCAACACGACCAGTGGTCGCGATACCGGCGGCGACGCCCATCAGGTTGCTCTCGGCAATGCCCACATCGAAGAAGCGGTCGGGGCAAGCGGCCTTAAACTTACCGGTCTGCGTGGCGGCGGCCAGGTCGGCGTCGAGGACCACAAAGTCATCGTGCTCGTTGGCGAGCTCGACGAGGGCCTCGCCGTAGCTTACACGCGTGGCGATTTTCTTGACGTCTGCCATCCTAGAGCTCCTCTCCGGCGGCCGTGAGCTCTGCCATGGCCTGCTCAAACTGTTCATCGTTGGGGGCCTTGCCGTGCCAGCCAACCTGGTTCTCCATAAAGGACACGCCCTTGCCCTTTGTGGTCTCGGCGATAATGGCGGTCGGCTGCCCCTTGGTGGCGCGAGCCTCGGCAAAGGCGGCGCGGATCTGGTCGAAGTCGTTGCCGTCGGCGAGCTCAACCACGTGGAACTTGAACGCGCGGAACTTGTCGGCGAGCGGCATGGGGTCGTTGACCTCCTCGACGGGACCGTCAATCTGAAGGCCGTTGTGGTCGACGATCACGCAGAGGTTATCGAGCTGCTGGTTGCCGGCAAACATGGCGGCCTCCCAGACCTGGCCCTCCTCGCTCTCGCCATCACCCAGCAGGGCGTACGTGCGATAAGTATCGCCCCAGTGCTTGGCGGCAACGGCCATGCCCACGGCGGCGGAAATGCCCTGGCCGAGCGAGCCGGTGGACATGTCGACGCCCGGGGTGTCGTTCATGTTGGGGTGACCCTGCAGGTGGCTGCCGATGTGGCGCAGCGTCTCAAGATCCTCCTTGGGGAAGAACCCGCGCTCGGCGAGCACGGCGTACAGGCCCGGAGCGCAATGGCCCTTGGAGAGCACAAAACGGTCGCGATCGGCCTTGCGGGGATCGGACGGGTCGACGTTCATTTCCTCAAAGTACAGATAGGTCATGATGTCGGCAGCACCGAGCGAACCGCCCGGATGGCCGGACTTGGCAGCGTGCACGCCGGTGACGATGCCCTTCCTTACCTCGTTGGCAACCTTTTTGAGCTCTTCGTCGCTCATTGTGCCTTCCTTTCATCCTCTTTAGACAAGATGCGCACGGCACCGAAGGTAATCCCAACACAGCCGCAATGCACGTACGTCATTCATTATGCTGGAAACTGATGGCTTTACCAGAGTTTTTATCATTATTTGAACAATTTAGCAGGCAGAACCGCTGATGAAACGGTTTATCAATGTGAACGTCTTTTGGATGGAACGCGGTCGCCCCTACGCGCTAATGTCCTTGAATCCCTCGCCGAAGGCTTCCGTAACGTCAGCGACCGTCACAATGGCGTGAGGATCGCGCTCGCGCACGATCGTCTTAAGGGTATTGAGCTCTCGACGGCTCACGATGACCATGATCACCGGCTTCTCGGCACCCGAATACATGCCAGTCGCCTTAAACTTGGTACAACCACGACCCAGGCCATACATAATATCGGCAGCGATATCAGGGAACTTGTCCGAGATGATGAGTACCATACGACGCTTGTTGCCGCCATCGACCACGGCATCGATCACGTAGCCGCTAATGACCATCGAAAGGCCTGCATATAGTGCATTTTCGATTGAAAAGACCGGAGCCGACAGCGCACATACGGCAACATCGATCGCCATGACGGTCGAGCCCACGGGCAGCGAGGTATTACGCGAGATGATTTGGCCAATCGTGTCCGAGCCGCCGGTGTTGGCGCCGGCGCGCAGCACCATGCCATAACCGATGCCCGTGATGATGCCGCCCCACATAGCGGGCAGCATCAGATCGGCATGTGCCAGCGGCGCCACAAACGGAGCGAACAGGTCGGTGAAAAAGCCCAGCAGCACAAAGCCTGTCGCCGTCTGCACCACGTAGAACATGCCGCCCTCGCGCATAACGACCAGCAGCAGCAAGGCGTTCATCACGATCGTCTGAATACCAACGGGAAGCGATAGACCGCGCGATGCGCCGACCGCCTGGATAATGGTGGCAAGGCCCGTAACGCCACCGGCAGCAAGGCCGTTAGGAATCAAAAACAGGTCGGTCGCAATAGCGGCCAGAGCGCACCCCAACATAATCTGGGGCAGGTCGTGAAAGAAGTTCATCGAAAGAATGCGCTTAATGTCCAGACGATATGCCATGCTGCCTCCCTCAAAAAAGCGCACCCCATCGGATGCGCTTTGAACTTCTTCTTGTATTCGATTCTACCGATTCGCCGGACAAAAACCACCCCTGCGCAGGGTTTATTCCGAATACAAACCCGTCCAACCGTTGGGCTTAGCATCGGCTTGAAGCCGCCCGATGTTTTAGATCTCCGAGCCTTCTACATCGGCGTTGCCGGTAGCCCAACGGTGATAGCCAATCACAAACGGATCCAAATCGCCATCGTCAAGAACGGCCTCGACGTTGCTGGTCTCCACGCCCGTACGCAGGTCCTTAACCATCTGGTACGGGTAGAGCACGTAGCTGCGGATCTGGTTGCCAAAACCAATCGTGGTCTTGGGTCCGCGAATCTCGTCCAGGGCCTCGGCACGCTTCTCGAGCTCAATCTCGTACAGGCGAGCCTTGAGGATCTGCATGCACGCGGCCTTGTTCTGGATCTGGCTGCGCTCGTTTTGGCAGGTAACCACAATGCCGCTGGGGAAATGCGTCACGCGCACGGCGGAGTCGGTGGTGTTTACGCCCTGGCCACCCGGGCCACTTGCGTGGTACACGTCGACGCGGATGTCGTCGGGGTTGATCTCGATATCGATATCGTCGGGCAGCACCGGAATGACCTCGACGCCGGCAAACGTGGTCTGGCGGCGCTTCTTGTCGTCGGTGGGGCTAATGCGCACCAGGCGGTGGACACCGGCCTCGGCGCGAAGCATGCCAAAAGCATCCTTGCCTTCGACGGTAAAGGTCGCGCGATCAATGCCAATGACCTCGGCCGCGGGGCAATCGTTGATGGTGACCTTCCAACCGCGGCGCTGGCAGTACTTCATGTACATCTTAAAGAGCATGAAGGTCCAATCCTGGGCCTCCAAACCACCCTGCCCGGGCTTGATGGTCACAATCGCGTCGCCATGGTCGAACTCCCCGGTAAACCAGCTCGCAAGCTCAAGCTCGTCGATGGCGCGGGCCAGGCGTTCTGCCGTAGCGGCAGCCTCCTCGCGCAATGCGACGGCGTCGGGGTCATCCCCCATCTCCTCGGCAAGCTCCAGCGCAGCGCGGGCATCGGAAAGCTCGCCGCGCGCGGTGTCCACGGCAGCGATATCTTCCTTGGTGTGCGCGATCTCCTCCATCGTGGCGCGAGCGGCATCGGCGTCGTCCCAAAAGCCCGGGGCGACGCTTTTGGCCTCGAGCTCCGTTACGCGGGTGCGCTTCTCGTCCAAATGGAGGTACGACTCAACCTCACCGAGCCGGTCCGCAAACGCGTCCAGCTCGGCGGGCGTTACCTCTAAAGCCTCAGCCATTAACGATTCCTGCCGTGGCAGTACTTGAACTTCTTACCGCTACCGCAAGGGCACGGGTCGTTGCGGCCCACGTTGACGTACGGATCGTCGCTCTCGGACTTGCGGTAGGTCGTCACCTTGCCACCGTTGTTGACGGCAGCCGGTCCGCCTTGGACAGCCGTGCGGGCCTGCACCTGCGCCTGCTTGCGCAGCACCGAGTCGCCGTTGTCACCATCGACCTCGGCAGGACCGGAGAAGTGCGCACCCTCGAGCGCGGGCTCCTCCTTGTGCTCCACGACACGCGGGGCAGCCTTGATCTCGATGCGCAGAACCGTGCGCAGGTAATCCTCGTACATGGTGTCGACGAGTATCTGGAACGCGCCGTAGGCCTCGGTCTTGTACTCGACCAGCGGGTCGCGCTGGCCAAAGCCGCGCAGGCCGATGCCGGTCTTGAGGTAGTCCATCTCCTGCAGGTAGTTCATCCAGCGGGTATCGATGACGCGCAGCATGACCTGGGTGTTGAGCTCGCGCATCAGGTCCTCGCCCAAGCGCTCGGCTTTCATGTTGTAGCACTTCTCTACGTAAGCCAGGACATCGGCAGCTAGGGCCTCATAATCCTCGTCGGGGAACTTCGGCGTATCGATGTGGCCGGTGAGCTCCACAACCCACTTGCGCAGGCCCTCCAGGTCGCGCTCGCCATCGTGACTGTCCTTGGTGCAGAACTCCTGCACGCAGCGGTACACGGTATCGTGCATGACCTCGGTGATGTGGTCGGTCAGATCCTTGCCGTCCAGAATCTTATTGCGCTCGGCGTAGATGACCTGGCGTTGCTTGTTCATGACGTCGTCGTACTCAAGGACGCTCTTACGCATGGAGAAGTTGATGCTCTCGACCTTGTGCTGGGCGCTCTCGACAGCCTTGGAGATGATCTTGTGCTGGATGGGCATATCGTCGCCCATGTCAGCCGTGACCATCATCTTGGAGACGCGGTCCATCTTGTCGCCGCCAAACAGACGCATGAGATCGTCCTCGAGCGACAGGTAGAACTGGGTCTCGCCCGGATCGCCCTGACGGCCGGAACGGCCGCGCAGCTGGTTGTCGATACGGCGGG